>JBFXFK010000085.1:9599-20477 GCA_050179135.1 Desulfatirhabdiaceae bacterium | reverse complement strand
AAAAATAAAATGCGCGTCTATGGCCTGGACTTCACCAGTGCGCCGTCATCCGGCATGTCTTCCGCAAAGAACCGGAAGCGGCTGATTCTGGCGGTCTGTACTCTGGAAAATAACATTCTGGAAGTCGAAAACCTGGCGGAACCAACGGAGCGTATCCGGGAGATTTTTCCGGATTTGAGCAATGGCTGTGTACGGAAGGGGAATGGGTTGCCGGTCTGGATTTTCCCTTTGGTCAACCCGCGGTGCCGGCGCATGCGGGAAAAAAATTATGGTGTTCCGGACGATGCCGATTCCATTGAAGGGTGGATATGTGATCCACAGATATTTTCCGGACAGGGATGATCAGCCCGAACGGGGTATATCACCACTTGGCATAGTGTTCTTCTGTAAAGCCGACGGCGTTTTGCAGTTGCCAGACCTGATCGCCATCCCGCAACACCCCTTCAAACCGGCCAAACGGCTGGTGAAATTTGCTGACAATCAGACCGGCATTGATGTTTGCCGAACGCTTGCCCTCGGGGAAAAACCGGAGACTGACCCGACCGTCGTTTGACTGGATGCGCCAGGGCTTGAGAAGATCCAGATCATCATACCGGATATCAACCGAATCGGTTTTGACAAGACGGCCATTGACCCATAATGCATTTTCCGTAAATCCGGTTTCGTTGATCCCCTGAACCAGATTGAAACCGATGCGGTTTCCCGCCATGTCCATGCCGCCGCCAGATGCCCAGTTCCAGAACGTATGGCGGGCGAGGTATCCCAGTGTATAATCCAGAACACCAACAGACCGGTCTTTTGGAATATGCCACAAAACCCCTTTGTGCCGGATTGTCCCGCTGACAGGAATACCGGCCTGCTTGTGGGTGTAGTTAAAGCCTTTCAGACCCACCCGGGTCAGGCAGACAAGGGGATCTTCATGTCTGTCAAAAGAAAGGCTGATGGAAAGCGCGTCCTGGATCGACCCATTGACCGTGATGGTTTCGGAATCCCCGGTCATCCGGACAACCGTATTCCCGCTGTTGAAGGTGACTGAACCGGTCAGGGAGTTTCCGTCAAAAATTGCTGCGTTTCCGCCGGGTGTCAGAACATTGAATTCGCTGAGCCGGGCGTTTTGCCGTTCAAAAAGATAGGCGAACAGGTTGCACATATACCCCAGGCGGACGATGGCGATGCCAAAGATGATGTCGGCGTTGCAGATGCCAAGGTATTCCCAGTGTTTGATCCGGTACTTCAGAATGCAGTTTTTGGCAATGGAGGAACCATTTTTCATGCCGTATGGGCGAAAATCTTCCAGATTGAGGGCTGTCAGGGGAGTACTGTAGATATTGAAGCGGGGTCGCCCGTCGGCGCCGATCAGGGCGTTTTCAGTTATTTGAGTCATCTTTTCCCCTGTGCCATAGCATATCAGATCGTGACCAGAAAACAGTGGTTAGTGGCCAGTGGTCAGTCCGCCTTCAGCGGTAAAGCCGGCCGCCCCGCCAGAAAGCCGAAATGCAGCCCCTTCAGTCTTCAGTCTTCAGCCTTCTTCCTTCAGTCTTCAGCCTTCCCCCTTCAGCCTAACCGGCTCAATCCGGCAGCACCCGATAACCCACATCCCCGGTCAAACCGATAACGGCCCACAGCCCGCCCATTAAAAAATCGCCAATGATGAGCCCGATAAACAGGTATCGCAGCTTTTTGAACAGGCTGATACCGCCGTAACGCATGCACAGGGTGTTGATGAGCCATCCGGTAAAAAAACTGAACCAGAGTATCCGCATGGCCGAGCTGTATGCCATCAGATACCCGATGGGGTGAATGGGCCACCAGTACAGCCGGTGATAACAGATGACCAGAACCAGCATGATCGCAGCGCCTGCTATTGAAAAAATCATGATCCAGGATGATGCCGATGCCGCGGGATCGGCCATGACAGCCTGAATGTTTTCATAGGTCGTCAGGGTGGTGCGTGTGGCCCATTCCAGCTCCAGTTCGCGAATGCCGTATTTGTAGCAAAGCATCAGCATGGCTGTAAATGAAACAGCAATGGCGGCAATCAGGGTGAAGAGAATGATCAGCAGGATGCCGGTCTGACGCGGCAGGATGCCGGTGATT
Source organism: Desulfatirhabdiaceae bacterium (assembly GCA_050179135.1). Classification (GTDB taxonomy): domain Bacteria; phylum Desulfobacterota; class Desulfobacteria; order Desulfobacterales; family Desulfatirhabdiaceae; genus UBA4064. The sequence goes on along the minus strand of JBFXFK010000085.1, from coordinate 18,380 downwards.
CGGCGGGTATGCAGCAGCGACGGCATCAATGACTCCCGCAAATCCACAAACAGGACCTTTTGCGCGACACCGGCCAAAAGAATCTGGGCTCCGGAAAAAAGCCGGGCTCCGAAAAGGGACAAAAGACCATCGATGGGTGCGGCGGTCAGGGTAAAATAGGCAATTCCGCCCTGACAGATGACCCGGGTGGCAACCACCATGACCATAAAGCAGGCGCTTAAAAAGAAAAATGCCGTCAGGGAGGACATCCCGAAGAAAACGCACCAGACATACAGGCCGATGCTGCCGATAATCAGCCCCCAGAAGGACAAACCGGCTGACATCCATTCATCCCCGGATTTTTCCGTCTGGCTTTTCAGACCAAACGACTGGCGGATGACATCCAGAATATGATGCCGGGCCAGCCAGAGGATGAACAGAAAAAATATGCCATATGCGCCGATCATCTGGGTTTCTTCCGGACGCGACAATGTGGGCCCGAATGTGATTCCCAATGCGGCATCCGGAATATTGTATCCCATCAGGGACAAAACACCGATAAGCAGACCGCCCAACAGAAAGAAAAACCAGAATGAAAAGGAGATCTGCTTGGATGTCAGAAAGGCAAATCCGATAAATGCCGGATAAATATAAATCTTGAGTTTTACAAAGGCTGAAAAAATTCCCTGGGAAGAAAAATACGGGCCGGCCAGGATCAGTGTCGGAATCTGGGGAATGGATGGAATATAAAAATTGATGCCGTTCAACATGTGCAGCATGACCGGAATCAGAATGCCCACGATCAGATACCGGTCTGACAGAAATCGCCCCAGTTCACGCTGATTCATGGCTTCTTCGATCATCATGGGCACCTGAAGCAACGGCATGTTCATCCGTTCGTAGTGCAGCCACTGCCTGCTGAAAATATTGACCAGGCAGATCATGACCCAGTAGGCCAGCAGGATAAAGGCGCCCCAGACACACAACGGCATGACCCATGCCACCCAGGGAATCTGCGCGATGAGTTCGCCCAGTCCCATCTGCCGTCCGTTTTCCAGTCCATTGTACAGAAGTTGAATGGCTTCCGGATCCTGGGGCCGCCAGAGTTGGGGGAAAAATGGCTGAAGGGTCTCTGCCCAATGATTTTCCACCGTATCAAAATGCCAGGGTGCGGTCAGGTTGATGAAAAAGGTGCGGGTGAGTCCGGTATAGGCAATACCGGAGGTGAGAACGGAAAATGTCCAGACAATGAGCAGTTCTTTGCCGGTAAAAATGGAAGTGGTCGGAAAGATTTTTTGAAGGATGGCGACAAGGACGGTCAACCAGATCAGGATGAAAAACGGGGCCAGGGGAAAATGTCCCCCGCCCAGAGGCGTTGCCTGGTGGTAGATATTGTTGTAGGGCGTCAGGGCGCAAATGGCCATGGCCAGAACAAATCCGACGGCCAGAGCGCGAAACCGTACAGTTTCAACCGGTAAATGAGAAGTTGTCACAACATCATTGTCCTTGGGTTCATAAAATCCGCATTCCCATGCTGGATGCAACAATATCAGCCGCAAGTTCCGCGCTGGTATTCCCCATATCCAGAATGGGATTGACTTCGGCCACATCCATCGATGACATGCAGCCACATTCTGCAATGGTTTCCATGAGCAGATGAATCTCCCTGTAGGTCAGCCCCCCCGGTACAGGTGTTCCGACGCCGGGTGCGACCTGCGGATCCACGCTGTCCACATCAAAACTGACATGAATGTGATCGACATGGGTTCTGAGACTCTTTAATATTTTTCTGATGATAAAATCAACGCCTTTTCTGTCGATATCCGTCATGGTATAAACCGGCAACTGCCAGCGTTGCAATGTCTCTTTTTCCAGGGTATCGAGTTTCCGGATACCGACCAGGGCGCTGTGCCCGGGTGTGATTTTCGGGGCATAGCCATTCAGATGGGTCAGGCGCTGATCGCCGAACCCCAGGGCAATTGCCAGGGCCATTCCATGAATATTGCCGGACGGTGTGGTGTATTCGGTATTCATGTCCGCATGGGCATCGATCCAGATGACGCCCGGGGTCCTGCCGTTCTTTTTGCAAAAAGCCGAAACCCCGGCAATCGATCCAATGGCAACCCCATGATCGCCGCCAAGACAAAGCGGAAAATATCCCCGGGAGAGGGATGTTTCAACCTGATCTGCCAATATCTGAGCCGCCCGGGCGATTTCTTCCACATATTTCAATCGCGGATCGAATATCGTCAGATCCTGCCTGGGGTAAATACAAATATCGCCCAAATCCGTGACAGAATAGCCCAGAATCTCGAGCTTTTCCTGAATACCGGCGATTCGAAGCGCGGCCGGCCCCAAATCCACTCCCTTGCGGCCGGCCCCCAGGTCCATCGGATACCCGATCATATGAACTTGGCGACTGCATTCCACTGCAATATTTCCTGTTGGTTAAGCTGGTTGAAATAATTAAAAACGACAAATTTACCGTGAAAATGGTTTTCAGGGGCATAGGGCCAAAGGGACAAAGTTTAATCGGTAAATGTCCTATCCCGGCTTTGAAAAGCCGGGCTACGATGGCTGGCCCATTTGCATTACCGGGGGTGAACCTCTCGGAATGATTCATGATCGTTTATCATGAAAATGTATTTAAAATAAATACCATCAAGCTCCGTAGGAGCGTCCTGTTTGTAGAATGAAGCCGGTAGGTCAGGTTGGCCGGTAGTTTGGCCTACCTGACTGCTTGGCCGGACCGATGCATGCCGTATTCATCCTTCTGCGGTTCCGGGTTCGGTCAAAAGTTAGAAGATTACCCCAGAAAGCCTGTAACAGAAGCAAAAGTGGTAAGTCAATGACATTGTGATTTGATTGACATTTAAAAAGGACATCTGTTAAGGCTATGCGGGAAAAGAGGGCAGATGACATGGATGCCATCATGCTGCTGGAAACGCGGAATCTGAAATTTTGTAACCGGACAAATCATGCCAATTAAATGGGTAGTCGATATTTCGGGATGGATCGGCGCCGTATCGCTGCTGATGGCCTATGCGCTGGTATCCATGCGGCGGCTGGATGGCAAGTCCATAACCTATCAGATCATGAACCTGCTGGGTGGCTTGTTTTTGCTTGTCAATTCGTTTTATTACGGAGCCTACCCGTCAGTCGGTTTAAACGGCATCTGGATTGCCATCGGCATTTTTACCCTGATTCAAAACCGGAAGCGTGGAAAACGGCCGGGAAAGAAAAAGGATAAAGGGGGAAGGCTGAAGACTGAAGGCTGAAGACTGAAGGCTGAAGACTGAAGACTGAAGGGCTGCATCTGGCAGGGCGGCCGCAGGCTGTTTTTTGGGGCTGGTTCCCAAGCTGGAGCTTGGGAACCAGCGAAAAGGATAAAGGAGGAAGGCTGAAGGGCTGCTGGACGGCATTCAGCCAGGCTGCTTATGGATAGCGCTATCGCTTCACATCGTTCCTACGTTCGCAGGAATGACGGATCAGGTGTATTTTCACGGTAAACGTTCATGAATCATTCCTCGATGTTCACCCCCATCTATGAAAATGACATATACCTTTTTTCTGGATTCTGACTTCTGGCTTCTGAATCCTGTTTTTCCATTTTCACGATAAAGGCGGAATGATATGACACCTGTCGATCCATTACGATGTCCCTGGGTGGATATGAGAAAACCCGATTATGTAGCGTATCATGATCGGGAATGGGGCGTGCCGGTTCATGATGACCGGGTATTGTTTGAGTTTCTGACACTGGAATCGGCCCAGGCCGGACTGTCCTGGTACACCATACTCAAACGCCGGGAGGCATACCGCAGCTCGTTTGAGGGATTTGATCCGGCAACCGTCGCCCGTTTTGATCAATCCAGAATAGAGGCGATGCTTCAGAATTCCGGATTGATCCGGAACCGGAAGAAAATCGAGGCGGCCGTCGTCAATGCCAGGCAATTTCTAAAGGTGCAAAACGAGTTCGGAAGCTTTGACGCCTATATCTGGCGGTTTGTGGATGGTCAGCCCATTGTGAATGTCATTCGCTCCGCTTCCGATTATCCGGCTGTCAGTCCGGAATCGGAAGCATTGAGCCGGGACATGCGTCAGCGCGGTTTTGTTTTTATCGGCCCGACGATCTGTTATGCGCACATGCAGGCAACCGGCATGGTGAATGATCATATCCTGGGATGTTTTCGCAGGCAGGAAATCATCGATGGGAATTATCAGGGCTGTCCATCTGGAAAGTCTATATCGTTATGTAGTATCTGAACAAAAACCCCTGTTCAGGCAAAATTCGAATATCAAAATCCGAAACTCGAAACAAATTCAAAATCCAAATGTCGGAATGACCAAAAGGATATATCAGTCAATACACTGTTTCAAAAATTTTGTTTGGGTCATTGTTTCGGATTTCGTGCTTCGAATTTCGAATTTTTTGATACAGAAAAAGGTTTCCGTTCAGTCATTATGCAGATGCCGCCGAATATTCCAGTCGCAGGGATTCTATCAGCTCCCTGACAGACAGAATCCGGTCAACGCGGTATGCATTGGCGCCTGCAAATGCAAATCCGTTTCTGAATTTGCCCTTTTTGGCGGCTGCCAATGCCAGTGCGATACAGTATGGGCTTTTTGTCCGGTCACAGGTTTTGACACAATGATAGGGACAGGTGAACGGCATTTTGTTTCCGGATGCCACATCTTCAAGAAATGAATTTTTGATGGCCCGGCCCGGCATTCCCACCGGGCTTTTAATGATGATCAGGTCGTCTTTTGTGGCCTTTAAAAATTTCTCCTTGAACGCGATATCGGCATCGCATTCATGTGTCGCCACAAACCGGGTTCCCATCTGAACGCCTGACGCACCACGTGACAAATAGTGATGAATATCCTGGCCGGTGTAGATTCCGCCTGCCACAATGACCGGAATCGTGACACACTTTGCTGCCGATATGGGGGCAATGGCCTCGATCACCTCTTTCAGCAGGTTTTCCAGACAATATTCCGGATCATTGATCTGTTCCGGCTTGAAACCCAGGTGCCCTCCGGCCATGGGGCCCTCCAGGACAAAGGCGTCCGGGAGATAATTGTATCGTGAAAGCCATTTCTGGCAGATCAGCCGTGCGGCCCGGCCAGAAGAAATGATGGGAGCCAGTTTGGTTTTTGCTCCCGGTGTCAGATATTCGGGCAAATCCATCGGAAGACCTGCGCCTGAAAAAATGATATCGATGCCTTCTTCAATCGCCGCTTTGACCAGGTCTGCATAATGGGTTAACGCAACCATGATATTGACGCCAATGATTCCGCTGCTTAATGATCTGGCTTTTTGAATTTCATGTTTCAACGCCCGGACATTGGCCACAGCCGGATCAGTGGAAATATCCGGTTCATCGATACCGATCATCGCTCCGGCAATGACACCGATGCCGCCCTCATTTGCCACTGCCGATGCCAGCCCAGCCATGGAGATACCGACTCCCATTCCCCCCTGAACAATGGGGATGCGGCAGACCAGATCACCAATTTTCATTTCAGGAAAATTCATCGCTTAAACCTGTAGTATTTTTGATATAACCCCGCATGGCAAAACCGCAGTCGAAAAAATGATTTTTTTGCCAATTAACTCTATAGCTTTTAAGATAATGATTTTGGGAAGGCAGCAGGGAGGGGATAGGCCTTTAGCGGCTGGCGCCTTGAAAAACCCTCGGCCATCCTCGACGCACCCCAAATTTTTATATTGAAAGGTATATCAGTACGGTATATTGGATGAAATAGCAAAAAGGAATACGTGATTGACAAAGATATTACAATTCGTCTTTTGACAACATCCTTATCTACAGCCAGTCCGAGAGTATCAAACCCGCCCCAAACCGGTTGATGGATGCGTTGTAATCAATCAGGCTTTCACCATAGCCATTGAAATATTGCAGATACATTTTGAACTTACCAAACAGGGGAAATGTCCAGCCAAATGTCACGGCTCCCTTGTTTTCGGATGTGCGCAGATTGTTCCGGAGCATCATGCTGAATGCACTTTCCCGCCATTTATAAATGGTGTGCAATTCGCCATAGCCCATGAACCGGGCAATGTCCGGATTGTCATCGCCGTCGGTTTCTTCCGGAGACGATTTGAGATTTTCCGGAATCCGGTACCAGGGTTTGAGACTGATGGCCAGATTTCCGACACTGCCGATCAGATTGAGATAAACCCGGTTCCAGCTTCGGGAAAGCGGAAGACTCCGGCCATTGGATTGATGGGCCGCACCCAGCAGAAGGTGCGTGTTGTCCAGCCCCAAAAAACCCGGGTTATAGTCAAATTGAAGCCAGCTCTCGGGTTCATGATTGGTTTCCCGAAACGGGCTGGATTCATCGCTGTTGTAAGCCTCCCACCAGGACTGATTGGTATAGGCCACATAAATATCCCCGTTGTTTTGGAACAGATTGTCCCAGACCCGATATTTGAGGCTGATTTGAAATTTGATTTCCCAGTTGTCCGAATAGTGGTCGGATCCGGTAAAGGGGGTTTCATTGGGTGACGTGGAATAGGTCGCCGGCAGAATGTAATTCGGGCGATGCGGGGTCAGGGCAAACGGGTTGTCAAATGTTTGGGATTCCTTTTCAAGGCGATTTCCAACGACAGACGGTTTGGCCGTGGTTGCCGGTTTTGTGCCGGTATCGGATGACAACGGCGTTTCCGGGTTGAGATAACGGCTGCAGTCTGACCGGATTTCTTCCACGGATGTTTCGGCCGGAGCGGTTTTGAGTGCATTCAGAAGACAATCATCATAGGTCATGGCAGCGGCGGGTGGATACAAAACCATCAAACAGAACAGTACAATCATTCCGGAAAGACACAGTTGAAGGAGCGGCGGTCTATTCAATGAAGGCATCATGTTTTTTCCTGATGAATGGTCAAAAGTGACAGGCTGAAGGCTGAAGGTTGAAGACTGAAGGCGCCGCATTTCTGCGTTTCGGCAAGGCGGCCGGCGCCTGGTCAGGCTGCTTTTCAATATTCATGGCTCATGTCTCAACACGGATTTGGTTTCATGAAATGGCCTTTTGCCGAAGGAGATGGTCTGCCAGAACAATGCGCACCATGGCTTCACAAACCGGATTGATACGGGGAATGGCAGAGATGTCATGTCTGCCTGCAATGCGGATGGTTTCCGGCTGACACTGGATGTTCACGGTTTGCTGAGGAATTGAAATGGAGGGAATGGGTTTGACCGCCACGCGGATGACAATATCGGCGCCGCTGGAAATGCCGGCAAGAATGCCGCCGGCATGGTTGGTTGAAAAGCCTGTCGGGATGATGGGGTCGTTGTGGGTTGATCCGGTCTTTTCGGCAGCCAGAAATCCATCCCCGATTTCAACGCCCTTGATCGCACCAATGCCCATCAGTGCGCCTGCCAGGTCTGCATCCAGTTTGCTGAATACGGGCTCACCCAGTCCGGCCGGAACGCCTTTCGCCAGAATTTCCACAATACCGCCCACGGAATCTCCGCTTTTCCGGACTGTGTCAATGCGGGTTTCCATCATTCGGGCCGCATCCTCATCCGGGCAGCAGAAGGGATTGTTGTCAATCGATTCCAAATTGATATTCCGGGCGATAATGCCGCCCAGGGCCAGGGTATAGGCGGTCACCCGAATGTTGCAGGTATCCAGAATGGTCTGGGCCACGGCGCCCGCAGCCACTCTGGCGGCCGTTTCCCGTGCAGAGGCCCGGCCGCCCCCCCGCCAGTCCCGAATGCCGTATTTGGCCTGATAGGTGATATCGCCATGCCCGGGTCGAAACAGCCCGGAAATGGCTGTATATGCCGATGACCGGGCATCCTGATTGGGAATCAGAATACAGATCGGGCATCCGGTGGTCTTGCCTTCAAAGATGCCGGACAGAATCTGTGCGGTATCCGGTTCCCGGCGGGTTGTGCTGGCCGAAGACCGGCCAGGCCGCCTGCGGTCCAGAAATGCCTGAATGATGGTTTCATCGAGGACCAGCCCCGGAGGGCATCCGTCAATGACGGCGCCAATGCCGGGACCATGGGATTCTCCCCAGGTGGTGACGCGAAAAAGGGTTCCAAATGTGTTTCCGGACATGGGTTGTCAAATACCTTTCAGTCGATGACCGGCCGGAACTTAACGGCTTTCAGTATCCACTGGCATATGGCTTCTGTTTCAAGTGCGTCTGTATCAATGGAAAAATCCATGGCATTCTGATAAATGGGATTGCGTACGGACAACACCTCTTCAATTTCCCGAAGCGTCCCCTGACTGGTCAGGGCCGGGCGCTGATCCGGGCTGACCGGATCCGCTGCAATTCGTTCGGCAACCGTTTCCGGCCTGACACGCAGCCAGACAATTGTTCCGGTCGATTTCATCAGCCGGACATTTTCATCAAACAGAACAATCCCGCCACCGGTTGCAATGATCCGGTTGTCTCCGGATGCGACAAACTGAAGGGTTTCTTTTTCAAACTCCCGAAAAATATCCCAGCCCCGCGTGTGAACAATATCGGCAATACTCATGCCGCGGCTGTTTACAAGTTCTTCATCCGTATCCCAGAACGGCCATCCGGTTATTCGGGAAAGCGCTTTTCCGGTTCTGGTTTTTCCGGAACATCGATAACCGGTCAGATAAATATTCATAAAAATGGTCCCGTTGTATTTCAGATTTGAAATTTGAGATTTCAAATCCGGATAAACACAGATTTTGGCTGGTTCAAAGGACTTGCTCACCCCCAGACATGAAAATGAGGGCGAACCTGCTTCTTTCCGTGTGTTCTGTGGTTACCGTATTTTTACGGTAAAC
>JBFXFK010000085.1:0-9499 GCA_050179135.1 Desulfatirhabdiaceae bacterium | reverse complement strand
AAGATGAGGCGTGTACTACTATTATCAGGACCGGGCTGGTTTATCAACCCTGTCATCATGTTCACACAACCGCAATACCCTACAGGAGCTTAAATGGAAGAAGAACTCGTTCCCCTGATGCCAAACGACCGGTTCATGTTTTCCTGCTCGGCGTCGGTTCCCTGTTTTACCGAATGCTGCCGGGATCTGAACCAGTTTTTAACGCCGTATGACATCATTCGTCTCAAAAACAGTCTCAATCTGTCATCCACGGAATTTCTGGATCAATACACATCGCGGCATACCGGACCGGAAACCGGCCTGCCGGTGATTACCTTTAAAACCCGGCCCATCGAACGGTTTGTGTGTCCGTTCGTGACACCCTCCGGATGCCGGGTTTATGCAGACCGGCCGTCATCCTGCAGAACCTATCCCCTTGTAAGAATGGCGTCCAGATCCCGCGAAACCGGAAAAATTACCGCATATTACGCGCTGATGAAAGAGCCCCACTGCCAGGGATTTGACATGGGCCGGTCCTGGACCGTTCAGGAATGGCTCCAGGATCAGGGCCTTTTGATCTATAATGACATGAATGACATGATGATGGAAATCATCGGTCTGAAAAATCAGATGAAGCCCGGACGGCTGGACCCGGAACTGAATGAGCGGGTGTATCTGGCATTGTATGATCTGGACCGCTTTCGAACCGTTGTGGCGGAACAACCGGATGCACCGCCGGAATCGGTTCTTTCTGACGATTTATCCCTGTTGAAATATGCCATGAACTGGATAGCCCGCCAGTTGCTTACCCTCCCACAGTCTCCCGAGCCGATTCATGAATCCCGATAACCCCGTTGCACTGGTGTTGGGCGCCATCAAGGGCATTGGCCGGGGTATCGGACTGGCCCTGGCCCAAAAAAATGTTCGGGTTGCCCTGAACTATTATGACTGGGAAGACAGTCTGGATGATCTCAAACAAACCTTTTCCGGTTTGGAGGACCGTTACAGGCTGTTTCAAACCGATCTGCGGAGCTCCCGGCATGCCCGTGAACTGATTCAGAAGGTCATGGCTCATTATGGCCGCCTCGATATTCTGATCAACAATATCGAGCGCGGAGGCTGGCCGGTTGTCCACGGCCCGTATGTCGAATCCCAGTGGGACCTGGAAATGGAAACGACACTTCGCGCCAAATGGTGGATATGCGATGCGGCCATGCCCTTTCTCAAGGCCTCCGGAAATGGGGTGGTCATCAATCTGTCTTCCATCGCCGGTATTGTGGGCCGGTCCGGACCGGCATCCCTGATATTCAATGACGGGTATGCGGCGGCAAACCGGGCGATATCCTCGTTTACCGAAACATGGGCCCGGGTGGGGGCGCCGGAGGTTCGCGTCAATGAAATCATGCTGGGATTTATCCAAACGCGTCATGCAGAAGCCACCCGGGGCTGGAGCCTGTTGACAGCCGCGCAACAACAGGCAATCCGCGATCACACGCTTCTGGGGCGGACCGGAACCATTTCGGATGTGGTCAAAAGTGTTCTCTTCATGATTGACGATGCGCCCTTTATGACCGGGACTGTCATGCGGCTGGATGGCGGGTATGTGCTGGGCGGAGAGCGTGTGCTGCCTATGCCGGAAGGGGTGGTCTGAAATCCCCACAGTATGCTATATAGCGCCTGAACGGAAACCTTTCATAAAATTCGAAGCACGAAATCCGAAACAATACCCCAAATAACAAACCCAAATGTTCAAAACGGTGCATTGTCTGACAGATCGTTTGGGGCATTCAGACATTTGAATTTTGAATTTGTTTCGAATTTCGGATTTCGATATTCGATTTTGTCTGAACAGGGGTTTTCGTTCAGACACTAATCGGTCGGGGATGGCCGAGGGCTTTTCAAGGCTTAGATGAAACACCTTTGCGGGAGAACCGCTGCTTCCTGCCACTCTGCAGGCAGTTTCTGGTCAGGGGCTTCTCCGAACTTGGATTTTACTTTACTGAGTCCGGGCCGGGCGTAGTGCATATGTCCTTCTTTCAGGGTCCGGCCGTTGATGACGGCTTCGGAACGCAGCCTGCGGCCGATGGTTTTTTCCAACTGTTTGCCCAGCCACAGCACCCGATCCACATCATAACCATGCTCAATCCCCATTTCATCGAGTTGAACCAGGGTATCTTCCAGACAAACCAGGCCGACGTATCGGGGATCATCATAATAATATTCGCCGGTTCCCTTGGTGGGACAGTCATCCAGAAAATTGGCGGGCTGACCGCCGAGACCGCCCAGTGTGGCTTCAAAATACGTGATTCCGGCCTGAAGCGATGCCAGAACCGATGCGGACGCCACCCGTTTGGTTTCGTGAAAATGCGCGATATGAAGCGACGGATTGGGAATCGCATCCAGAATCATGGAAAAATAGCGATAGACATTTGCAGCCGATGCGCTGCCGTCATGATCCGCGTGCTCCACATCATGAGCACCGATCGAAAGCCATCGTTTGGTGAACTCGACTGCATCCTTCAATTCCGTGGCGCCGCCGATGGGGCTTCCCCAGATGGTGCTGACGGTTCCGCACATTTTGATGCCGGCGTCATTGCATTTTTTGATGCACCGCTCGGCCTCCCGCCAGTAGTCCGGAAGCGTGGTGCCGGAATTGGCGAAATGATGCTGCTCTTCCGTGGATACCATCATAAGAATCCGATCCGGCCCCACGCCTTTTTGTTTGAGGGCAATGGCGCGGTCAACCGCAGTTTCCCGAATGGTAATGGCGGTAAGGCAGATATCTTCGTAGTTGATCCCTTTTTTGGCGCAGCGGCTTTTGAACCGGTCGCTTCTTAAATTCGCCAGAAGCTGCTCGGCGTCCCTGAACTGGGGCATGGAAACAGGATTTCCCAGGTTGGTAACTTCGATATTGCGGCATCCGGCAAAGATCAATTCTTCAAGATAAAAGATTTTGGCAGCCGTTGAAACGAATTTTTCTTCATGCTGGAAACCATCTCGAATCGTGATGTCGCCAATGGTGACTTTTCGGGGCATTCTGGGAAAAATTTTCCAGTAATCGTATTCGGTCATGTTTGTCGGCCCTCCTTTTAAGTTTGACGATGCGTTTTACTGATGGATGACAATGACGCCTTCGTAAATGTTTGGTTTATTTCTACTTCCGAAATACATTGAACAATTTGTCAAGCCCGCTTTTTTCAAGCTTTGATGTCGCCTCGATCTCCCCGGCATCCAGCCAAATACCATCGCATTCTGAGCATTTGTCGATTAGAATTCCCTTGTAATTGATCTCTATGAGGTCCATGCCGCACTTGGGACATCTCATGTAATGAAGTTTCTTTAATTTTTGTTTTTCTTCCTCTGCAAGTTTCTCGTGCTTTTCCAGTTCAATCTTTTTCAACCGCTCAAACTCCAGTCTTGCAAAATATTCGTCTTCTTGTGTAATTGGTTTTTGTGACATAAATGCCTCCCTATCATAATTTTTAATAATCACTCTTCAACGAACGCCTGCATGCCCATCTCAAAGGCATTCAGATTGATATCGACAAACTGCTTTTTTGTTTTTTCCCTGATCACCCGCACAAAAAGATCCTGAGACAGGGGAACCGCGCCGCTTTTTGCAAGAGCCCCAAGCATGACCATGTTCAGTGCGAGTGATGAACCGGCTTTCATCGCCAGGGAGGTGGCATCAAAGGCGATCAGTTTTTTGACCCGATCCGCCATGAGCGTCATGGCATAGTGAATATCGGGGTAGCGGGCCTTGCCCATGGCCACGGTAAAGGGCGGCACCGGCGCCGTATTGGTGATCACCACCGTATCGGCCGTGCATTTGCCCGCGGCCCGGACAGTTTCGGAAGGCTCAAAGCCCAGCAGTACATCCGCGCTGCCGTCGGAAATACAGTAGCCTTGACCATCGCCCAGCAGAACCATGGATTCCACCACGCCGCCGCGTTGGGCCATGCCGTGAAATTCGGACATTCGAACGGCGATGCCTTCGGCAAGGGCCGCTTCGCCCAGCACACGGGCTGCAAGAATGTTGCCCTGACCTCCGACCGCCACGATCATCATCCGGATCGTTTTCATGTGTTCACCTCCTTTTTTGCCACCGGAAGAATCGCGTTTTCCGGACATATCTGGGCGCACAGGGCGCAGCCGGTACAGCGGTCGGCGTCGATCGTGACCCTTTCGCTGTCAACGTAGAAAGCCGGACATGCCACTTTGCCGGTACACTCGCGATGGTTGCGGCATATTTCAGCCTTGACGTAAAATGGCCTTTTTTTCTTGAACCCGGGAAGGGTCCTGTCATACAGGGGGCAGGCCGCCTGTGAGATGAGAACGGACACCCCTGGTTCGGCTGCGACTTGCCGCAACGCATCCACAGTTTTGCGATAATGAAACGGATTGGCCGTGATCACCTTTTCTACCCCCAGCCCCTTTACCGCCGCCTCGATGGATATTGGATTTTTCCAAAGGTTCAGATGCCCGAGATAAACGCCGGGATGCGGCTGATGACCGGTCATGCCGGTGGTACCGTTGTCAAGCACCACCAGGGTGAAATCGTGTTTGTTGTAAACCGCGCTGGCCAGCGGTGAAAGGCCGCTGTGAAAAAAGGTGGAATCGCCGATAAACGCCACCACTTTGCGGCCCGTGGCGCGTGCGAACCCGCCGGCAGCACCAACGCCGGCGCCCATGGAAATGAGAAAATCTCCCATGTTCAAGGGAGGCAGCAACCCCAGTGTGTAGCAGCCGATATCTGTGGGGTAGATGGCTTCATCGCCGAAAACCTCGCGCACCGCCACATAAGTGGCCCGGTGGGGGCATCCGGGGCACAGATTGGGTGGCCTGGGCGGCGCTTCCGGCAGATCGTCGGTTTTTATGGGCCGATTCGGTTCGAATGGCAGACCGGCAAATCCGGCGATGACCTGCTTCACCAGTGCGGGGTCAAATTCATAAAGCCGGGAGAAAAACCCTTCTCCTTTACCCTGTACCGGAAGAGTCAGCCCGGCCTTCTGGGCGCAGTTCCTGACCGCCTCTTCCATGTACGGTTCACCTTCTTCCACAACCAGGACTTTTTCAGCGCCTTCCAGAAAGATTCGCGCCAGCTTCTCGGGAAATGGGTGGGAAAAACCGATGCGCAGCACACGAAAATGATCCAACCCCAGCTCCTGAACGGCATCACAAACATAGCCGTAGCTCACGCCATTGCAGATGATGCCCCATTTGCCGTCACCTTCAATCCGGTTCCAGGGGCTTTCGTCGGCGATGGCGGCGGCCCGGGCGTACTTGCCGAGCAGTTTCGGATGAAGGTTGCGGGAGACGGCCGGTATGCAGACATAAGCAAAGGGGTTCTTCTCGAAAACCCCTTTTGTTTTTCTTGACGGCAACAGACCCAATGTCACCTCCCCGCTGGAATGATTGATCCGTGTTGTGGTGCGCAAAATGACCGGCAGTTTCAGTTCTTCAGAAAGATCGAAGGCATACTTTGTCATCTCCAGCGCCTCATGCACCGAAGACGGCTCCAGGATGGGCAGACCGCTCAGCTTGCCGTAATAGCGGCTGTCCTGCTCGTTCTGACTGGAAAACATGTAAGGGTCATCGGCGGCGACCAGCACCAGAGACCCGACGATGCCGGTGTAGGCCAGCGTCATCAGCGCATCGGACGCCACGTTGACACCGACGTGCTTCATGGAAACCATGGTTTTTAGCCCGCACATGGCGGCTCCGGCCGCCACTTCCAGGGCCACTTTCTCATTGGCGCTGTATTCAAAATACAGATCGGTTTTCTGGGATATCTGAAAAAATTGCAGGGCGATCTCCGAAGAAGGCGTTCCAGGGTAGGCGGTCGCAAAGGCAACCCCTGCCTCCAGCGCGCCACGGGCGATGGCCTCGTTACCCAGAAGAAACATTTTTTTATTCACATCGTTTTGCAATAACGGATGCATGACTCAATTCCTTTTCCCTTTTTTTACGTTTGTGGCGCCCAAAGCACCTCCGCAAACATCTTCATGTCCCATAATGATTTCTCATTTCACACAAAAAAGGCCGCAATCCGTTTAATGAAACGAATTGCGGCCTTATATTTCTTTCGCACCCTTCACAATGGTGAAGGGCCCGTTCAAACGCTCAGGCAGCGATGGCTCTTGGCCTTCAACCCTTCAGAAAAAATTGCGCTCCGGGCGCCATTCTTCCGACCGGTAGGCAGACGCTATCATGGCGTCCTGATTTTTGTCAAATATATTTTCAAACCTTGAATTGAGATTTATCGATTGTGGCTCTGGGGAAAAACAGGCGGCGATTCCAGCGAAAAAATGACCACCCGCTCGCCGGTAACCGTGCTGATATCCGTATGCAGGCTGTTGACTTTAACACCGACGATCTTCTCCACAGCCGACTCCAGCAATGCTCTGCCCTGCTCCAACAGCGTGATCCGAATCCGTTTGATCAATTCGCGGCCGTCTCTGCGGTCGGGAGCATCGGCCAGTTTCAGTTCCGCCTGGGTGAGTACGTTTTTCAGCCGCACCAGAACCATGTCATCGATGATATATGACCTGGTTTCCAGAGGACCCCGGCCCATGTACTCTTTCTCGAATTTTATCACAGCCTCGCAGATTTCGGCTTCGAGCTGTCCTTTGGTTTTGTTCATTTATTCCTCAAAACACGGTTATCTCAGGTTGTCCCATGGCGAAATTAACGGCATTCAAAACCATCTGACAGTTTTTGAACCATCAATCCATGGATATCAGAAAAGTTATCAGAGCCTGTTTGAAGATCCTGATGCCCGCTGGCTGCGGCAAGTTCCCTTTTGGGATGCTTTCCGGACGGCCAGGCATTGGAAACCGGAGTGCCAGCAATTCGGGAATCATCGTCGAATATTTTGCCACGCGCTATTCCTCCCCCAAATGCTATCGTTTGAATATCATATTATCCTTAGACCATACCGAATAATTTCGTCCACAAGCATACCCCCATCATCAAAAGATCGGGAATTAAATGGCATTGACTCTATCCTGGTATTAATTTTTCGACGAAATGGGACTATCCTGCGCCTGTCCTGAAAGCGATCTCCGGAAAAAGCCATGGAAACCACTGCAACATCGATGTCACTCTCCTCGGACTGGTTTTTCTTTGCCCAGGAACCGAACAATATCACTTTTTCTACAGGAATCCCATTCTCCTGTAAAACAGCAATGTATCGTCTTATGTCTTTAATGATTGTATTTTTTGTAACAGCCATTGACGCATTTCCTCAATCCGCTGAATGTGAAGAAGTGTAAATTCCCGTGTGCATCTTTTAAAAAAAGAGAACTTTTCGTCAGGATATCTTGCCTCGAGAAGGAAATGTGTCTATCGATAATTGCGATAATCGATGTCATACTGTTTTGCCTTGTAGGTGAATATCCGAACCGTTGTTTTGACCAACTGGGCCGCCAGAGAAATATTCCCCCGGGTATTTTTCAGCGCATCGATCAGAATTTCACGCTCCAGATTGGCGACCGCTTCCTCCATGGAATAGTCCGGCAGGGTGCCGGATTCAGATCCGGTTTGAAGGGTGGGCGGCAGATGATAGCTGTGGATCACGCCTTCTTCGCAGAGGAGGACCGCCCGTTCAATACAGTTTTCAAGTTCCCTGACATTTCCGGGCCAGTGGTAATTCATCAGCATGTCAATGGCGGGTGTTGAAAACCGCTTGATATCCTTGTGATTTTCTTTTGAATATTTTTCCAGGAAATAGTCCGCCAACAGCAGCACATCGGTTTTTCGCTCCCGAAGCGGCGGCATATAAATTGGAAACACATTCAGCCGGTAATACAGGTCCCCCCGAAAGGTTTCCTCATCGACCGCCTGCTCCAGGTTCTTGTTGGTGGCCGCAATCACCCGGACATCCACCTTGATGGTTTTTTGCCCCCCCACCCGTTCCAGTTCACGTTCCTGAAGCACACGAAGCAGACGGGCCTGGACATCCAGGCCGATGGAGCCGATTTCATCCAGGAAAATGGTTCCCTTGTGGGCCAGTTCAAATTTGCCCAGTTTCTGCTTGATGGCGCCGGTGAAAGCCCCTTTTTCATGGCCAAACAGTTCACTTTCGATCAGATTGACCGGCAGGGCCGCACAGTTGACCTTGATAAACGGTCCTTTTGCCCGATATGAATTATAATGGACCGAGTTGGCCACCAGCTCCTTGCCGGTGCCGCTTTCTCCCCGGATCAGGACCGTGGCATTGCTTTTGGAAACCTGGGAGATCATCTGAAAAACCTCCCGCATGCGGCTGCTGCTGCCGATGATGTTGCTGAAACTGTACTTTCTTTCCAGTTGATTCCGTAACCGCTGATTTTCTTCCTTCAGTTGATCTTTTTCAATTCGAATGGTTTCGATATTGATGACATGCCGGGCGATCATGGTCGCAATGACCGCGAGGAGTTTTTCGCCCTCTTTCAGGGGATAGGAGGGATCATAATACCGGTCGACACTCAGTGCGCCGATCACCTGGCTGCCTTTCTTGATGGGGACGATGATAAAGGATATTTCCTGGTCGGATTTGTTTTTTCGGGTCTGGGTGCGATCCAGAAACAACGGCTCCTTGCTGATTTGGGGAATGGTGACGGCTTTTCCGGATTCAATGACCCTTCCGGTGATGCCTTCACCCAGTTTGTATTTTACCCGTTCCATGGTTGACCGGGACAGACCATGCGCCACCTCGATGGTGATTTCTCCGGTAGCGGGATTCAAAATGGTGATGGTGCCGCGAATCATGCTGATGGATGTGGAGAGAATATCCAGCACATTATACAGGGATTTGCGCAGATCCAGATATTCATTCAATGCGTTGCTGATTTCATACAGCAGGGTGACATCTTCGATACGCTTCATGGCCGGGTTTGGCTTTCGGGTTGGGATGGCATGAAAAAACAATAAATTACAATTTTGTAAAGTTTATCAAATTGCTGAATGGAATCAACATTTATTTCGATTCGATCCGAAATTGTGTTCTCTGTTTGTTCGATGATTTCGCTTTAACCTGTTGAAAAAATCCTCATAATGATACATAAATATTAATTTGATAATGCTCTTCAATTTTTGCAATTCAGGGTCGCCTCTGAATACTATGTATGGCGATTGTAAATGGTCAGGATCAGATGAAAAAGGCTGAAGTCCGAAGGCTGAAGACTGAAGGTGCCGCAATCAGCATTCAGGCAGCGCCGCCGCTGGATTGTCAGGCGGACTGACCACTGAATACTGACCACTTTTTTATGGTAAATACCGGTTATGGACCTCATCAAAGGAGATCGCATGGAACAGTCTGAATCGCTTGAAAAACTCCAGAAGAAACAGTCTCAGGCCCTGCTGGGAGGAGGGACGGACAAAATACAAAAACAGCATGAATCCGGAAAACTCACTGCCCGGGAGCGGATCGGGCGTTTGCTGGATGACGGTACATTTGTGGAAATGGACCGGTTCAAAGCCCATCGATGCACCGATTTTGATATGGCGGACCAGAAAATTCCCGGCGATGGCGTCGTTA
>JBFXFK010000084.1:0-21060 GCA_050179135.1 Desulfatirhabdiaceae bacterium | reverse complement strand
CACGATCAGTAGAGTAACCAAGGCTCTCGGCTGCAAGCTGGCGGTAATGTGATGGTTTGAGGGAACGTGAAAATATACGTTTCCTTTCAAGGTGATTTTTTGTCTAAAGAACCATGCCACGAAAAGCGCGTATAGATACGCCCGAAGCCCTCAATCACATCATTGTCAGGGGGATAGCGCGTGGCAACATCTTCCATGATGACGCCGACCGGAATTTTTTTACAGTACGGCCGGGGACCATCATGTCTGAGACCCAAACGAAATGTTTCGCATGGGCTCTTATCCCCAACCATTTTCACCTGCTGTTGAAAACCGGATCCACGCCAATTCCAACGGTCATGAAACGCCTGCTGACCGGACATGCCATGTACTATTTATATCAATTTATATTGCTTTATACGGTTGATTGCGTATATTTATTTAGGATTTGAGGGGACGTACGTGAAAATATAGGTTTCCTTTCAAGGAGATTTTTTTGTATAAAGAAACATATAAACGAACGTAAGGTCCCAGAATTTATTATTTATCGCAACATTGCGGTCCTTTTTCCGGTTTCCGGTTTGGGGTAGTGTTCCTCTGTCAGCGCCACCCGGAGGTATTCATGATGCCTCCGGGCGGCCGAACCCGTAAACCATTTAGACAGGGGGATTTACCGCAATGAAGAAAATGGCTGTTGTTCTCATGCTTCTTATCGCCGGCTGCGCCAATTACCGGCCGATAGTTGATATGAAAAATGTCAATCGGTATCAATATGAACAGGATCTGAAGGAGTGCCAGGAATACGCCAAACAGATATCTCCTGGCACCAATGCAGCAGTGGGCGCTGGCGCTGGGGCAGGTATCGGCGCGCTTCTTGGCCTTGTCGTCGGAATTGCATTCAATGTTGATCCCGGAGACATGGCCGGTGCCGGTGCTGCGATCGGCGGGCTGCAGGGGGCCGGAGTCGGCGCTGCTGAAGGTGCAAAATCCCAGATGGAAATTATTAAAAACTGTATGTCTGGAAGAGGATACAGGGTTTTGCGGTAGATAGGGCTTTGTGGGGACGGGGCTTTGTGGGGACGTACGTGAAAATATACGTTTCCTTTCAAAATGATTTTCTGTATAAAGAACCATGCCACGAAAAGCACGTATAGATGCTCCCGGAGCGCTCGATCACATCATTGTCAGGGGGATAGCGCGTGGCAACATCTTCCATGATGACGCCGACCGGAATTTTTTTACAGAACGGCCGGGGACCATCATATCTGAAACCCAAACGAAATGTTTCGCATGGGCTCTTATCCAACCATTTTCACTGCTGTTGAAAACCGGATCCACGCCAATTCCAACAGTCATGAAACGCCTGCTGACCGGATATGCCATGTACATTCAAACCGGCAAATGTTCAGAAACGTCGCAGGGATTACAAGCTCTTGGATAAAAAATATTAACTGATGGGGGAGCACGAACACCTGCTGGATGATATCAAATAATTGATATCTGTCTGAATTTAAATTGATGTTTTACCTTCAGCAAAATCTGAAATATCAAATTTGAAATATGAAATACTATATTGCAGGGCCGTATGATCTCAAAAATGAATTTGTGAGGGAGGCGTTTATTCACAGCATACTGACCTCCAAAGGCCCGGTGGCATCGGAGGACTTCGCCGTTTCGAGAGCCCACAGAAGGGCCACCAAGGTAAATACAAAGGTAACCCTTTAATCCTTACTTTTCGCTCATTTTCTTTGTCATTTTTATTTTTTGCCGTGAAAAATCATCCATCCGCTGGTTCCCAAGCTCCAGCTTGGGAATCCAGTCGGGAAGCTCCAGCTTCCCGTGTCATCGGAATGTCTGGAAAACGTTTGAAGCAGAGTTTCATGGGCATCGGTTCCCAAGCTGGAGCTTGGGAACCAGCGGGGCAATAAATCAATTCTCAGCTAAAATTGCGCGAAATGTAATTTAATCAAAACCATGACACAGAAAATTAATAATGTACAGAGTCACTCGGGATGGGGTGAAGTTGAATACATGGACTTGGTGGGGGAAAAGCGGCATTCTCTCACAGAGTCAGAAGATATTATTCTTTTTCAATTTGACTTCGACCGCCTTCCTGCAAGTGCAATGACAGGACGCGCTATTCACACCATTTTGGGGAGCCTTGCCTCATTTTTTGGCGGTGTTCCGGTCATATGCTTCCTTGTCGCGTTAATCCAGATCATGCATGAAGAAAAAGCGATAATTTTTTCACCCGGGCTGTGGTCATGGTCCTGGGAGGTCATGGTTGGAATTATTGGCGGGATTCTTATTTTTGCGCTGTTTTTTGCTCTCCTGATTTGGGGTCTCAACGAGATTCTGTTTCGTGTGAAGATAACCATTGATAACCATGAGGTACGTTGGAGCATCAGGACCATACGGGGCGCCAAGGAGCGTGCAGAACCTCTTTCAAATTACACGGGTATCCGTGCATTCAAAAGCTCAGGTGAAGACACTGAATACGGGCTTTTCTTGCAACATCAGGAAAATTCAAAAACTGTGCTTCTCTATAAAGCCGGTCAGTTTACAGGATTATTCGATCAATGGAAGAAATGTTGCCGTGCCCTCAACCTTCCATCCATCGAGCATTTGTCTCAAGTGGAATATATTTTCCGTGATGTCAATGATATCGGTCGGCCGATTGTTGCATTGATTCAGGAAGGTTCTCTCTCATTACCTGATCCGGGTGACAGGCCAAACGATATCCAGGTAGATGAGACCCAGGATCAGGTTGTCGTCTATCTCAAGAAGAAAAAGAACATACTCAAAATAAGTGGGCCTGAGTTGCGGGTGGGCTTAGATGACAGATGGGTATTCCATAAAGATAGCGTGTACTCGATCACAATCCATCCCGGTGTTCCATTAGCCTCCAAAGCTATCCTGAAGCTGACATTTTTCGAACACCTCCCGAATGGAAGGTCGTCAAAGGATTGTTTATTGGATATTAAACTTGTCGAAGGCATTCCAATCGAGTTATTGCAGTGGGTGCAGCGATTTGTGTTGCTTCGCCTTGCCTTGCTCGGCTAACTCTGCAAACTCAGTTCATCCATGCTTTAGGGGACGTTATGTGTACGTTTCCTTTCAAGGTGATTTTTTGTATAAAGAACCATGCCACGAAAAGCACGTATAGATGCGCCTGGAGCGCTCAATCACATCATTGTCAGGGGGATAGCGCGCGGCAACATCTTCCATGATGACGCCGACCGGAATTTTTTTACAGAACGGCTGGGGACCATCATATCTGAAACCCAAACGAAATGTTTCGCATGGGCTCTTATCCCCAACCATTTTCACCTGCTGTTGAAAACCGGGTCAACGCCAATTCCAACGGTCATGAAACGCCTGCTGACCGGATATGCCATGTACTACAACCGGACCCATCATCGTTCCGGTCATCTGTTTCAAAACCGGTACAAATCAATTTTATGTCAGGAAGACAAATATCTGATGGAACTTGTCCGGTATATCCATTTGAATCCGGTGCGCGCCGGAATTGTCACGGATATGGCGGCGCTGGATAATTACCCGTACTGCGGACACCGCATACTCATGGGCAAAATGTTGGCAGACTGGCAGGACACGTCCTATGTCCTGAACCTGTTTGATGCCCAGTTGGCCAACGCCCGGAAACGTTACCGGGATTTTGTGATAACCGGTCTGGATGAAGGCAGAAAACCGGAACTGACCGGCGGTGGGTTGGTTCGTAGCCTTGGGGGGTGGTCCGCCGTCAAGTCCATGCGGAGAGAAGGTGCATTACAGAAAGGAGACGAGCGTATTCTTGGTGAAGGTGAATTTGTCGAAAACGCCCTGTCCCAGGCCAGGGAGGCTTTTGAGGAAAAATACTGCCTAAAGGCCAAAGGAATAAAAATTGAACAGGTTGTCGAACGGGTTGCCGAAATTGTCGGCATGCCGGTTTCCGATGTTTGGCTGTCGGGAAAGCAGCCCAAACGGGTGCTCGCCCGTGATCTCATCTGCTTCTGGGCGACCAGCAGTCTGGGGATCACACAGGCATGGCTGAGCAAAAAATTCAGGATATCCCAATCGGCAGTGAGCCACTCCGTGGAAAGAGGGCGTAATGTGGCAATCAAAAAGGATTACACGCTTGGAAACTTATAAACGAACCTGAATTTGTCTAAATTCAATCGAGACAGATTATACATTTGCAAGCATCGATCAATTACTTTACGATTTTGAAAAAGACATCGAAACCTGGAGTGAATCATGAAAGCCATTATTGAAGTTGCAAAGCGTGGTTCTGCTATCCGGGCTGCACGACAACAAATTAAAGAATCAAACGCAGGAAAACCCATAAATTTTAGACTTTCCTTTGAATCGGCAAAATCTCTTTTCACAGAATTGACGCCTGCTCAACTTGATTTACTTGATACTTTTAGTAAAACTGGCCCATGCAGTATGTACGCACTTGCCAAATCGGCAGAAAGATATTACTCGAATGTACATACGGCATATCCTGAAAGCCACCCTGAATGAAAATGATTTCAAAAGACAAATATTCGTCAAATCTGATGTGTACGGTTGGAACCAGCCTGTTTCATCCCAACCTCGAACACCTGGATCCACAGGGGTATCTGACACAACTGGGATCCGGCAGCCCACCGGTTCGCGCGGATTTGGAGGCATTCACCCGGCATGGGGTTATGGCGGACCCGGACCGGCTGATCACGATCCTGGAACGCATCCGGGCAGCCTATCAGGACAAGCAGTATTCACGAATTGCCGGATTGTTTTTGAATCTTCCGCCGGAATTGCGGCTTCTGGGCGCCGAAATCAATTCCATCGAAGCGATGGTCAGAAAACATTTTCTTTCCGACAATCGAGCACGCCTGATTCTGCTGGTCTCGGATACAAAAGATGGTCAGGCCATTGGCGAAATCCTTTCCGGGTATTTTGAACATCCGGATTGTCCGATCGGTTTTTCACGCTGTCTGATCGAGCCGGTTATCGGCCTTCAGGATCAAAATCCGCTTGTATTTCAACGGGAGGGTCTTGCCAACCTGGCACGGTTGCTTGGTGATTTTTACCGCCAACTGGGCGGCGCCGTCGCCATCAATGCCACGGGTGGATACAAGGCCCAGATTGCTCTGGCAGTGGCCTTTGGGCAGGCTGCCAAAATTCCGGTTTACTACAAACATGAACGCTTTGATCAGATCATCCGGTTTCCGCAAATTCCGTTCAGCCTGGATCTCGGTTTGGTGCAAAACCATCTCAAGCTCTGGGCCGATTTGGCCGAACCCCAATCCAGCTTTGCGGAAACAGACCTGCAGACGAGGCTGACGGGCAATGCCACAGTGATGGATGAAATTCTTCCATTGCTTGAATTCGTTGAAGACAACGGCGAAAAACTGTTTTGCCTGTCAGCCCTGGGCATGGTTTATTGGGAAGCATTCCGGTCGATGCATCCCAAACTGACACTTCAGCCAGGACCGGTTTTACAGCGGCGGGGATGCCATTTTCGGGACGACCATTATCCGGATGGATTCCGGGAGCATGTGAAGCGGGTTTATGATGCATTTCCCGCATATATCAGCCAATGCCATGCACTGGCTTATGACAAGCAGCGGTCCATTCAACCGGGAATTTATCAGAAACAAAAACAGATTATCGGGGAGTATGTGGACAGCAACCGGTTTGGCGCCCGGTTTGAGATCATGACGTCTGCACAGAACAGTCTGGAAAGACAATGGCTGATTGACCGGTTCAACACCTGACAGATTGTGACGTAAGGGCTATCCCCGACCGATAAGGCCTCCAAATTCTGCATCCTGAAAACGATATCAAAAGAATTTTGATAAATGACATTCTTTCACGGGTATTACTTACGTTATCAAACCGTTTCATTTCAAAACCTGGCCTGATTTTACCAAAACCATCTGTTCCAGGCTCCTTGATCAGACGCTTCCTGATGTTGAAATTGGACTTGAAAAGAATGTGGCGCTCGAATCAGCAGATCACCCGGATGGATGATGACAAAATCCGTCTGACTTTTTCCGCCGTGTCGCGTGTGGAACTGATCCCCTGGATTCTGTCCTTTGGCGAAGAGGCAAAAGTGGTGAATCGGACTGGCTGATAAATGAAATGAAGAAAAAACTCAAAGACACAGCGGGATTGTACAAAAATTGCAATTGATCCGGCATATCGGCACAAAGTTGCCTTTTAGCCGGTTACGATGGGAGGATGTCAATACAAGGAAATCGTTTTGTCTGACTGACAGGATACACACGGATAGGATATGGGTCTGAGGTTTATTATAAGAAGACTCACGCTCAAGTCTGTAACCTGCTGAATAAAAATATTATTGACATTCCGTGAAAGTAAATTCAGTAATGAGATTCAGATCGTCTGCTTCTTATCGGGGCCGGAATCGGCGGCGACATGCCATACAGGAGTCGATACTGTTTTGACCCGATGCAATTTTATTCCATTTTCATGCATGTGGACAATTTACAACATCGTCCTGACCGGTTACTGGAAAATCACATGAGCATCAAACATCTGGAAGAATATCGCAATCCGGCATTGTCACGTCCTTTGATCGACCGGATTCATCATATCAGCAGGACCCCCATTCGAATCATGGAGGTGTGCGGCACCCATACCGTATCCATTTTCAGAAGCGGGATCCGGGGAATTCTGCCCGAAACCATTACCCTTCTTTCCGGCCCGGGATGTCCGGTCTGTGTCACGGCCCAGCATGAAATCGATGCGTTCATTGCCCTGGCGGACAACCCGGATGTCATTGTCGCCACATTCGGTGACCTGATTCGTGTGCCCGGAACATTCGGATCACTGCGGGAACGGAAAGCAGATGGAAAAGACATCCGTATGGTCTATTCCACCATGGATGCACTGGAAATCGCCAGAAACCATCCGGACAAAACCGTGGTGTTTGCCGGAATCGGTTTTGAAACCACGGCGCCGACCGTGGCGGCTGCCATTCAAACGGCAGGTAACATGGGACTGTCCAATTTTCTGGTCTATTCGGCGTGCAAAACCGTTCCGTCTGCTTTGAATGCGCTGGTGACGGATAAATCCAACCGGATTGACGGGTTTCTTCTCCCCGGACATGTGTCTGTCATACTCGGGCTGCAGGCGTACCGGCCATTGGTCGAATCGGCCCATATCCCCTGTGTGGTGGCCGGATTTGAACCTTCGGATATTCTACAGGCCATTCTGATGCTGGTAGAGCAGATTGAAAGCGGCCAGGCCCGCCTGGAAAATGCGTATCCCCGTGCGGTAACAGAAACGGGGAACCCAAAGGCCATGCAGATGATGACCGAGGTCTTTGACTCCGGAGATGCCACATGGCGGGGAATGGGGGTTCTGCCTCAAAGCGGTTTGCGCATCCGGCCGGCTTTTGCCCGTTTTGATGCCGGATCGGTTTTGAAACCGGATGTCCGGCACTCGAAAGAACCCGTTGGCTGCGGCTGCGGGGATGTTCTGAAAGGCATAAAAACACCGCCGGAATGTCCTCTGTATAAGACGGTATGCAACCCCATGAAGCCGGTCGGGCCCTGCATGGTGTCCAGTGAGGGAACCTGCGCCGCCTGGTACCGGTATCATGGGTGATGCACATGATTTGGTTGGGCCCTGTTTTAAGTAGCGTCTGAACGGAAAGTGTCTTCCTGCAGAATGCACGAGGGCAGGGGGGGGCCCATATGAAGAACCGTCAGGGCTGAAAAAACGATCGCCTTTTTTCAATCCGGTCCAGAATTGCAGATACGGCAAGCTGCAACGTATGGGTGGCACATTTTTCAGGCGTTGTCACGATATATTGCCCGGTTCTGGATTCGCCATGTCCGGTGATGGTAAGCATCGCGCCATCCGGCCCCGTAAACGCCACCGACAGGTCGATACTGAACAGGTAATACCCGTTTTCAACAGATGAATCCACCTTTAAAAATTTGGGAATGGCAACAAAATCGAATTGTTTGAACAGCTCATTTCCGGTATCCCGAGGCAGAAGCATGGCCGAGGCTGTTGCTTCACTGGCAACGGGCCTGACCTGAACGTCAGGGAATTCAATTCCGAATGCGGTTCTCAGTTCATGTTCTGCCTCAAATCCCAGTTGATGCTGAATCGCCTTTTCCTGATAACGGCTGGTGAACAGAAAACTCTCGAATTCATAGGGAATGAACAGAAGAATTTTGGCCGGAATTCCGGGTTTTCCATATTGGGAATAGTCCACGGCAGCCAGGGACTGGGCCTGCCCGCCAATCACACCGCCATCCAGCGTCTGCTGCAGTTTTCCGGTTGTTTCAATGCAACCGAAAATCAGGACAACCAGGCTGATGATACCCACAATGCTCATTTGTTTCATCATGATTTCTCCTTATCCGTGTTGTACAGATTGTGTTTTCCTGTTGAATTCGTCATCGTTAATTTCTGTGCGTACCTATAGACCTTCAGAAAAATAATTTTGCTGCGTTATCGGTCGGGGATGGCCGAACAAGGCCTATCCCCTCCCTGCTGCCTTGCGAAATGAATTTCCTGAAGGTCTATATCATACCGGACAGATAAATGATTTTTCAACACAGAATGACTGAAAATTATGGGAGATTCCACATGAAAATCCGATTTCTGACAGGTTGTCTTGCGATGCTGCTCGTTTTGAATCTTTTTGCAATGGCATCGCCGGGTTTTTCAGAAGACGATAGCCCGGCTCCTGATCCCACCCCGCCACTCCAGTCCCTGGACGGGCCGGGGGGATCAAATTATTCCCATGCGGGAGTACTTCAAACCGCATATGGTTCCGGCAGTCATGAGTTCTGGATATTCGTACCCATCGATCCAACACCCGCATCCGCACCGGTTATCGTCTTCAATCATGGATGGGGAGCCATGTTCCCGATCTTCTACAAAGCGTGGGTGGAACATCTGGTCAAACGGGGCAACATCGTTATTTATCCCCGGTATCAGCTCACGTTGAATATCGGGGTCCGCCATGCAACCCAAAACGCCATTCGTTCCGTGCAGGAGGCGATTTTAATTCTCCAGAACGGTCCGGTCCAGCCGGAACTGGAAAATTTCGCAATAACGGGTCATTCTCTGGGGGGAGGCATCACCGCTGAAATGGCGGTTCTTGCCCAGGAAAACAACCTGCCGATCCCCAAAGCAGTCATGCCGGTACAGCCATATCTTCGAGATGACACGATGATGAATGATTTCCATCAAATGCCTGCCACTGTCCTGTTGCTGGTTGTTGTGGGGGAGGATGACATCATTGCCGGAGACGACTCGGCCCAGACCATATTTTCAACGGCGGACCAGATTCCCGCATCACAAAAGAATTATGTCGTGCAGATGACCGACCGGTATGGATATCCGGATCTGGTTGCCGATCATATGGCGCCGCTATGCGTTCCCGATACCGATCTGGTTGATGCCATGGATTTTTATTCGACATGGAAATTGTTTGATGGACTGACCGATTATGCATTTTACGGCATTAACCGGGAGTACTGCCTTGGAAATACCCCTGAGCAACGGTTTATGGGGTTCTGGAGTGACGGGACACCCGTAAAGGAACTGCTGGTCATCGATCCGTAAGGCCGTGTTGGTTGCGCACCTCCTGTTGCATCTTTTTCCGGTTCGCGATAAAGGTAAAAGACAGTATTTCTTTCAGTCAGGACAGCCTGAATTGATTCAACTCATTTAAGAAAGGAGGAGAAAATGATACTGACAGCTATCCGTTCTATCGCCAGACCCATCTGTTTTTTGCTGATTTTTTCTTTTACACTGCTTGATTTCAGCGCATCTTCTGCGCGCGCCGGGCTTATCGGTACTGAAGCGGTATTGAATGAACGGACCGGCCATGCCTCGCGGATTCAAATCAGTACATTTTTGGATCGTCAGGATGTGCAACTGGCAATGATCAGCCAGGGTGTGAATCCGGATGAGGCGCAAAAAAGGGTTGCCAGCCTTTCCGATGCGGAGATCGCCCGGATATCGAATATTCTGGATCAGCTTCCGGCCGGTGGCGATGGTGTGGGGGCCATCGTGGGCGCAATGGTTCTGATCTTTCTTATCCTTCTGATTACAGACATTCTGGGTCTGACGACGGTGTTTCCCTTTGTGCGGCACCGGAAGTGATCAATGGTTTTAATGAAAAGAGGCGCCGGGCGTGCAATTTGGGGCGCCCTGTTCCTTGCCATGCTGCTGCTGAATGGCTGTGCCGGCTTATGCAACCGGGTGCAGCCATTCGTTAATGAACCGGAGCGGGTTCTGATCGAATCGGTTCCCTTTCATGCCCAGGAAAAATACCAGTGCGGTCCTGCGGCATTGTCCATGATTCTTGCCTGGAGCGGGATTGATATTGCGCCCCATGATTTGATTTCCCAGGTGTATTCACCGGCGCTTGAAGGCAGCCTGCAACCCGCCATCCTGGCATCGATACGACGCCAGGGGCGACTGGCATTCTCCATATCCGGCATGGAAGCATTTCTGACCGAGCTTGCCGCCGGCCATCCGGTTCTGGTGCTTCAAAATTTGAGCTTCTTCTGGGCGCCGCTCTGGCACTATGCGGTGGTGATCGGCTACGATTGTTCCGGAGAAGGGGAAATCATTCTGCACTCCGGCAACAGACAATCCGAACGGCTTCCGTTCCGGATATTCCGGAACACCTGGAAACGCAGTGATTTCTGGGGCGTGTTGGCACTGCCGCCGGATCGGCTGCCTGCCACCGCGACAGAAACATCCATGATGGCTGCCATTGCAGGGCTTGAACAGGCAGGCCAGTGGTCTGCCGCCAGAACCGCATACAGAACAGCGATCGACAGGTGGCCCGAAAACTTTGTCGCATGGATAGGACTGGGAAACAGTTGTTACAGCCTTTCCGATTTTACAGAAGCCGAGCTGGCTTTTCGGCAGGCGATTGCGTTGCAGCCCGAAAATGGCGCCGCTTTCAATAATCTGGCTCAGGCTCTGTTGAAACAGGGCAGAAAGCAGGAGGCACTGGCCGCGGCTTACCGGGCAATTGCCTGTGGCGGTGTTTTTCTGGAACAATTTCAGCAAACATTAATCGAAGTTCAGGAAAACTGACAACTATATCCGGGGAGATTGGTGTTCCCGGTTTTTGCATAAACCGGCCATGATCATTCCATCGGACGTCCGCCATCAGGATCAGATGGAAAACCCGCCCAGCTTGGTTTCCAGATATTCATCAATACCTTCCATTGCACCTTCCCGGCCCAAACCACTTTCCTTCATGCCGCCAAAAGGAGCTGCCGCCGATGTCGGGTTGATGTCATTGATCCCGACGATACCAAAATGAAGACCCTCAAACAGCATGAATGCCTTTTTCAGATCACGGGTATAGACATAAGACGCCAGGCCGTAGGTGGTGTCATTGGCCATGCCCGGCAGGTCGTCTTCGTTATCATAAACAATGACGGGAGCAACCGGACCAAAGGTTTCTTCCCGATAGATCGTCATGTCCGGGGTGACATGACTGAGAATGGTCGGCGCATAAAAGAATCCTTTGTCCAGGCCGCCGTCGGTCAGCCGGTGGCCGCCGGCAACCAGATCCGCGCCTTTGTTGATTGCATCCTGCACCTGACGATCCACTTTTTCCACTGCTGCACCATTTACCAGCGGGCCGATCCGGACACCGGGATCAAAGCCTGAACCGGCTTTCAGTGCGGATACCCGTTTGGACAGCTCATTCAAAAATGAATCGATGATATCCGTATGGACATAAATGCGATTGGGGCTGATGCAGGCCTGTCCGGTGTTGAGAAATTTGACCAGCGCCAGTCCCTTGGCCGCATGGACCGGATCGGCATCCCGGCATACAATAAAGGGGGCATGCCCGCCCAACTCCAGGGATACCCGCTTCAACTGGGAGGCCGCTTCCCTGGCCAGCATCTTTCCAACCGGTGTCGATCCGGTAAATGTCAGTTTGCGGACTCTGGGATCATCCAGCAGGGCTTTGCCGACTGGTCCGGGTTCCAGCGCCGTCACCAGGTTGACGACACCGGCAGGAATGGCGGCTTTTTCAAAAATCTCAAACATGGCTCTGGCGCATAAGGGTGTGGCTTCCGCCGGTTTCAGAACAACCGTGCAACCGGCTGCCAGGGCCGGAGCGACCTTTCGGGTGATCATGGATATGGGATAATTCCAGGGTGTAATGGCTCCGACGACACCCACCGGCTGCCGGATAACAATAAACCGCTGATCGGCTCTGGCAGACGGAATTGTCTGACCATAGACGCGCTTGGCTTCTTCTGCATACCACAGCAGAAAATCGGCGCCATATTTGACTTCATTTCGGGCGGCCTGGATCGGTTTGCCCTGCTCCTGTGTCATGATGGCGGCCAGCCGTTCAAGATCATCCATCATCAGGCTGTGGGCCAGGTACAAAAATCGGGACCGTTCATAGGCTGTTTGGGATGACCACCGGGGAAAGGCCGCTGCCGCCGCATCGATGGCGTTGACGGTATCGACCTCATTTCCTGCCGGAACCGATCCGACGGATTCGCCGTTTGCCGGATTATATGACTGAAACGTGCGCCCGCTGGCTGCTTCCATCCAATTGCCGTTGATATACATAAGTTGTTCTCCGCGTTAAGGTGTCATGTAACTTCTCAATCACTTCGGGAAAGGGGTCAAAAAAAATTTCCATTATTTGAATGATACGTTTTCTTTAAGCAAAGGTATTGGTGGTGTCAAAGACTTTTTTGATATGGATTTACCGTACAATCTTGATGATTTATTGAAATGTAACGGATTGTGTGAAATTATGTGAAAAATCCAAACGGTTATAAAAATGATTTGCAGTACAGTGAAGAAAAACCGGTTTAATTTGAATGACTGAATTGTGATCTTCGGATTATAGATACCATGCCATCCATTATCGACGTACAGAATGTCAGCAAATATTACTACCGGGGCGCCGAATCAATTCAGGTCCTGGACAATATTTCCCTGACCATCGAAACCGGGCAGTTTCTGGCCCTGATGGGTCCGTCGGGTTCGGGCAAAAGCACGCTGCTCAATCTGATTGCCGGCCTGGATCAGGCCGACCAGGGCCGTATCGTGGTGGATGGCCTGGATATCACGCGCCTGTCCGAGACCCAACTGGCAAACTGGCGGGCCGGTCATGTTGGATTCATTTTTCAGTTTTATAATCTGATTCCGGTGCTGACCGCACTGGAGAATGTCGAACTGCCCCTGATGCTCTCCCGGCTGAATCGAAAACAGCGTCGGGAGCATGCGCAAACCGCACTGGCGCTGGTCAGCCTGGATGACCGCATGCGGCATTATCCCCGTCAGCTTTCCGGTGGTCAACAGCAGCGGGTTGCCATTGCCCGTGCGATTGTCACGGACCCGACCCTTCTGGTGGCCGATGAACCCACGGGAGATCTGGATCGCAATTCCGCAGAAGATGTTCTGACGCTGCTGGATTCCCTTACCCGGGACCTGGGTAAAACCATTGTCATGGTGACCCATGACCCGCGTGCGGCCCGAAAAGCCCATGTCATGAAATATCTGGAAAAAGGCCTTTTGACCGATGCGCCTCAAGCTGTTGTTTCGGAATGCGTTTAGACACAAACTGCGCACCGGCCTGACGGTTGTGGGCATTGGTGTGGCTATTCTGGCTTTTGGCCTGCTTCGAACCGTGGTCAGTGCCTGGTATGCCGGGGTTGATGCATCATCTGCCAGCCGTCTGGTCACC
This sequence comes from Desulfatirhabdiaceae bacterium, assembly GCA_050179135.1. Classification (GTDB taxonomy): domain Bacteria; phylum Desulfobacterota; class Desulfobacteria; order Desulfobacterales; family Desulfatirhabdiaceae; genus UBA4064. The sequence continues at coordinate 7,352 of JBFXFK010000084.1, read as the reverse complement.
CGGAATGCCATTTCCCTGGTGTTTACGCTGCCGGTATCCTACAGGGACAAGATTCGCAGTGTCGATGGGGTCAACCGGATTTCGTATGGCAACTGGTTTGGCGGCGTTTATATCAATGAAAAGAATTTCTTTGCCAATTTTGCCGTTGAAGCGGACAATTATCTGTCTCTTTATCCGGAATTTATTCTGAAACCGGAAGAGAAAACAAATTTTTTAAGGGATCGAAAGGGCTGTGTTGTCGGTAAAAAACTGGCGGCCCGCTTCAACTGGTCAATCAATGATACCGTCACCCTGAAAGGAACCATTTTTCCGGGAAACTGGGATTTTGTGGTCCGGGCCATCTATGCCGGAAGAGACGCCAGCATCGATGAAAATCAGTTCTTTTTTCACTGGGACTATCTGAATGAAACCGTCAAAAAAAATTATGCCAGGCGGGCGGATCAGGTGGGATTTTACATGATCGGGCTTAAAAAGCCCGAAACCGCCGCAGATACATCCCGGGCCATCGACCAGTTGTTTAAAAACTCTTACGCCGAAACCCTGACCGAAACCGAAAAAGCCTTTCAGTTGAGTTTTATCTCCATGAGTGATGCGATTCTGACCGTCATCGAACTGGTGTCGATTGTGGTGATTGTCATCATCATGGCGGTTGCAGCCAATACCATGGCCATGTCTTCCCGGGAGCGGGCCGGTGAATATGCCGTATTCAAAACCCTGGGATTTGGCGGACGGTTTCTGGTCATGCTCATTTTTGGAGAATCCATTGTCATTGCCGGGCTGGGAACCGGACTGGGAATGGCCCTGACCTATCCGGCCGCAGGTGTATTCCGGTCTTCACTGGGAAATTTTTTCCCGGTTTTTCAGGTCGATCCCAAAACCCTTTATCTGGATATGGCGGCAGGCATGATGATTGCGTGCATTTCCGCCCTGTTTCCGGCATGGCGTGCGGTTCGGGTTCGCATTGCCGACGGACTGGGGCGGATCGGCTGATGGGCATTCTGTTTTTTTACAGTTTTCGAAACCTGCTGACCCGCCGCCTGACGACCAGCCTGACGGCTTTGGGAATGGCGCTGGTGGTATTTGTGTTTTCCGCCATCATCATGCTGGCGGAAGGGCTTCAGAAAACCCTGGTTGATACCGGATTTCATGACAATGTGGTGGTCATCCGAAAGTCTTCGGTTTCCGAGGTCCAAAGCGGCATTGACCGGGATCAGGCCGCAATTGTGACAACCCGGCCGGAAATCGCCATCGATACGTCCGGCAAACCCATGATCGCCAAGGAACTGGTTGTATTGATCACGCTACAGAAACGGAACGGCAATGGCGCGTCCAATGTGGTCATACGCGGCATTTCAGCATCATCCTTTGAGCTGCGCCCACAGATTCATCTGATTGAAGGCAGGCTTCCCCGGCCCGGATCATCTGAAATCATGGTCGGGAAAAGCATTTCAGGCGCGTTCAACAACGCCGGATTTAATGAAAGGCTGTTTTTTGGAATGCGACACTGGCGGGTGGTGGGTGTATTTGATGCGGGGTCAACCGGATACAGTTCCGAAATCTGGGGAGATGTCGATCAAATGATGCCCGCCTTCAGAAGGCCTGTTTATTCCTCCATTCTGTTCCGCCTGCGGGATACAAGGGAATTTGAATCTGTCAAGGACCGGATCGAGACAGACCCCCGGCTGACGCTCGAAGCCAAACGGGAGACGGTCTATTATCGGGAACAGTCTGAAATGATGGCGACTTTTCTGCGGTTCCTGGGAACATCCCTGACGCTTATCTTCTCCATCGGTGCGGTTGTCGGGGCCATGATCACCATGTATGCCGCAGTGGCCAACCGGACATCGGAGATTGGTGTGCTGCGGGCGCTGGGTTTTTCCCGATTGACCATACTTGCCGCATTTCTGATGGAATCGCTGTTTCTGGGATTGACCGGTGGTCTGATCGGTCTGTTCTTTGCCTCTTTCATGCAGTTCATCACGGTTTCCACCACCAATTTTCAGACCTTTTCCGAACTGGCTTTCAACTTTTCCCTGACCGTCACCATTGCCGTTCAGTCCCTGTCGTTTTCCCTGTTCATGGGTTTTGCCGGCGGAATTCTGCCCGCATTCCGGGCATCCCGGATGAATATCATCGATGCGCTTCGGGATGTATAGGGGGAAAGCAGGGGGAAAGGCTGAAGGCTGAAGGCGCCGCATACGGCATTCAGGCAGAGCAGCCATGAAGCTCCTGCTTCATGTCATATTTTAACGTTCTGAAGGGTACGGGAAGCTGGAGCTTGGGAGCCAGCTCAATCATATGTGGATATTCACCCCCAGATATGAAAATGATGTCTTCCCAAAAAGCCCCGTAGGGGCGCCCTGTTTGTAGAAATTGATGCTTTTATTCCCCTCAAGCTCCATCGGAGCGGCCTGTAACCGGAATACACAGGCCGCCCCTACGGGGTTTTAGGGGAATTTTGATGCGTCACGCTACAAACAGGTCGCTCCTACGGAGCTTGATGGAATATGTTTGTCAACCGCATTTTCACGGTAAACGTTCATGAATCATTCCTGGAGCTTAACCCCCATCTATAAAAATGACATATACCTTTTTATTCTGAATTCTGAATTCTGTCTTCTGAATTCTGACTTCTGTTTTTCCATTTTCACGGTAAATCGGTTGGAAGTTGCGGAGCAGTTCTTTCTGCGAACAACGCTTTGCCTTACGTCCTCACGGTCAGTTTATGATTGACAGGCTTAACCGGCTGATATAAAGAGAAAGCTACCGGGAAATTGAAGTTTCCCAAACTCCGTCTGATATGGGGTGCCGCCAGAAGGCGCATGGTTTTAATTTGTTGCAATCGATTTTTAAAGTTGTTTGTTTTTCAATTGGGTCATGAAGGCCGGCAGGTTGCCGGCCTTTTTTTTTGACCCGGATTACCCATTCAGAATACGGAGGAAATACAATGCGTCAATTCCGGTTGGTTTGTCTTGTATGTTTTTTTTGCATGTTGTTTTTTTCTGCCATTGCACTGGCCCATTTCGGCGCCGTTATTCCATCGGATGATATCATTACACAGGAAGATTCCAGAACCTTAACCCTTGAAGTCAAATTTCTTCATCCCCTGGAAATGGATTACATGGAAATGGAAAAGCCCAAGCGCTTCGGTGTCATGATCGGGGGAAAATCCGAGGATTTGACCGGTCTGCTTCAGAATGCTTCGGGCAAGGGTCCGGATCAGGCCCAGTCATTCACGTTCTGGAAGGCATCTCACGCCATTAAAAAGCCTGGAGACTATACCTTTTTTGTCGAGCCAATGCCTTATTGGGAGCCTGCCGAAGACAAATTCATCATCCATTACACCAAAGTCTGTGTCAATGCACTGGGGCTTGAATCCGGATGGGATCAGCCGGTTGGGCTGGAGACCGAAATCATTCCCATGACCCGGCCCTATGGCCTGTGGACCGGGAATATGTTCACCGGCCAGGTACTGCTGAACAAAAAACCCGTTCCTGATGCGGAAATCGAGGTCGAGTACCTGAACGAATCCCCCGGAAACCCGGAAATCGTCAAAGCGCCATCCGATCCCTATATCACTCAGGTCGTCAAAGCCGATAAAAATGGTGTTTTTTCCTATGCCATGCCACGCGCCGGCTGGTGGGGATTTGCCGCGCTTTCGGAATCGCCCCGGAAAATCAAAAAGGACGGCACGGATAAGGAAATTGAGATTGGTGCGGTTTACTGGGTTAAGACCATTGATATGAAATAAGGCTGTCGGGGTCGGTATCCCGATGGGATTCCATTATATTTTTTTCTTCCTTTTGGTTAAACCCCTATTGCATCCAACTTGAAGAGGCTTCACATGAATCGAATCATGCAATCAGGCATTGTCGCTATATTTTTTCTGTTGTGTTCAGGCTTTTTTCAACCCGCTCAGGCACACAAGGTTAACATTTTTGCCTATGTGGAAGGCGGCAAAATCTATACGGAAAGCTATTTTCCGGATGGGAAGCCGGTCGAATCCGGAACCATAGAGGTATTTGACAGTCAAAAGCAGAAAGTTGTATCCGGCATGACAGACAAGGACGGCAAATATGTCTTTCCGGTTCCGAAGAAAGACGATCTGACCATTTTCATCAACGCATCGATGGGCCATAAAAACTCGTATCTTCTAAAAAAAAGCGAGATGGGAGACTGATGATGGAAAACCGGATGCTGTGTCAGGTCATGTTCGGTGTTGCGGTGATTCTTATCGGTTTGGAACAGGTGAGCCTGTACGCCCAGGATCAGCCGGGATTGGAAACAAATCCTTCTGCCATCACTGCTTCTGATCAGGTCTTGGCCTCAGGGACTGACTGCCAGGCGCTGGAACTGGCCATTCAGCAGCAGAACAGCCTGATTTCACGGGAAATGGGCCAGATCAAACGGGAGATTGCCCTGCTTCGACAGGATATATCAAAACCGGGAATCCGGGACATCATTGCGGGGTTTGGATATATCTTCGGCGTTGCCGGCATATGGCTATATATTTCCGGCCGAAAATCCGGCCGGGCCTGATTGGGCGCTGTAGTATTTCAGATTTCAAATTTGAAATTTCAGATATTGCCGAATACAGCTTTGCTTTCCAATTCATCTGGTTATCGGATATCCTGTTTTGAAAATTCACGAAATTGGTTGTCTGAAAAACTATAGACCGAAAAGAAACTATTCATTATGCATATATCAGATGGCGTTTTACCAACCGTTGTCAGTTTGGGAGGATATGCCGCGGGCCTGGCCATTGCCGCCTGGAGCGCCAAACAGATTCGCCCCGACGATCTCCCCAGGGTGGCGGTGGTGACCTCCGCATTTTTTGTGGCATCCCTGGTTCATGTTCCCATCGGCCCCACCAGCGTTCATCTGCTGATTCCGGGTCTGGTGGGCATTTTGCTGGGCAATGGCGCGTTTCTGTCCATCTCCCTGGGCATCGCCCTCCAGAGCCTTCTGTTTCAGTTCGGGGGACTGACCGCCATCGGCGCCAATGCGGTCATGATGGGCATTCCGGCACTGATATCCGGATGGCTGTTTCGCGCGCTCAGCCGGAACGCGCCATCCCGCCGTGTTTGGGTTGGCGCCGCAACCGGCGGACTGGGGGTTTTTCTGTCGGTTCTGATGCTGGCGCTGCTATTGATGACCGGCGGCGAGGATTTTGTGGGGGTTGCCAAAATCGCCATGTATGCGCACCTTCCGGTTCTGGCTATCGAAACGGCCATATCCGGTATTGTGGTATCATTTCTGATTCGGGTGAAACCGGAACTTCTGGATGATGCGTTTACTTCTTCAATTTCAGGCCGATAATATCGGGAGCATCCCATTCACATGACATCCCTCCCTCAGGTGATCACCCTGCCGTTTACATATCTGATTTTAGTGGGTGGCGGCAGTGTTCTGTTCTGGCTGCTTTGGATATTTTTGACAAGACAGATTCAATCCAAAAAAAAGTTCACCCCGTCATCGGAAGAACGGGACTGGCGCATTCCCATCATCGATTCCCAATCCGGCGGGGATTCCCTGTTTCACCGGTGGGACCCGCGTATCAAACTCTGTAGCCTGGCGGTTTTCATGTTCTGCGTGGCCTCCCTGACCCAACTGTTCTGGGCATCGATCGCGTTAATAACTGCCCTCATTGCCGTGGCTGCCGCACATATTCCATTTCAATATCCATTCAGACGGGTTGCGGCAATGGGAGCCTTTTTGAGCATGTTTCTGGTCGTGATGCCGCTGACGGCGCCGGTAAAACCGGCTGACACCCGGATTGTTTTCGAGGGAATCTCCTGGATGCAATTCAATCTGCGCGGATTTTTTCTGGCGCTTGTGATCTGCCTCAAAGCCATTGCCATTGCGCTTCTGACAGAACCGCTGCTCTCAACCGCACCCTTTTCCGTTACCATTCAGGCCCTGGCCCGGCTGAATGCCCCGCCCATATTATGCCAGATGCTTCTGCTGGCCCACCGGTATATTTTTGTGTTTCAGGATGAGGCCGGACGTATGCTGAAAGGGATGCGGGCAAGAGGGTTTAAAAAGCAGAGCAATATGGAAACGGTTCGCACACTTGGCAATTTTCTGGGCATGCTGCTGGTCCGCAGCTTTGACCGGACCCAACGGGTTTTTGACGCCATGACGGCCCGTGGCTATACCGGAACCTGGCCGAATGGCGTGGTTTTCCGGGTTTATCCCAATGACTGGATCAAGGGTGTTTTTTGGGTGATGTTGGGGTTTGGCATGCTGATTTGTGACCGATGGCCGGGTTCACCGGTGTAGGTTTATTGCAGGTCGTCACAACTTGCATGTCCCATCCCCCGGCTTTTCCAAGTCTGGTGGCGTGCGCAGAGACAAGGCATGCCCAGTCTCTGCAGATAAAAATCCCGGGTCATTCAAGATCATCAATTGGATCGGCAGTCTGATCGAGGCGTTTCAGTTTCTCGCGCAACGGTTCATAATACCAGGCTGTTTTACCTACATACCTGACGGCGTCCATCTTCATTTTATATTTCGTTTTCTTTTCTTTATCATAAAATTGATATATCAACAGATTTCCTTCCTGTTTCCGCTTCATGTCTGAGCCATATTTTTTTGACAAACGTTGTTCGTTTTTTTCATCACTAGGAGGAAACGTATTTTCATCGCTGACAGTTATAATCATTGCATAGAGCTGATTATCGACAAAGGCATAGGCAATGGCCGGATTGGAGTGGCTGTGGCTGTATGTTTTACAGGGACCTGTGTAGTTATAGTAATGGATGTTCCCTTTTTCCATGTACTTGACAAATAATCCATCTTTGTTCAGGTCATTCAGATTTGCGCCAAAATCAGGGTTGTTACAGTCAAAACCCAAAGCCTGAACTGAAAGAATCATCACCCCCAAAATTGTCAACATACCTATTTTTCTGTAAATCATTTTTTCTCCTTTCATTCAATTGATGGATTGGCGCATCGGGATTGGTGATGCCATGGCAATGAGCAACCCGTGGGTCATCGGAGGCATCTGTGTGAGAACATTAACCCAGTCATTTTTGTCTGTCAATTCTATACCGGTAAATCCTTCCAGGCTGGTAAAAATCAGTTGTAATCTTTAAAAAATCCGGTATGGTACATCCTATATTAAGCATGTCAAGCGCTTTTTTGTGTTTAATGATATCAACAACTTATAATTATTTGAATTTAAAGAGCAAGCGGGATCACCTGCCCGAAAATGACATTTCAGGCATTATTCTCATCGGCAGTCATCTCACTGCATCGTCCTCATTTGTTTGATCGTTACTGCTATCCGGCATCTTCCAGAATGGAACCGCCAATCATCCCTTATCCAAACTTTCTGAGGGCAATGAGAA
>JBFXFK010000083.1:0-21349 GCA_050179135.1 Desulfatirhabdiaceae bacterium | reverse complement strand
GGCGGACTGGTTCGAAGCGCCGGGGGATGGTCTGCGGTCAAGCAGCTTCGCCGGGAGAACGCCGTTGCCAAGGGGGACGAACGGATTTTGGGAGACGGTGATTTTGTTGAGGCGGTACTGGCTCATGCAACGGAAACCCTGAACCGGAAACATCATCTCCGGAACAAAGATCTGGATCTGGAGACGATCATTCGGCGGATCGGCGATTTGCTTGGCATGACACGGGAAGAGGTGCTGGCAGCCGGCAAAAATCGTCGAACGGTTCATGCCAGAAGCCTTCTGTGTTATTGGGCAGTAGAAGCGTTGGGAATCAGCATGACCGGGCTTTCCACCCGGCTTGACATTTCTGTGAATGCGGTCAGCAAATCGGTGGCAAGAGGCAGGACATTGGCAAAAACGCATGATCTATCCATGATCTGAAAACAAATGATCATATGGTGAGAGCGTCCCCTAAATCATTCAGGCTGTATTCTGCGGTTACGTGAGTCAGGCCGCGTTCAAAGGAATGATCCAGCCGTGCAATTTCATACCACTTTCCAAGATATTTTTCTAACTTGAAATGACGAACGGGTTTGACATTTTCGGGTATTCCAACACATCCTGTTAACTGGAAAATGAAAAGCATCGATAAAAACAATAATAATTTTTTCATCGGCCAAGCGTCTCGGCAAGAAACTCGGTAAAACGTTTCCATGATTTTTTATCCGCATCCTCCCGGTACCGGCTTGATCCAAACACGGTAAATGCATGGGGTGCGCCGCTGTAGGTAATCATTTCATGAGATATGCCTTTATCTTCCAGCGCCATGGCAAGCTTGGCGAAATCATCCATGCTCACGCCTGTATCTGCCGTTCCATGCAGAATCAGCAGTTTACCCTTTGTTCTGGAATAGTCCTGTTCTGTCGGGATGCTCAATCCGCCATGGAACGCGACAAAGCCTTTCAAATCAACGCCGGATCTGGCAAACTCCAAAACGGCCGTACCACCGAAGCAATATCCCATTGCAACAGCATGATGCGTATCGGCACCTTTCGATTTCGCTGTTTCAAGTGCGCCCCGCAGCAGAGATCGCATTTTCTCACGATTCTTGTACAGTTCATCCGTGTACCGGCGTTTATCCGTATCTTCTGTCGGCCTGATGCCGGCGCCAAACAGGTCAACGGCAAACACCGAATAGCCCAGATCAGCAAGCATGCCGGCACGTTTGATTTCATAATCCGTCAGACCGTCCCAGTCATGGACAAGCAGTATCAGAGGTGCACTGGAAGACGGGCTGATAAAATATCCTTCATAGGTTTTTCCATCAACCGTATAGGAGATGGTATTTCCGGAAGCGCCGGCAGTCGACACAACCATCAGCATCAATACAACTGCTATGATATATTTCATAATGTCCCTCCTTATTGTTGAAGATCATAGTGAAATATATAATGCACGTTTTCGGGTTCGTCCATGTGAAGCTTCGGGGTTTTGCGGGACGTACCTGAAAATATAAGTTTCCTACGTACCGTACGTTGATAGAAAGTAAAGATTATTCGTTCATATGGGGACCCCGGTACGGCCTTGTATGGATTGATCCATTTGACGACCCCGATAATCCGGTTACAGGTTCAGGACTGCAGCCAGTTGCTATCCGCATCCAGCCGGAATGATCATTTTGATTTTTCCCGCCCATTCGGCTTACGGTAATGCCATAATGCCAATCCGCAGTTTGCTGTCCACCCCACCCGGCAATCTGCCGAACCGGCCCGGCAAACGGCTGGCGGGTTTCCTATGCCTCCCCGCTATTTTGCGGTACATCCGTTCAGAACGATGTCCCAGCATCTCTATTTGAAATGAAATGAAATGAGAGGAAAGGAATGAATGATGGCTGTCGGTTGGGCGAATGAAAATGCCGTTCAGGAGCAGATGGATGCAACAATCAGCGCTGCGGTTGAACTGGCAAAAAGCAATCTGCCGGATGGCGCAAGTCTGACGTATTGTGAAGGATGCGATGTTGAAATCCCTGAGGCGCGTCGAAAAGCGGTGCCCGGCGTTCGATTGTGTGTCCATTGTCAGGCAGAACAGGAAAAAAGAGAGAATTCGGTTGAACTCTATAGCTTTTCAGATAATGATTTTGGGAAGGCAGCAGGGAGGGGATAGGCCTTTTTTCGGCCATCCCCGACCGATAACACACCCAAAATCTTTATCTGGAAAGCTATATAATCGAAGAGGCAGTAAAGACAGTCAACTGAGGTAACGGTTTTAAAATCGGGCCTGAGGGGAAAGTCCTGTTCGGGCAAAATCAGAATATCGAAATTCGAAATGATATGTATTTCCGACAGCCTGACTGAAAGCCTCGGGAAACTGGTCAGTAGTCGTTGCAGCAGACTCTGAAAGCGTAATGCCGGGAAGAGGTCTGAATTTTTTTCTTGACATCAGGTCAAGACATAACTACATCATAGCTACATTGTAATTGATGGCGTGCCGGAGCAGACATTGCTCTCTGCCGCCTTCCCAATAGCATTATCAGAAAGTTATCGTATTTCGGGGGCCTGGTTCCAAAGTCAAAAGTCGGCATTCAGCCTGTAGGTCAGGTTGGCCGGTTGTTTGGCCTACCTGACTGTGCATTGTAGCCGTTTGCATGTGGCATTGATGTCAGGGAGCCGCAAAATGCCGCGGCACCCTGACCTACCCGCTGAATCCTGAATTCTGAAATCTGAAATACATTATGACCCAACCCAAGCAACATAACCGATCAGGAGGATAATGTGAAAATTCTCACAACTGTAAAAAAAGTCGTTGATGTGGAATTGAACATCAAGGTACAGAACGGGGCCATTATTGAAGACGGGCTGCAGTATGTCATGAATGCCTGGGACGAAAATGCCGTGGAAGCCTCGGTTCAACTGAAAGAAAACAACAACGCGGAAACAACGCTGGTCAGTATCGGTGGTGGTGAAGATACGGTTAAAATCATCCGTAAAGCCTATGCAATGGGGATTGACAACGGCATTCAGATCGATGATCCGGCCCTGACCAAAGCGGATTCGCCGGCTTATGCCAAAGTGCTGCAAAAGGTTTACGAAAAGGGAAATTATGATCTGGTAATCACGGGCAAACAGGCTCAGGATACGGACAGCGGTCAAACCGGAATCATGTTGGCCGAGTATCTGGGACTGCCGTGTGTCAGCAATGTGATTGCCATCAGCGTCACGGATGACCAGCACATCAAGGTCTCCCGACTGGGTGATGCCGGCGCAGAAATGGTTGACGTGACGTTGCCGGCTGTTGTCACGGTCAGTGACAGCATCAATGAACCCCGGTTACCGGCAACACGCGGCCTGATGATGGCCAAGAAAAAGGCCATCGATGTCATGGATCTGGCGGCTTTGGGGACTTCAGCCGCGGATGTCGGGGCCACCACGCCCAAATCGGAGATTGTGGAATTCATGACACCGGAAAGCCGCAAGTCCGGGCAGAAATTTGAAGGGGCTGCAGCCGAAATCACGGCCCGGGTTGTGGGTCTTCTGGCCAGTGAGGCAAAGGTGTTCTGATAAATTCGTAACGGCCCGGGTTCAAATGGGCAACGGCACACAGAAAAATGAATCCGGACAACAACCGGATCGATACGGGAGAAACACGATCATGGCAAAAGTACTTGTAATTGCAGATATCAAACAGGGTGTACTCAAAGGCAGCACGGCCGGTCTTTTATCAAAAGCCAAAGCCATTGGCGCTGAAGCCGCAGTATTGGCGATTGGCAGCAATCTCGAATCCGTCATTCCCGGCCTGGTCGCCGGTTCGACAACGCAGTATATTGCGGATGATCCCGGACTGGCGATGTTTTCAGCCGGTCCATACGCATCCTGTGTGGTGGATGCGGCCAAACAGTTTGGCGCCGATCTGATCTGGTTCAGTTTTTCCGAAAGCGGCAAAGCCGTCGCGCCCCGGGTTGCGGCCCAACTGAATGCCGCATGCGCAACCGACATTACCGATGTGATGCTGCACGGAGATCAGATCGAAATCATCAGGCCTGCCATCGCCAGCAAGATCATCCAGCGCGTCAAAGTCAATACCGGGCAACTGGTGGCCGTTGTCCGGGCAGGGGCGTTCGAAGCCACGGAAGGTCTCACCGGAACCGAAAACATTGTCAGGCTGTCTCCGCCGGCAATGGATTTAAAGGCCGTGATCCGGGAAATCATCTCGGATGCCAGCGGCGACATCGATTTGGCCGATGCCAACATCGTCATCTCGGTGGGTCGGGGCGCCAAGGATCAGGCCGGAGTCGATCTGGTCAAAGAACTGGCCAACGATCTGAAAGCGGGTTTTGGATCTTCCCGCGCCATGGTGGATGGTGGGTTCATGCCGCATAACAAGCAGGTCGGACAAACCGGAAAAATTGTGGCCCCCAGCCTGTACATGGCTATCGGTATTTCCGGCGCCATCCAGCACATCGCGGGAATGAAAGGCTCCAAGGTGATTCTGGCGGTCAACAAGGATCCCGAAGCCCCCATTTTCAATGTGGCGGATTATGGCATTGTCGGAGACCTGTTTGAGGTGGTGCCGATTCTTCGGGAAGAGATCCGGAAAATCCGGGGGTAGGGATATTTAAAAGGATGAAGGATGAAGGATGAAGGGTGAAGGGTGAAGGGTGAAATTGCCGGACAGCGGTAATGCCGTTGCGGAACTGGCAGCCAGGCAAATCCGCAGAACTTTGTCCCTCCGCCCCTTTTGCCCCTGCTATCCGGGATGACCAATAACATGTGACGAGGTAACGATGAATCCCCTGTTGATGTCGCTTCTGCTCATTGTCGCCCTGACGGTTTTCGTTCGGACGATGATTCCCAAAATTCAATTGCTGATGGCGCTCGAACCTGCCAATCGTGTCAATCATCTGAAGGAACGACTGATGAATGTGGTATTTCTGGCCATCGGTCAGAAACGCCTGGTCGGCAGAGAAGCAGAAAGAAGCTCGGGTATCATGCACGCGCTCATTTTCTGGGGATTCTGCGTGTTGTTGATCCGCAGCCTGAACCTGTATGGGCAGGGATTTCAGGAAGGATTTCACCTGCCGTTTTTTGGCGGCGATTATCTTCTCGGCTATGTCTATGTTGCCCTCAAGGACATCATGGAAGGGATCGTGCTGGCCATGATTCTTTATGCCGTTTTCCGTCGGGCCGTTTTAAAACCCAAACGGATGCACAATACCGTCGAAGCCTATGTGGTTCTGGGGCTGATCGGAATTTTGATGGTGTCCGACCTGTTGCTGGATGGCGCACGGTATAATCTGATTGAACTGTATCACAATCCGGGAAAAATCACCTACTTCAACAATCCGGAATATGGCTCCGAATTTTTGTGGACACCGGTATCTGTCGGCGCAGCCGCCCTGATTTCCGGATTGAGCGCGGAGGGCAACGCCACCCTTCTGATGGTCATGTTTTGGGTTCACATCTGTACCCAACTGGTTTTTTTGAATGTGTTGCCGTTGGGAAAACATTTTCACGTCATCACAGCACTTCCCAATGTCTTTTTGAAAAGCCTGGGCTATCCCCACGAAAAAGCCAGGGTGCTGGATCTGGAAGATGAAGCCGCCTGGGCAAACGAAACCCTGGGGCTCAACCAGATCAGTCAGCTCAACTGGAAACAGGGGCTGGATCTGTTTACCTGTACCGAATGCGGGCGATGCAAGGATGTCTGCCCGACCTATACCACCGACAAACCGCTGAATCTGTATGACTTCAATGATACCCTGAAGCATGAGCTGTATGAAAACGCGGACAATATCATCAAAAAGGCCCGGTTGTCGGCGTCAATCGAAAAAATGACGGATGCCGATGCAATTGAAACAATCCGGGCCAATATCACCGCACTCAACAGCAAAAAGACCCTGGTTGGTGATGTCATTTCAGAAGACACCCTGTGGGCCTGTACAACCTGCCGGGCCTGTGAGGAAGTGTGCCCGGTAACCATTGAACATGTGCCCAGAATCATTGCCATGAGACAGGCACAGACACTGTTGCGGGAAGCCTATCCCAAGGAACTGAATCCGGCCCTGAAGGGGCTGGAACGGAACGGCAACCCCTGGGGAATCGGCTATGACAAGCGGGGCGACTGGGCAGTGGGGCTTGACATCAAAACCATGGCGGATGATTCGAACGTCGAATATCTGTATTGGGTTGGATGCGCCGGATCATTTGATGACCGATACAAAAAAGTATCGACCAGTGTGGCAAAAATTCTCCAGAAGGCCGGTGTCAGTTTTGCGATCCTGGGGGTGGAAGAAAAATGCACCGGCGATTTTGCCAGAAAAGTCGGTAATGAAATGCTGTTCCAGATGATGGCCCAGGAAAATATCGAAACCCTGAACAGCTATAATGTTAAAAAAATCGTCACGGCCTGCCCCCATTGTCTGAATACGCTCAAACATGACTATCCGCAACTGGGCGGAAATTACGAGGTCATCCATCATACCGAGCTGATCGATCAACTGGTCAAAAGCGGAAAGATCAAATTGACCGAAACCCTGGCAGGCGCGGTGACATACCATGACCCCTGTTATCTGGGACGATACAACACCGTTTACAATCAGCCCAGATCGATCCTGCGATCGATTGCCAAAGGCGTTGTCAGGGAGTTGGATCGACATGGATCGGAAAGCTTCTGCTGCGGCGCCGGCGGGGGCAGAATGTGGATGGAAGAAACCATTGGCAAAAGAATCAATGTGGCGCGCTCGGAAGAAATTGTCCGCAAGAAAGTATCGACAGTAGCGGTTGCCTGTCCCTTCTGCCTGACCATGATCGAAGACGGGATGAAAGAACTGGGCCGGGAAGAGGAGATCAGAACAATGGATATCGCCGAGCTGGTCGAAAAAAACATGGCGTAAACAGGGTGTCGGGCTTTGCGTGCGGGGTCGGCCCGAAACCCACTGCAGGGGAAAGCACAATTCTGAATGGAACGTTGCAGCGTTATCCGATGTGAAAACGGGATTTGTCAGACCGGCGATCATGAGCTGATTCTGGAAGAGCCCCTCCTGATTCGGGTCGAAGGCCGGCCGTATTCGGTTGTCATGCGGACACCCGGCGACGAGATACCCCATGCCGCCGGCTTCTGTCTGGGCGAAGGTCTTGTGGATACTGTGAATGACTTTGCAACCATCGGGTTCTGCCGGGATCTTGATCCGAATGTCGTTGAAATCCGGCTGAAACCCGAACGAAGCGAAAAAGTACGGGATATTTTGGAGCGAAGAGGTTTTGTCAGTCAGACAAGCTGCGGGATCTGCGGCAAGGAGCTGGTGAAGGACCTGTTTCAAATCCTGATACCGGCACAGGACAATTCTGTAATCGACAAAAATCAGATTTCGTCATGTATCGACAAACTGATTAGAAACCAGGTTTATTACCAGAGTACCCGCGGGGCCCATGCCGCCATGATTCTCGATTCCCGGCTGGACAAGCTGTCATTTGCCGAAGACGTCGGCCGGCATAATGCCCTGGACAAGGCAATTGGGAAACTGCTGCTGGATGGTCATCTGAAAGATGCCGTCATTGCCGTTCTTTCTTCCCGGATAAGCTATGAACTCGTACAAAAGGTCGCCCGGGCCCGGATCCCGGTTATTGTCAGCAAATCCCGTCCCACTGCACTGGCGGTTGACATGGGCAAACGTCTGAACATGACCCTGATCTGTACCGCAAAATCGTCTGAACTGATCATTTTTTGTGGTGAAAACCGTATCGGGAAATAAGGCGGATGGATGATTTGACGATGATAAACTGGCGGCATGAACTGGATACCCTGATTGGCGAAAAAAAATACACCCTGCTGAACAGGACCGGGTTTGTTGAAAATGCCTTTGATCCGGCAAGCGGCAATCGAAAATCGGTTTCGCCGTCATTCATATTTGATATGTTGATGGGTGATGCTGCAAAAACATTGCAGATGATGGCGCCGTTCCTGCGGACGGGGATCCGTATGCTGGAAATTGGCGGCGGAGTCGGTCTGAGCTATTCATTGCTGCGCTCCAAAGGCTTTGACATCGTTTCTCTTGAGCCGGGAGCCATCGGCTATGGAGATCGACATGGGGCCGGGTTGGACATGATGGAATTATTGGGCATCGATTCCCGTGGCTGGATCAAGTCGGGGATTGAAAACTTTTCGACAGATTCGCCTTTTGATCTCATCTTTTCCTATTTTGTACTGGAGCATGTGTCAGATTTGGAACGGGCGTTTCTGGCAATGCACAATTTGCTGGGTCCAAATGGCATAATGATTCATCGTTGCCCCAACTACGCCGTGCCTTATGAAACGCATTTCAACATTCCCCTGGTGCCATTTTTTCCGAAAAGTACGGTTCTTCTGTTTCCCAAACTTGGAAATAGCGATTTATGGAAAGGGTTACAATTTACAACGGTTCGAAATATTGGCAGTCTATGCAAACGATATGGGTTTAAACCCACATTTCAGCGTGGCATGACAGCATGGGCGTTTGAACAGGTATTGACCGATCCTCTGTTTGCCGCGCGCAAGCAGCGTTTTTTGCCAATTGCCAGAGTATTGCGCGCCACCGGATTGCTGAATGCCATCAAACATCTGCCAGCGACATTGGATGTGGCGATGGAATTTACTGCGGAAAAACTCTGAAAACAATCGGGAATCGCTGACGTGACGGCCCTTTTTAGAAAATACGCAGAAACGTTTGGCAGGCTGCACATGTCCCTGGTTGACACCATTTTCCGCTATAACCAACGACACCTCAAAAAACACTATATCGAAACCATGGCCGGATTGAAAAATGAATATTCAGTCTGACGACCGGATATTGTGCTACCGCTCCCCTGAAGAGATCGATCGTCTGCCATCTGCAAAAAACTGGCCTCAAGCACCGCCCATTCCTTTGCCGCACTTTTTTCTTGACACATAGTTATGATGTAGCTATATCGTAATCATGTCGAAGCGGGGACAGCGAATGAAAAATAACGATTTTAAATGCTTATGATCTTGATATCATAAGCGTAAAACAACTCGGAAGTTCAAGCCTTCACATGACGGGTGGCGGCCGTTTTGAGTCAAGCGCGCTCAACCCAAGATTGATCAAAACGTGTTCCACGGATTGCGGCTAGCGCCTTATAAAGCGCAGCGGCTATCGTCTTATAAAGCGCCAGGTAATATAGAAGGGGAAAGAAATGAGATACGCAGAAACAGGGTTCAATTTGGAAATTGATCTGTCCAGGGGAAACGTTGAGCGGGTCGCAACCGACCCGAAGGATACCGAGCTGTATCTGGGAGGCCTGGGTACCAATGCCAAGATCATGTGGGAACGGGTTCCCCCTGAGGTTGAACCGTTTTCTCCGGATAATCTGATCATATTCAGCGCCGGTCTTTTATGCGGCACACCGGCTATCGGATGTAACCGGACCATTGTCACCACCATATCTCCGCAGACCCGGTTACTGGCATTTTCGATGATGGGAGGGTTTTTTGCACCGGAACTGAAATATGCGGGTTATGACAAGGTGATCCTTCGCGGCAAATCTCCCAAACTGGTTTACATCTGGATCAACAACGACCGGGTGGAAATACGGGATGCCTCCCATTTGGCGGGCAAGGGCGCTGTTGAAACCGCCGGGCTCATCAAAAAGGAACTGAAGGAGCCCAACGCCCAGGTGGCGGCAATCGGCCTGGCGGGAGAAAACCGGGTCTTCTTTGCCTCCATCGAGCAGGGACGATCCAGCGCCAGCCGGGGTGGCATCGGTGCTGTTATGGGAGACAAAGGCGTCAAAGCGATTGTGGTCCGTGGAACAAAGGATCTCAATGTGGCGCGTCCGGCCGAATTCATGGAACTGTGCAATGATGTCATGAAATACATTCAGTTCCGGAACGAAAATCCGATTCCAAATGTCATGCCCATTCTGGCCGGACTGGGGTCGCCCCAGGAAATGATGGTTCATGACGAAAAATGGCATACCGAAAATTTTATGTGGGGAAATTCCCGTGTTCGAAGAAAGGATTTCTGGAACGACGAAATCGCCGCCAAATGGATGGAGACACTGGAAAGCTCGCGAACCCGGCTGATCAGTTGCTATAACTGTCCGATGAAATGCGGGGCCACCATTTCCCTGCCCGGGCTGCCCACCTACATGATGAAATGTTTCTCCAAACTGACCTATACGATGGGGGCATTTTCGGATCTTGAGTTCGGGCTGCGGATCGCCCAGCGGGCTACGGAATATGGTGTGGACGGATTCTCGACGCCACAGGTGATGGCCTTTGCCCTGGAGCTTTATGAAGAAGGCATTCTGAAAGAGCAGGACATGCCGGGATTGCCAGCCGGCAACGAGGAACGGTTTTACTGGCTGCTGGATAAAATTGTCCGGCGCGAAGGAATCGGTGATATTCTGGCCAATGGTACTTACTGGGCGGCTCAGCAGATCGGCAAGGGAGCCGAAAAATTTGCGCATAACAACATCAAAAAACATGAGCAACTCCCGCTCAAGCTCTCCATGCTCAATCCCATATATTTTCTGATGTATTGCACCGGCGAAAAGATCAACATCACCCAGATCGAGGGCCAGTTCCCCCAGGCCCCTTTTCTTGCCAAAGAAGACCGGGAAGCCTTTGTTGCAGACTGGTTCCAGGTGCCGGATGACAAGTTCAAGCAGATTTTCCTGGACTGGGAGCCCCGTGGCGAAAAATCCATGCCGTTTTATCCGACGGTTCAGATGTGCTGTGATATTGTGGACTGGCAGGAGCGCATGCACTACATCGATGACGCCCTTGGCATGTGCGCCGGTCTGTCGTCATTTCCCCTGAAACCGCCGTATCATATCCACAATTATCCAAAATTCATCTCGGCCGGCGCCGGAATCGATATGGATGAAGAAAAACTGACCCGGGCGGCCAAACGATACCGGACCCTGGTCAGGGCCATCAATATCGGACGGGGCATGAGACGAAAAGATGACAGGCCGCCGGAAAACCACTGGAAAAAACGGTTTCCGGATCTTGAAAAGGAACTTCTGGATACGTATTACAAATTCAAGGGGTGGAATGCGGACGGGATACCCACCCTGGTATCCCTGCATGAATTGGGTTTGGATTATGTCGGTGAGGAATTTCTCAAAAGGGGGATATACTCGGACAGTCCGGATGAACCCTCCACAGATGCATCGGCCAATCAGGTTCAGGAATAAATGAAGGGGGACGTGTCGTGACGGGTGAAAGAAAAACCAAAAAGGTCAAAACCATAAAAATCAATGTTGACAAGTGCAATGGCTGCCGGGCATGCGAGGTCATCTGCTCCGCCTTTCACGCTGAACCGAAATACAGCAGCAACAATCCGGCCAGATCCCGTATCCGGGTGATTCGTGATCCACTGGCCGATATTTATGTGCCTGTATACGCCGGAGATCATGCGGTAGCCGAATGCGCCGGCAGGGACAAATACACGATTGATGGCAAGGAATACGATGAGTGCGCGTTTTGTCGGTCCTCCTGCCCGTCCCGAAGCGAATTCAAGGAACCCGATTCCGGTCTTCCCCTGAAGTGTGACATGTGCGAGGGAGAAGACGAGCCCCTGTGTGTCAAGTGGTGTATGGTTGACGCCCTGACCTATGAAGAACGGGATGAGGACGTGGAAGCGGGTGAGGACCGGGAAGAGCTGGAGATCGGACTGGAAGCGCTGGCAGCCAAATACGGGGTGGACACACTCAGGGATACACTGGCCCGGTTGTCAAAGAAGGCGTAACCCATCTCACGTTAACAGAAGAGGATCAATACAGACAGTGGAAACAGTCGCCCCCTTCAAGGAAGTGATCAACGAGATAAATGAGGCTGGTGGTGAAGCGTTCCGGCTTTGCTTCCAGTGCGGATTGTGCGATACCGTCTGTCCGTGGAACCGTGTCAGACCATTCAGTATTCGCAAGATAATCCGTCAGGCCACATTCGGTTTGACGGAAATAGAAGGTGAAGACATCTGGCGATGTACAACCTGTGGACGGTGCCCTCAGCAGTGCCCCAGAGGCGTCAAACAAATCGACGTCGGCATCTCCCTGCGGCGGGTGGCAAGCAATTACGAGGTTTTTCCCGCATCTGTCAAATCCGCCCGTACCGCGAGAGCCAGCCTGATTTCCGAGGGAAATCCCCTTCAGTTTGAACGGAAGAAGCGGGCCGACTGGGCAAAAGACCTTGGTGTGAAACCGTTCACCGAGAAAATGGAGATACTGTATTTTGTCGGCTGCTATCTGAGCTTTGATCCCAGAATGAAAAAGGTTGCGGCCGCCACGGTCGCCATTCTGAAAAAAGCCGGAATCAATTTTGGCATACTGGGTGAAAAGGAAAACTGCTGTGGCGAAAGCATCCGCAAGACCGGCAGCGAAGACGTGTTCAAACGTCTCGCCAAAGACAACATCAAGACGTTTATCGACGGCGGCGTCAAAAAAATTGTCGTTTCTTCCCCGCACTGTTATCACACCTTCAAAAATGAATATCCCGAATTCATGGTCAACTTCGAGATCGTCCATGCATCCCAATATTTTCTGGATCTGATCAACCGGGGCCGGCTGAAAATTGCGGGTGAATATTCCAAAAAAGTGACGTGGCATGACCCCTGTTATCTGGGCCGTCATAATGACATCTATGATGAACCCCGAAATCTGTTACAGATGATACCCGGGCTGGACCTCGTCGAGATGGAAGAATCCCGACGAAACAGCCTCTGCTGTGGCGGCGGCGGCGGCCGGATCTGGATGGACACCCCAAAAAACGAACGATTTTCGGACCTCAGACTGGTTCAGGCCAAAGACACCGGGGCCGGGGTGTTGGCAACGGCCTGCCCCTACTGCATTACCAATTTTGAGGAAAGCCGGTTGAACCTGGAATATGACCAGGTCCTTGAGGTCAGGGACATCGCGGAAATTATACAGGAAGTAATTTAAAAAACGGTAGGGGCGGTTCGCGAACCGCCCCTACCGCCTACACATATGGTTGAGGGAACAGAAAATGGAAAACGACGTATTGCCAAAAGAAATCATTCAACAATTCTCCGGAAGCCCTGAAGATCATAATTTCGGCGATGTCATGGTTGTTGGCGGCGGGGTCAGCGGTATTCAGGCATCCCTGGATCTGGCCACTGCCGGTTTCAAGGTTTACCTGGTCGAAAAAACGCCCAGCATCGGCGGCCATATGGCCCAGCTTGACAAGACCTTTCCGACCAATGACTGTTCCATGTGAATTCTCTCACCCAAACTGGTCGAGGTCGGCCGGCATCCAAATATCGAGATCCTGACACTGACAGAAGTCGAAAAGGTGGAAGGAGAAGCAGGTGATTTCCAGGTAACCCTGATTCGCAAACCCAGATATATCATTGAGGACAGGTGTACGGGTTGCGGTATCTGCGTCAAGTATTGCCCGGTGCAATACCCGGATCCCTTCAATCAGGAGATATCCAGCAACAAGGCGGTTCATGTTTATTTTTCCCAGGCGATTCCCCTGATTTCATACATCGACGACAGTTGTCTGTACCTGAAAGAAAAAAAATGTCTGATTTGTGAGGGGGTATGCGGAAATGACGCCATTGATCTGAAACAAAAAGCCGTCAAGCTTGACATCAATATCGGGGCCATCATTCTGTCATCCGGCATCGAACCATTTGATCCCAAGGTTAAGGATGAATACGGCTATGGGCGGATGACAAATGTGGTGACCAGCATGGATTATGAACGGCTGCTGTCCTCCACCGGCCCTTACCAGGGAGAAGTACTGCGCGCCTCCAACCTGAAGCACCCCAAAAAAGTGGCGTGGATTCAATGCGTCGGCTCCAGACGCGTAACCCCCGGGGACAACAGTTATTGCTCCGGTGTGTGCTGTACCTACACCCAGAAGCAGGTGATTCTGACAAAAGACCATGATGCAACAGCCGAATGCACCGTGTTTCACAACGATATCCGGTCATTCGGCAAGGATTTCGAGCGGTATTTTCAACGCGCCGAAAACTTGCCCGGTGTCCGCTTTATCCGGAGCTATGCATCGATTGTCAAAGAAATTCCGGAAAGCAAAAACATCATTGTCCGGTATGCCACACCAGATGATGGCGTAAAAGAGGAAGAATTTGACATGGTCGTCCTTTCGGTGGGATTGAATCCGCCAAAGGATGTCAAGGCACTGGCGGAACAGTACGGGATCGACCTCAATGGCCACGGATTTGCCCGGTCGGATTCCGCCAATCCAATTGCAACCAACAGGCCCGGCATTTTTGTCAGCGGCGCATTTCAGGGACCAACCGATATTCCCGAGTCCGTGTTTACGGCCAGCGGCGCCGGCGCCCAGTGTGGTGAACTGCTGGACTACCGCCGGGGAAAGCTGGCCACAGAACGGGTCTATCCCCCGGAGCGGGACGTTTCGACCGAACCTCCCCGAATCGGCGTCTTTGTCTGCCATTGCGGGGCCAACATTTCCAGTGTCGTGGATGTCACGTCGGCAGTCGATTATGCACTGACCCTGCCCAATGTGGTCTATGCCAAACAGCAGTTGTTTTCCTGCGCCACCAATTCGGCCCGCGAAATAACGGAACTGGCCAAGGAAAAAGGGCTTAACCGGGTTGTCATTGCCGCATGTTCCCCCAGAACACTGGAACCCCTGTTCCGGGATACCCTCCGGGAAGCCGGACTCAATCAATATTACTGTGAAATGGCCAACATTCGGGAACATTGCTCCTGGATTCATTCCAAAGAAAAGGAAGCCGCAACCGTCAAGGCCAAGGACATCATCCGGATGTCCGTGGCGCGAACCCGGCATCTGGAACCGTTGCAGGAATTCGATCTCCCGGTGCACAAGACCGCTCTGGTGGTTGGCGGCGGTATTGCGGGCATGACCTGCGCCGTATCCATCGCCAGTCAGGGCCATGAAGTCTGCCTGATTGAAAAAAGCAAAGAGTTGGGCGGAATGGCCCGCCGGATTTACAGTACGCTGGAACACCTGGATGTTCAGGCCTATTTGCAGGACCTCATCCAGGCCGTCTACAAAAATCCCCTGATACATGTGTATCACGAGGCCAGCATCACAAAAGTGGATGGGTATGTCGGCAATTTTTCCACCACGGTAAGATCAGACCGGGGGATATCGTCAATCCGGCACGGCGCCGCCGTCATTGCCATTGGTGCGGATGTTTACCGGCCAACCGAATATCTGTATGGAGAAGACGATCGGGTCTTCACCCACATCGAACTGGGAGAACAGATCGCCGAAAAGAATGAAACGGTCATCAACGCCGAAACCCTGGTGATGATCCAGTGTGTCGGCTGCCGAAACCAGGAGCGGAATTACTGCAGCCGGGTGTGTTGCAGCGGTGCGGTAAAAAACGCCCTGAACCTGAAAAAACTGAATCCGGAAATGGAAATCTATGTTCTGTTCCGGGACATGAGAACATATGGATTCCGGGAAGACGACTACCGGGACGCATCGGACAGGGGTGTCAAATTCATCCGCTATACTCCCGAAGATCCGCCGCAGATCAAGGCGGTCAAGGCTGAGGGCAAGCCGGTTCTGCGGGTAACGGTCCCGGATTTCATTCTGGATCAGCGGCTGGAAATCGATGCCGACATCATTTCGCTGGCTGCTGCGGTCATTCCATCGGCTTCGACCCAGGAAATTGCCGGCTTGTTCAAGGTGACACTCAGCCCGGATGGTTTCTTCAAGGAAGCCCATGTCAAACTGAAACCGGTGGAGTTTGCCACAGATGGTGTTTTCCTGTGTGGCGCCGCCCATTATCCCAAGCATATTCCCGAAACAATCAACCAGGCGTATGGCGCAGCCGGACGGGTGCTGACACTTTTGACACGGGATACGGTCATTGCATCGGGCTCGGTGTGCGAGGTCAATGAAAATGACTGCATCTCATGCGGCGCCTGCATTACCGCCTGTACCTACGGCGCCATCGAGTTTATCGATACACCAAAAGGCCGAAAGGCATGGGTCAATCCGGTTCTTTGCAAAGGGGATGGTCTGTGTAACGCAAAATGCCCAACCAACGCGATTTATCTGAAGCATTTCAACAATGAGGAACTTTACAGCCAGATCGATGCCGCCATGGTCAGCGGCCAGTTGCCGGTGACCTGTGTCCAGTAGTAGAGACGCAATGCATTGCGTCTCTACAGGCTTCTGTTTTACGGGAATAACAGACAAAGGAGAGAAAACGGATGAGTACAGGTCTTGAGTTCAAGCCGAAACTACTGGGTTTTGTATGCCATTGGTGAGCATACGGCGCTGCTGACCTGGCTGGAGTTTCCAGACTGCAATATTCAAATGAAATGAGGCTGATCCGCGTCATGTGTTCCGGCCGGGTGGACCTGGAATTTATACTCAGGGCCTTCTCAAATGGACAGGATGGTGTTTTTATCGGCGGATGCAAACTGGATGAGTGCAACTATGTCACCCACGGCAATTATGATGCACTCGCCATGACCTTTTTGTGTAAAAAAATAATGGAACGCATCGGTCTGAACCCGGAAAGACTCAAAATCCAGTTCATGTCCGGCGCTGACGGCAATCTGATGGCAGAAGTTACGGATGAGTTTGCCCGAACGATCCGGGAATTGGGACCGTTGGGAAAATCTGAGGGAATCGACAATAATGCGCTGGCTTTCCGGCTGGAAGCAGCCAGAAAGCTGGTCCCCTATATCCGCCTGGTGGAACGGGAGCGGCTCAGAATACCGGTAAAATCCAAAAATGCATTTTATGATTTTTATACGGGAGGCTCCTTCAGCCGTCTTTTTGATGAACTGATTGGAAACAAGCTGGCCATCAGCCAGATATTGCAGCTTCTGCGTGAAGAGCCGCTTTCGACAAGCCGGATATCCGGGATGCTGGGCCTGACACCGTCCGAAGTGGCCAAACACATGAGTACGTCATCGATGCACGGATTTGTCAGATACGATGAAAGCCGGAAGTGCTATAAACTGGCCTGACATATAACGGCCTGTGGGCAGTGGTCAGTCGCCAGTGGTCAGAAGGTGCCGCTCACTGGCGACTGGTCACAGGCCACGAACCACTGATCACAGGCCACTAACCACTGACCACTGACCACTGGCAACCAACAGCCGGTGAACACACTATCGGGACCGGGTTTATGGATATAAACAGAATCGATCAGATCATTGACAAGCATCATGGCGAGGCCAGCTACCTGATTCAGGTACTGCTGGATATTCAGGCCGAAAATCACTGGCTTCCCAAGGAGGCCCTGGAGCGGGTTGGCGAACGGCTGAATGTACCGTTGACCCGGATTCAGCATATCGCCACGTTCTACAAGGCTTTCAGTCTGGTTCCCAAAGGACGGCATGGCATTCATATCTGTATGGGCACGGCATGCCATGTCCGCGGCGCACGGCGTGTTCTGGATTCAGTCCAGGGACTGACCGGCATCAGCCCCGGAGAAACAGATCTGGATCTGAAATTCAGCCTCGAAACCGTCAACTGTCTGGGCTGTTGCGCATTGGGTCCGGTAATGGAAATCGATGGCAAGACGTATGGCAAAATGGTGCCGGGCGAGACCGCAGACGTGTTAAAAAACTACGAGTAGGATAAAATTATGCCGAGGATAAATTCACCCGCTGAATTGGAAGAATTCCGGAATACCCTCCTGTCAAAACGGGATACCAGCAAATCCTGCATCACCCTCTGTTCCGGTTCGGCCTGTCATGCTTCCGGGAGCGGGGAAGTGGCCGCAGCACTGGAATCAGAAATTGAAAAGCAGGGTCTGCGGGACCAGGTGGACATCAGACGGACCGGATGTCATGGTTTTTGTGAGCGCGGCCCGATTATCGTCATTCATCCGGATGAAATCTGTTATTTTCAGATCAAACCCCAGGATGTTCCGGAAATCATTTCCCAGACCATCGTCGAAAAGAAGATCATCGATCGATTGCTGTTTACCGATCCGGTTGCCCGTGAAAAAATTATTCGGGAATCCGAAATACCGTTTTACAAATATCAAAAACGGATTGTTTTTGGCTCCAACGGGAGTATCGATCCCAAAAACATCGATGATTACCTGGCTATCGGTGGATATGCCGCATTGTCCAAAGCGCTGTTTCAAATGAGCAGCCTGGATGTGCTGGAAGAAGTCAAAAAATCCAACCTGAGGGGGCGGGGCGGCGGCGGTTTCCCGGCGGGCAGAAAATGGGAAGGATCGCGGAATGATCCGGAACCCGTCAAGTATGTCATTGTCAATGCCGACGAGGGTGATCCGGGCGCGTATATGGACCGGGCGCTTCTGGAAGGAAACCCCCATGCCATTCTCGAGGGATTGACCCTGGGCGCCTATGCCATCGGGTCTCACGAGGGTTACATTTATGTCCGTCAGGAATATCCACTGGCAGTGGAAAATGTGAACATCGCCATTCAGCAGGCGGAAGCATATGGTTTTCTGGGAAAAAACATCCTCGGATCAGGATTTGATTTTCGGGTGATCGTGCACCAGGGCGCCGGCGCATTTGTCTGTGGCGAGTCCACGGCGCTGATGACCGCACTGGAAGGCCGGGCCGGAGAACCCAGGCCCAAATATGTCCGGTCCAACATCAAGGGCCTGTGGGACAGACCCAGTGTGTTGAACAATGTCGAAACCTGGGCCAATGTACCGCTGATCATCAACAATGGGGCAGACTGGTTTCGCCAATACGGTACAGAAGGCAGCAAGGGCACCAAAATTTTCTCCCTGGTCGGCAAGATCACCAATACCGGCCTGGTGGAAGTGCCGATGGGCACGCCACTCCGGGATATCATCTACCAGATCGGCGGCGGCATTCCGGGTGGCAGAAAATTCAAGGCGGTTCAAACCGGCGGGCCATCGGGCGGATGTATTCCCGAGAGCCTGCTGGATCTGCAGGTTGGCTTTGACGAACTCACCAAAGCCGGGTCCATGATGGGGTCCGGAGGCATGATCATCCTGGACGAAGACACCTGCATGGTGGATGTGGCCCGGTATTTCATCGAATTTCTGACGGATGAATCGTGCGGCAAATGTGCGCCCTGCCGTGAGGGCCTGAGACAGATGCTGAAAATACTGACAAATATCACGGTGGGAAAAGGAAAAGAAGGGGATATCGAACTGTTGGAGGCGCTTTCGGAAACCGCCATCGAGGCAGCCCTCTGTGCCCTTGGAAAGAGCGCCCCCAATCCGTTTTTAAGCACCCTGAAGTATTTTCGGGAAGAATATGAGGCGCACATTCATGAAAAACGGTGTCCGGCCCTCGCCTGCAAGGAACTCATTGCCTACCATATCGATCCGGAACGGTGCCGGGCCTGTATGATCTGTGCCAAAAAATGTCCTGTCGATGCCATTTCCGGCGGCAAAAACCGGATACATGTGATCGATCAGGAAAAGTGTACCAAATGCGGAACCTGTTTTGAAGCCTGTCCGCCCCGTTTTGCTGCGGTAACCAAAATTTCCGGTGTGCCGATTCCGCCGCCGCTTCCCGATGAAGAAAGAAACATAACCCGAAAGGGCAAAGAACAATGAGCCAAATCCTTTTGCAGATCGACGGAAAAGAAGTTGAAGCAACAAAGGGGATGACCATCCTGGAGGCAGCCAGAAAAGCCGGGATATCCATCCCGACGCTCTGCCACCATGATCAACTGGAGCCATTCGGGGGATGCCGTCTGTGTATCGTGGAACTGGAAGAACGCGGTGGGACCCGGCTTGTTGTGTCCTGTGTGTATCCGGTTGCAAACAACCTGATTGTCAGAACCCGATCCGAAAAAATCGACAGAATCCGGAAAATGATTATCGAACTGCTGATGGCGCATGCGCCGGATGCGTTTGAACTGGTGGATCTGGCCAGGGAATATGGCGCGGACAGGAACCGTTTTGAAAAAGAAGCCTCGTTTTGCATTCATTGCGGATTGTGTGTCCGCTATTGTGCCGAAGTCAAAAAGAAGAATGCGGTTGGATTTGTTGACAGGGGAATCCGGAAGGAAATCAGTTTTATTCCGGAAATTGCCGCCGTAGAGTGCTGGAACTGCAAGGAATGCTTCCCGCTTTGCCCGACAGAGGCCCTTCAGGCGGCGTTTGTTTTGACAAGAGCGCTGTTTGATCCCAAATCCGCTTCTGCGCAACTGCCAGAATAGAAATCGGTTAGAAATCCCTCCTTTTTCTTATAAAAGGGGGGATTTAACGGACAGGCAAATCAATAACCGGTTTCAGTTCGCTTTGCCCCTCTGCCCCTTTGCACCTTTGCCCCTATTCTGTAGTCATGACGGATCATCCTTTTCAGGGCAAATCCCGTCATCACTTCTTTCAAAACGAAGCTGATTGATCTGCTCGGATATCAGCCCCATCATGAAAATGATGACAGCCGTCAAAAACAGCAGGGCGGACATGTTGGTGAATCGGGAATATGCCATAAAGGTATAAAAATAATACAACAGACCCGTAAAAAACATGGCGGCACTGACCGGCAAGAAAATTCGAAGCGGGGAGTAGAGCGTACAGATTTTCAAAATCATCATGAAAAATCGCACACCATCCCGTAAAACGCTGATATGACTGGTGCCGCCTTTTCGTTTATGAATCTGAACCGGCACATATTTCAGGCTTCTTCCGGTTCGCAATACGCCCAGGGTGAGGGTTGTGGGATATGAATAGGTGTTTGGGAGCAGATACAGAAAGCTTCTGGCAATGTCCGACTTGACCACCCGAAAACCGGACGTCAGATCCACAATTTTAAATTTGGCCACATAGGTAGCCAGCCAGTTGCACAGTTGGTTCCCCATGCCCCGAAACAGGGTCGCGTGATCGTTGCCGGTTCTGGCGGCAACCACCATGTCATAACCGGACATTTCACGCAGCAGTTTTTCAATATCATTCGGATCATGCTGTCCGTCCCCGTCCATCAGTACCAGAACATCCCCGTGAGAGACCCGGATACCGCTTTTGACGGCAGCGCCGTTTCCCATATTGTATGGATGGCGATGAACCGTGGCGCCTGCCTGTTTTGCGATCTCTGCCGTTTTATCGCTGGAACCATCATCGATTACGATGAGTTCTGCGTTTGGATGTCGGAACTGAATGGCGGTGACGATGGCGCCAATGGATTCAGATTCATTGTATGCGGGTATGATAATGGATAGTTCGAACGGGCGTATTGTCATGAATATCGGTAACTTCGAAAATATAGCTGTTATGGTGAATGGTGATGAATCATTCCGGTGACATCACGTCCAGACATGAAAAAGACTGAAGTCCGAAGGCTGAAGGTGCCTGCCCACATCCTTCAGGCAGATCAGCCGCTGGACGGTCAGGCGGCCTCTCACTACTCAATACTCATATCGCAATACTGAATCACCTTTCGGTTGTTTCATTACCCATGTGTTGACG
>JBFXFK010000082.1:17963-21481 GCA_050179135.1 Desulfatirhabdiaceae bacterium | reverse complement strand
TGCCCGGCTCGATCAGCTTCCCTTTATCATCACTTGAACAGAGCAGATTTTTTTTTAAGCCAGTCGAGCTCCACCTTCAACTGGCCAATCTGCTGATATAACTGTGCGATTATCTCCTCCTCCTCCTCCTCCTCCTCCTCCTCCTCCTCCTGCTGTTTGTCCTGTTTTTCGGTTCTTTCCGAAAACCCGGTCTTTATGTGTTCTATGGCCTGTTGTCTCCAGCGACCAAGCATGGTACTGTGAATCCCATACTGAGAGCACATTTCGGTTGTCGTTCGGGTCTCCCGAATAGCTTCCAAAGCAACCTTGGCCTTGAAATCTGATGAATATTTCTTCCGTTGCATCGTGATGCCTTTTTCCCCTCCTTTTGGATTTGTTTGCCGCTACCTTTTATAGCTTAGCACCTTGTCCAGTTTTTGGGGGGAATTATAATCTGTCCAAATTTAAGTTGAGAATCGTAGGTTTTTCGCATTGAAGTTTTTCTGAAGATTTGAAAGTTAGAGTAAGTCAATAGAGTACTTATCGGATATCAATTATGTAATATATCATTCAAAATCAATAATCTATATCACATATATCGACTTATAAGTCAAGCGAAAAATTGCTGTTTGTAAGTTAAGTCTCAAAATCTTCGTTTGCGGAAAATGCCATAAGTTATTCATTAATAACGGTAAATTGCTTTTCGGTCAGGCACTATTTATGTCTAAACCGGACAGCAGTGAGTTAAGGATTACTGTTATGGATAAAGAAATATCTAAACCAACGTGCTTAGATTTTTTTGCCGGAAGCGGACTGGTGGCCGAAGGGCTGAAAGGCTTTTTTCAAACCGTCTGGGCGAACGATATCTGTGAAAAAAAGGCCACGGTCTTTTGCGCCAACCACGATAAAAACGTTTTCCACCTTGGTTCAATCGAGGATGTGAAAGGCGGTGATTTGCCCCAGGCGCTTTTGTCATGGGGGAGTTTTCCGTGTCAGGATCTTTCCTTGGCCGGAAATATGGGCGGACTTTCCAGTTCTCGAAGCGGGATGGTATGGCAGTGGCTCCGGGTAATGGATGAACTTCCGAAACGTCCTCCTTTGGCGGTCGCTGAAAATGTTGTCGGCCTGATTTCAGCGGCTCAAGGCGAACACTACCGGAAATTGCACAATGCCTTGATCGAACGGGGATACAAAGTCGGCGCGGTAGTGATTGACGCCTCCCATTGGGTGCCTCAATCAAGAAAGCGCGTTTTTGTCATCGCCGTGGATGGTGACATACCGACCGAAGAATTTGAAACAAATCAACCGGCTTGGTGCCATCCCACCTCCATTGTCCGAGCGGCGGAGGGATTGAAAGGCTGGATTTGGTGGAATATCCCTAAACCGCCATCAAGAAAAAAGAATCTTGACGATTTAATTGAATTTTTCGCTCCATGTGATGAACCTGAAAAACAGGAACGTTTGTTGGCAATGGTGCCGGAAAAACACCGTGAGAAGATAACAGCCGCCTCGCAGAACGGAAGAGCGGTTTTCCCTGGTTATAAACGCATCCGACACGGTCAACAGGTATTGGAATTGCGTTTCGATGGCGTCGCCGGGTGCCTGAGAACCCCCGAAGGCGGCAGCAGCCTTCAATTTCTGGTCATCAAGGACAATGGCTCATTCAGAACCCGGCTTCTTACCGTTATGGAAGCCGCAGCCCTGATGGGTGCTCCGAAAAATTACAAACTTCCCGGCACCTATAACGATGGATACAAGGCGATGGGTGACGCTGTCGCCGTTCCGGTGTCCCGCTATCTTGCGGAAAAGCTGCTCTCACCGCTCGCCGAACAGATAAAGGAAAGAGGTTTCTGATGCCCTTCAATGAAAAACTCAAGGAATTCGTCCAGAAAAACCGTATGAAGGGCAAAGGGTCGCTTAGCGTCGCTTTAGTTGTGACGCGACATGGCAAAAAACTCGGAATGCCGCTTGATCCGGAAGCCTTGCTCACCGACGGCGGCGACCAGGTTATTGGCCTCGGAAAATCAGCGGTGCAATCCATTCTGAAAGAGCATGGCATTGACCGTGTTTTGGCCGAAGAAGGCGGACGCACCAGCAGGGGTAGCGTGGGCAACATGCGAAAGTATGTCTCCTTTCTGAACGAACTCCACACTTCCGGCCCCATTTATTTTGAACAGTTGGAAACTTGGTGGATTGAGCGTGTGCGGAATTTTTTCTCTGGTAAGCCCTTCGTTCTGAGGTTCGACGCATCCAAATCCCTCCGCGCTGTGATTCGGGATTTGCTCTCGCAAGCCGAAAAACGGCAAGCGCAAACCAACGGCTCGACTATTGTCGGAACCATGCTGCAACATCTGGTTGGCGCGAAACTGAACCTGCTGCTCGACTCGCCGCTTCAACATCACGGCGCGAACGTCGCTGACGACGTGTCAGGCAGGGAGGGTGATTTCATCGTCGAGGATGTCGCCATTCATGTCACCACATCTCCCTCAGAAGCGCTTATCCGCAAGTGCAGGAGAAATCTCGACAACGGCATGAAGCCCGTCATTATCACCACCTATCGAGGCGCGTCGTTGGCAGAAGGACTTGCCGAACAGGCAGACATGGCTGACAGGCTTGACGTTTACGAGGCGGAGCAGTTCATAGCGGGCAACCTGTACGAAATCGGTAAATTCGCCCAGGCTGGCCGCCGAACCACGGCTGAACAGCTCATCTCCGAATACAACGCCATTGTGGACGAATGCGAAACCGATCCAAGCCTGAAAATTGACGTGGCTCGATGACGGATATTTTCCCGAGCGAGAAAAGAAGTTGGATCATGCGTCGGATTCGGGAGAAAAACACCTCCCCCGAACTCAAGGTTCGGTCACTTGTCCACCGACTCGGATTCCGTTTCCGGCTTAATAGAAGAGACCTTCCGGGCAAGCCAGACCTTGTTTTCCCTTCACACAAGAAAATCATTTTTGTTCACGGCTGCTTCTGGCATGGGCATAACTGCGCAAGGGGCCATCGTGTACCTAAAACGAATTCGGAATATTGGATTGAGAAAATCCAGCGTAACACGGAGAGGGACTCCAAACATCAATCCGACCTGAAAGCAATGGGTTGGGATATCCTGGTAATTTGGGAGTGCGAAATCAATAAACCGACAATTGTTGCAGAAAAGATTGATGGATTCTTATCAAGCAATAAAAGCGCATAACAAGGCGCTGACTTCGTCAAGCGCCGCGATTGGGCGAGAGGAGATCATCAAGACCAATGCACTCGGTATTGGACATTGATCTAGACTACTTTAATCTTGCTGAGAATCCAACGCTCACTTTTGAAGAGCTTCTCTTGTGGGCGGGGCGTCCTGTGGATTTCATTGTCGAGAAACACAGCCACGTGCTTCGCCGATGGAAGAGGCGGTTTTCTGCCGGCAGCAGTTCCGGACCATCTCATATACTGCACGTAGACGAACACCACGATATGATGGACGAAAGACCTACTACGAATATTGGAAACGTCATGTATCAAGCCATGCGGACGTGGCCCCATTGTAA
>JBFXFK010000082.1:8807-17863 GCA_050179135.1 Desulfatirhabdiaceae bacterium | reverse complement strand
GATTCACCGACCATGTGGTTGACATCTGCCACCTGGAAATCCTTGCGCCGTAGGTTCTCGCAAGGCCCGACAATACCTGCCGAATGGCCGCGGCCGGATATTGTGTCCGTTTGCACGAGTCCTGAATTTCTGCCCACCAATCTAACAGCCGAGCTGTTGGAAGTTATCCAAAAGACGAAGCTCGGAAACCGCAAGGAAAGAGCGGCGAGCAACAATTTGCATGTGGACGCGGGAAAAGCCCCGCGCCGCTGATGCGTGCCGTTGATTCCAGAAATCTTTTCACCTGTCGTTGTTTTTTTAAAACTTTTCTCCAACAGACTTTATTTATGCCCCCTTGCGATGAGTGCAGGCCATGACCAAAAAGAAAATGAAATCGAAACACAAAAGCCATAAAAAAATATCTGAAATGCTGTTATCTGTTGGTGAAGGCTTCATTCAGCAAGGGAAAACGCCAGAACAGAGAGAGAATTATTTAAGGATTGTTGGGAGCGCATGGAATATGGCATGTCTTGAAGGGGAGTTGCGTGAAAAATATATCAAAGATTATTTGACCATGTATATTAAATCGCAAAACATGGACGACTCTCAAGGGGAACCCTATGAAAAAGACATAAGAAAACTCATAGACAGGAAACTATCGCTTTTCCCCCTGGTAAAAAAAGAGATTGTAAATGTCCATCTGATACATGATGATGGTCAGGATAAAGTTATGGTGGCATCGATAGATATTTAATTCTTCCATCCAACAATGGTTTGAGAAAATAATAGGGAATCCCCCCATGACCCATCAAGAAGGCTTTTTTAAGGGGTCTCACGACTCCCGAATATACTATCAAGCCTTGCCCCCGAAACCGCGCAGAGGCATTGACCTGATATTGCGACAAACGTGGGGTTTCATGTTTGTGGGAAGCGTAGGACGTAACATTTTATCGATATGAAAGGAGATGCAAA
This sequence comes from Desulfatirhabdiaceae bacterium, assembly GCA_050179135.1. Classification (GTDB taxonomy): domain Bacteria; phylum Desulfobacterota; class Desulfobacteria; order Desulfobacterales; family Desulfatirhabdiaceae; genus UBA4064. Next base: position 16,912 of record JBFXFK010000082.1, on the reverse strand, counting down.
TGGCAAAAATAACAGTATTTCTGAAAACAGGGGACGTGGATGCCGCAACACGGGCGTTTCAAATGGCCAAAGTGGCTCACTCCCAGGGGCATCAAACAAGCCTGTTTATGGCTGATGACGGCGTGTATTGGGCGGATAAAAACCGGAGACTGGACGAAAAGACCAAAACCAACGACACGGCAAGCGAATATTTACCTTATCTTGTGGAAAACGAAGTGCCGATTTACATCTGACCCCCCTGTGCTAAAGCTCGCCAGGTGGGCGAGGAAAAATTCTATTCCAACATGATTTTGGCCGGGGCACCAAAATTAATCGAGCTGGCCGCCGAAGGGAGCGTAATAAGTTTCTAAGGGCGCATGTACGAGAAATTGACGGGAAACCAGGGTCGTTGCCGCTTTGAATTTTTTATCATTAAATATCTGATCACACTACATTTTGCAGCATGAAACCGGATTCCCGTTTTCATCGCCTGGAACACCGCAAAAGAAAAAGCAGGAATCAAACGGCGGTTACGGCTTTACGCCGTAACCGAATATCATTCGTGCTTGATAAACCGGTCCTTCCCGAGACAGTCACTGACCTGTCACTTTCCATTGATCATCTGTTCAATTTTTGACATAGTGTTAAAACATATGATAAAAATTAAACAGCCGGGAGGATTTGATGATGGATGACCAGGAGCTGAACCGATACTGGAAAACGGTTGTGGACACCATTCAGGATGGTGTGATGATTGTTGATTCAGGTGGCACCATCATTTCCGTCAATCATGCGCTTGAAGGAATAACCGGTTATTCCCGGCAGGATCTGATTGGAGAGCAGTGTTCGGTCCTGAATTGCAACATTTGTGATATCGTCATCGAGCGTGACGGTTCTCACTGGTGCCTTCTGTTTAAAACAGGCAGCCTGAAAAAACGAAAATGTACCCTGACCCGAAAGGATGGCAGTGCGGTTCATATTCTGAAAAATGCATCAATTCTTCAGGACAGCCAAGGGCAGGTCATTGGTGCGGTAGAAACCATGACCGATATCTCCGAGTTGATGGAAAAAGACATTCAACTCCAGGCGATTCGCAGGCAGCTTCGATCAGAGGACAGTTTTCACGGAATAATCGGCACATCTCCGACCATCACCCGTGTATTTGACATGATCGCAAATGTTTCCGGCTCTGATGCACCCATATTGATTCTGGGAGAAAGCGGGACCGGCAAGGAACTGGTTGCCAGGGCCATTCATATGCATTCGAATCGGAAGGACAAACCCTATATCAAGGTAAATTGCGCCGCCCTGAACGAGTCCCTTCTGGAGAGCGAACTTTTCGGCCATGTCAAGGGCGCATTCACCGGGGCCTACCAGAACCGCGAAGGGCGTTTTGAAGCCGCTACAGGTGGCAGTATCTTTCTGGATGAAATTGGTGATCTGCCTCTGTCGATCCAGATCAAGCTACTGAGGGTTCTGGAGGAAAAGGTTATCGAACGGGTCGGAGACAACCGCCCCATACCGGTGGATGTTCGCGTGATAACCGCAACCAATCGAAATCTGAAAGCCCTTGTCGAAAAAGGCACTTTTCGAAACGATTTTTATTACCGCATCAACGTGATTCCCATCAACATCCCGCCACTTCATGAGCGGAAAAACGATATTCCACTGCTGGCGGAATATTTTTTTGAACGGGTTCATCTGAAAACGGACAAGTCCATTCGCGGAATTTCCCCGGAAGCCATGCAGTGCCTGATGCGATATCCATGGCCCGGGAATGTGCGGGAGTTGAAAAGCGCTTTTGAATATGCCTGTGCAGCCTGTCAGGACCCAATGATTTATCCGCAGCATTTACCTCCGGATATTCATTTCTGGACCGGGGTCAGCACGACCACGTCACCGGAATGCATGAACCCTGAAGACTTGAAAAAACATCAGTTGATACAGGCATTGGAACAGGCTAAAGGCAACCAGTCGCTGGCTGGAAGAATTCTGGGTATCTCGCGGGTGACCGTCTGGAACCGAATGCAGCGTTATGGACTGGCTACACGGCATGCAACGGAATTGTGACAACATGGCATGATAATTGCTTTTTACTTAGCCGGATTTACCTCCATCCTGGCTGATGTCAACCAGTTCTTCTCCCGGCTGGTTGACTTTCCCATTTTGATACCTCAATCCGGAAATGGTTTTTCATCAGCAGGCTTGATCAATACCTTGTCCACACGGTGGCCATCCATATCCACAACTTCAAAATGAAAACCGGACCAGTCAAAATTCTCGCCCGATGTCGGAATCCGTCCCAGAACAGCCATGACCAGACCACCCAGGGTCTGGTATCGGTGTTCTTCCTCAAACGGCAAACGGTCCACCTCCAGCAACTCTTTTAACTCGTCTGATAATACTTTTCCGTCAACAAGCCAGGAGCCGTCCTCGCGACGGATGATGTCATCCTCCAGGGTATCGTCCGGCATGGGAATATCCCCGACAATGGCTTCAAGAATGTCGTTTGTGGTTACCATTCCCTGGAAATCGCCATGCTCATCGATGACAAATGCAACATGTGCATGTTTTTCCTTGAAACGTTCAAGCACTTTAAGGGCCAGCATGTTCTCGGGGACAAATACGGCGGGTTGAAGTATGGCCCTCAGATCGATCGACCTGGCGTTCAGGCAGTGCGACAACAGATCTTTTGAATATACCAGCCCAATGATTCGGTCAATTTGACCCTCGGCCACCGGATAATGGGAATGGCTGGTGGTCATTATTTCATCCCGGATATCCTTGAAGTCATCATTCGGGTCCAGCCAGACGATATCCGGTCGAGGCGTCATGAGTGCACTGACGGGCAGATCGCCCAATCTGAAGATACGCTCAACCATTTTTTGCTCAGTTGGTTCAAATACACCGCTCTGGGTCCCCTCCTCAATCATGAGCCGGACCTCTTCTTCGGTAATACCCGCTTCTTTGGAGATTTGAAAACCAAATAATTTCAGCACCAGATTTGTGGACAGGCTCAAAAAATTAACGGCAGGAGACGTCAATACAGACAGTGATTTCATGGCTGGGGCCAATGCCGCTGCAATGCTTTCGGCATGATTCAGGGCAATGCGCTTGGGCACCAGCTCCCCGAAAACAAGTGATAAATAGGTGATTCCGATTACAACAATGCCAAAACTGACAATCGTGGCATGGGGCGCCAGCCAGCTTATACGCTGTAATGGCATTTCCAGCTTTTCAGCAATTTCCGCACCACCGAAGGCGCCCATGACGACACCGATCAGCGTAATCCCGATCTGGATTGTGGAGAGAAACTGATTGGGAGAATTTACCAGGTCAATAGCGGTTTTGGCGCCCTTGTTTCCCTCATCCGATTTCATCTGGAGCCTGGCCTTTCGGGACGATACAACCGCCATTTCAGCCATGGCGAATATACCGTTCGCAATAATCAATACCCCGATTAAGGAAATTGTTATAAAGAAAGAGCTCATGCCGTGTGATTCCATATTCCCCTTTGCCGTAACCAATTTTCAGAGTTGAGATTTTGCGATGCGCCGGTGCCGTGCCCTCATTCCTCTGAATACCGGAAACCAAAAAATATCGATATGATACAACATCCGGATGCCGCAGGAGGTGAGATAACCTGACTCTCCGGTTGATTGACCTTTTATAAATGATTATAATCTTTGGATAAGAAAAATACAATGTTATCCAATGCATGTTCAGGTGGGCGATTCATGTTACCCGCCATAACCGGAATAATTCCGGAACCATTGACACACACATGGCTTTCAAGATACAGAAACCCTCCCCCAAAATGATAATCTGATTTTCAAAGTCATCCGAAAGAAAAAGGAATAATAATGTTTACAGACGCTGTCACCTATCCAACCGCTTTTATCGCCGGGTTGCTGTCTTTTTTTTCGCCGTGTATTCTGCCGTTGATTCCGGCCTATTTTACATTTATCACCGGGTTTTCCCTGGATGAACTGACAGATGCCGGAACCAGTATCCGAAACCGGGTAATCCGCTCCACAATTGCCTATGTGCTGGGATTTTCTGTCGTGTTCATTCTGATGGGCGCATCGGCATCACTTCTGGGAAATGTCATTCAGGCTTACAGCAACGTCATCCGCATTGGTGGCGGTATTCTGATTATTTTGCTGGGGATTCATTTGACCGGAATTTTCCGGTTTGGGGCACTGGATTTTGAAAAGCGGATTCATCTGAATAAAAAACCGGTTCATGTTCTGGGTTCATTTTTTGTCGGAATGGCATTTGGCGCCGGCTGGAGCCCCTGTATCGGCCCCCTGCTGGGCTCAATTCTGATCATCGCCGGCAACCAGGAAACCGTTCTGGAAGGCATGCTGCTGCTGTCAACTTACTCCGCAGGCCTGGCGATCCCCTTTATCATTTTCTCGATTTTTATCAATTTTATTCTTATAATCTTGAATAAGGCCAGGAAGGTATTAAAATACGTAAATATGATTGCCGGAATTCTTCTGATTTTGATGGGAATTGCACTGATAACCAACCGGCTTGTCCTGTGACGGTTTTCCAATTTCAGTTAAAGCTTTCGCGGTATTGACCTGAATGCGTATCGAAATACAATCATTTTTACCATAACAGTAAGGATCAATATGAAATCAGGTGTGTTGGCAATTTTGGCTATTTTGACTGTATCATTTCTGGTAATTGATTCGTCTGCATCTGTTGCTGCGGAAACCATTAAATGGTATGGGTACCAGGAAGGAATGATTCGGGGAAAAGCCGATAACAAAAAGGTTTTTTTGAATTTTCATGCAGAATGGTGTACGTATTGCACCAAAATGAACAAGGAAACATTTACCAATCCTGCGGTGGTTGCCTACCTGAACGCCAATTTCATCCCGATCAAGGTTGATGCGGATCGGGAACAGACCATCGCTGCAAAATACAAGGTCAAGGGACTGCCATCCACCTGGTTTCTGAATTCAACCGGGGAAAATATCGGCTCTCAGCCCGGTTTTATCCCCGCCAACAATCTGATTCAGATATTGAAATATATTCACACCGACAGTTATAAAACCATGGCGATGAAGGATTTTCTTAAAAAAAATCCCTGATTGCACGTCCGGTTACCATTCAATCTGATTGTGTTGTCAGGCTGGCTTTCGTCACGAATGGACGTACAATTTAATGTATCATACCTGCCTGCTGTGGATTAAGGATTCCCCAAATGAACGCTTTCCGATTAAAAAAACTGATTGAGGAAACCCTGCATCCTGATCTGCCTGCAAACAGCAACTACCGGCTGGCGTGTGTATTCCTTCTTGTTTTTGAGCGATTGGGTCATCCGTTCATTCTGGCAATTCAAAAAACCGATACCGAAGGTTATCCCTGGCGAAATCAGGTAGCCCTGCCGGGCGGACATGTGGACCCAAATGATAAATCCCCGCTGGATGCCTGTTTCCGGGAACTGGAAGAAGAGCTCTGCATTACACCGGATCAGGTGATCCCAACCGGTAGTATTGGGCACTTTCAGACCATACAGAACCACAATATCGAGGTGTTTTCAGGATTATGGCACAACAAGGGAGATGTCCGCCACAAAACAGATGAAATTTCCAGGGTTCTGGAGATTCCGATATCTGATCTGATGACGGTCCATATCAACCGGCAATTTCACGGGTATATTCCGGATGTGTTTCAATTGCAATATCCGGTTCTGGATGTCACCATCTGGGGGGTTACGGCCAGAATACTTCATCATTTTCTGGAAATGTTATATTTCAGCCGATCAGAACTATAGCGGTCTGTTTCACTCCATGGATTTTTGGGTCTCGGGCATCAACAATTTTTCTTTTCGTCTTTGAACATGACGGATAATCATTCTTATTGTGGTCGAAACCAGAACACCGCCACTCAGCAGGCTGACCAGCAGGGGGATCCAGGCAAACCGGCGATACGACTGAATTTCAAAAACTGTCAGCATTCCTGCCAGGCCAAACACCAGGGCAGCGCCCATCGCCGCAACAACGACAAGGCAGGTTGTGTCAGAATCATACCAGGGTGTTAAAATCCGCCGAAATACAGGGCGTGCATTCAGACTCATGGCAGTAGCTTTCTTTACCGTAAAAATGCAAAAGCAGAACTCAGAATTCAGTAGAAAATCGGTAAAATCATTTTCATTCCTGGGGGTGAAGCCAAGCATTCATGATCGTTTACCGTAAAAATACGATCGCTTTCCGGAAATTAAAAACGCGGATTAATCCATCATATGATGAACAGACATTACTTTCAAGAATTTACGCGCCGGATACAAATTCGGGATGTGTTATCGGTCGGGGGGGACATCAAAATACCCATTCCATCCGTGATGCCTTCCCCAAAAAATCATATGAAAAACTGTCGGAATCATCGCCTTTATATTTTTTCACATGCCATCCTTCTGACTGTCGGATTACTGGTCGCCATGACAATCATTACGGGATGCTCGGGACTTCAAAAAGGCGTATTCATGAAAGATATTCAAAAACATATTCCGGAAAACACTCTTCTTTCCGCAAAGACCGGACAGCCGGTTTTCTATGACGACATGCTGGCCGATTTCTCGACAGCCCAAATCATCTACATTGGGGAAGTTCATACCAATCCCGTTCATCACCAGATTCAGACCGATATCATCCGGGACATGAAGGCCCGATATGGTGACCTGGATGTGGGGATTGAAATGGTGGACACAACCTACCAGCCCATTCTGGATCAATGGTCCGATGGCGTGTTAACGCCGGAAATCTTTCGTGAAAAAGTCCACTGGTATGCCAACTGGCGCTACCCCTATGATCTGTATGCGGCCATATTCGAATTCATTCAATCCGAAAAAATCCGGCTGATTGGCCTGAATCTGCCGTTTCATATCCCGGCCAAAATTGCGGTCGGCGGCATCGACAGCCTGACACCAGACGATGCCCGTTATCTTCCGGCACACATCAATCTTGATGATTCGTCTCACCGCGCCTATATTGAATCCATTTTTCGGCATCACAACATCCGTGGCAGGGAAAACTTCGAGTATTTTTACATGGCCCAATGTGCCTGGGAAGATGCCATGGCTGACACCATTTCCAAAAATCTGCGACAGGCCAGATTGATCGTTCTGATCGGAAACGGCCATATTTTTCAGAAATTCGGCGTTCCAAATCGTGCTTTTGAACGAACAAAAGCCCCATTCAGGACCCTGTATCTGCTCTCATCCGGAGGTGAGGCCGACCTGAATGTTGCAGACTATGTCTGGATTACGGATGCCGGCCGAAAAACCATGCCCCATAACCCGTGAAATACATTACAGGAGCTGTATGAAAAACCCTCTTCGCATCGGCGCTTTGATTTCAGGCGGCGGAACCAATCTTCAGGCCATTATTGACGCCTGTCAATCCGGCGGCATCACCGGCAAAATGACATTTGTCGGATCGGACAATCCCAATGCTCATGGCCTGAATCGGGCCGAAAAAGCGGGTATTCCTACCTTTGTTGTGGATTATCGCGCCATTATTCAGGGATATCAGATCAACGTCACGTCACCGCCTCCGGATTTTAACCTGGAAGACTGTCTGATCAAACAGCATATTTTTTCAGAACGTACACCGGCCCACCGCATTGTGCGATTTCTGATCACACGGGCCATTGCAGAATCCCGGCTGCTGCAACACATGAAGGCCTATCCAATTGATCTTCTGGTTCTGGCCGGGTTCATGAGAAATCTGACGCCGTACTTCATCGATCGGGTTGATACCCATCCGGATCATCCCCGTATCATGAACATTCATCCGGCGCTTCTTCCGTCTTTTCCCGGGACCGATGGATACGGTGACACCTTTCGTCATGGCTGCCGGGTGGGGGGATGCACCGTACATTTTGTGGATTATGGTGAGGATTCCGGACCCATTATCGGTCAGCGATGTTTTCCAATCCATCCGGATGACACACTGGAAATGGTCAAAAAAAAAGGGCTGGAACAGGAATGGCTGTTATATCCCGAATGCATTCAGTTGTTTGCGGAAGGCAAACTGGATGTCCTTAAACAGGTTCATATCATGGACAATGGAAAAGAGATGAGGCGAACCATTGTTCGAATTCGTACGGGT
>JBFXFK010000082.1:0-8707 GCA_050179135.1 Desulfatirhabdiaceae bacterium | reverse complement strand
ATGCAAAATCAATTCAAATCCCCTGCATCATGAAAATTCTGTATTATTGTCAGCATGTTCTGGGAATGGGTCATTTTTTTCGAAGTCTTGAAATCTGCCGCGGCCTTCATGATCATCAGGTGGTCATGGTATCCGGCGGTGACCCGGTCAATATGCCCATGCCGGCTCATGTTCAATCGGTTGCCCTTCCCCCGGTGATGATGGACCCGGATTTCAAACAGGTTTATGCGCCAAATCCCCAAATGGGGCTTGAAACAATTCAATCGATCCGGCGGGAACGCCTGCTTGAAATTTATCAGCAGGAAAATCCGGACATCCTGATGGTTGAACTCTATCCATTCGGGCGCAAGGCATTCCGGTTTGAACTGGACCCGCTCCTGGCACATATTCAGTCAGGCCGTACGCATCGATGCCGTGTCATCTGCAGCCTGCGCGATATCCTGGTTGAAAAAACCGATGTTCAGGCCTATGAAAATCGGGTGGTTCATGCTCTGAATCAATGGTTTGATGCGGTGCTGATTCATGCTGATCCACGGATTGTTCAACTGGATGAAACCTTTTTCCGGTTATCGGATATCATCCCGCCTCTCATCTATACCGGATTTGTGACCCCCAGACCCAAGCCCGGAGATCGAAACCGGATCCGCAGTTATCTCGGGTTGACCGAAGCAGAACGCCTGGTTGTGGTCAGCGCCGGTGGCGGCAAGGTTGGCAAGTCATTTCTGACGGCGGTCCGGAAGTCATTTTCTGAAGATAATCCAGGGATGGATAAAACCCGTATGCAGATTTTTACCGGGCCCTTTCTGGATGAAAGTGATTTCACGGATCTGATTTGCGACATATCACCGCGGGTGACGATTTCCCGGTTTACACCGGATTTTCCGGCTTGGCTGGCCGCCGCGGATCTTTCCATCAGCATGGCCGGATACAACACCTGCATGAATATCCTGGCTGCAGGGGTTAAGGCGCTTGTCTGGCCCTTTGATCAAAACCGGGAGCAGGGCCTTCGCGCCCGAAAACTGGAACGGTTGGGATATTTTGCCATCCTTCCGGATTTGAATCCGGACCGGTTATCCGGTTTCATTGAAAAAGAACTGAATTCATCCAAAAAGCCCTGTCTGCCGCCGGTTATGCTGGATGGTGCAGCCGTGACAGCGGACTGGATCGGCCAACTCAAACGATGAACGCAACCCGAAAACAGCTTCATTCGCCATCCGCACTCTATCTTGAACCTCTTTCGGTTGTGGATATGGACCGGTGGCTGGACAATTGCTTCGGACAGGCGCGGGATCAGATATCACCCCATAAGCCCGGCAGAATTTTTTTTCGGGCGGATGATGTGGCCATTCCGGATACGAATATTCTGAGGCTGATGCGCCTGTTTCAAAAATATCACACGCCGCTGGCCCTGGCCGTAATTCCCGCATGGATGACGCCTGACCGGTGGACCGCTTTTCAGGAGATGGACCGGAGCTCGCCTGATCTGTGGATGTGGCACACACATGGATGGCGGCATGTCAATCATGAGCCTGACGGCAAGAAGCAGGAATTCGGGCCTTCCCGGATGACGGACATGCTGATAAGCGACCTTGAAAACGGATTGAAGCGGCTGACACGAATTCTGTCTGACAGGCTGACCCGGGTCTTTACGCCTCCATGGAACCGGTGCGATGACAGAACCATGAGTCATCTCAAGCGGCTGGGGTATGCGGCGATTTCCAGATACCGGAACAGTCTGCCGGTGGTTCCACCAGGCATTATGGACATCCCGGTCAATGTGGATTTGCACACGAGAAGAGAGCCGATTCCACTGGATGGATGGCATGCGCTGGGTCTGGAACTGTTACACGGTCTCGTCTCGGGCCAATGCGGTGTCATGATCCATCACACCCGAATGAATGATGCCGCGTTTGTATTTTTGGATCGGCTGCTTTTCCGGATGAACAAATCGGATCGGGTCCGGCCGGTTCATTTATACCCGCAAATTCAGATTTCAGAATGACGGTACAGACTTAAAAATCGATGCTTCCGGGGGTTCTGGGAAACGGGATAACATCCCGGATATTGCCGACGCCTGTCATCATCATGAGCACACGCTCAAAGCCCATGCCAAAACCGCAATGGGGCGCCGATCCATACCGTCTGGAATCGAGATACCACCAATAGGCATCCCGGTTCAGTCCCATTTCATCCATTCGGGCTTCCAGAACCCCCACTCGCTCCTCCCGCTGGCTTCCACCAATAATTTCACCGATTCGCGGAACCAGAATGTCCATGGCCGCAACCGTTTTGTCGTCATCGTTTACCCGCATATAAAAGGGTTTGATGGATTTGGGGTAATCAAACAGGATCACCGGCTGTTTGAAATGGACTTCGGTCAGATACCGTTCATGTTCGGACTGAAGGTCAATACCAAATGCGATATCATACTCGAAATGCTGTTTTGAGGATGTCAGAATTTTAACCGCCTCGGAATAGGGCAGCCTGATAAACGGAGAATCGAGAATCCGTTTCAGTTCCTTCATGAGTTCCTTGTCAACAAATGTCGCAAACAGATTGAGATCGTCTGAACAGTTTGTCAGGACATAATCGATCAGATACTGAATCAGCGATTCTCCCAGATTCATATCATCATATAAATCGGCAAATGCCATTTCCGGTTCGACCATCCAGAATTCTGCGGCATGACGCCTGGTGTTTGAGTTTTCCGCACGAAATGTTGGACCAAACGTATAGACATCCCCCAGCGCGAGGGCAAACATTTCTGCCGACAACTGGCCGGATACGGTCAGATTGGCTTCCCGGCCAAAAAATTCTTCTGAATCCCCTCCTGTCAATTTTTCCTGGGTCCGGTTTGGTGTTACGACGCGAAACATCTCGCCGGCGCCTTCACAGTCAGAGCCGGTCAAAATCGGTGTGTGAATGTATCGAAACTCCCGATCCCTGAAAAACTGATGGACGGCCAATGCCAGTTCGGATCGCATCCGGAACATCGCACCATATTTGTTGGAACGGGGACGCAGATGCGCAATGGATCTGAGGTATTCATCGGTGTGCCGTTTTTTTTGAAGCGGATAGGTGTCCGGTGCTGAACCGATAATATTGACATCGGCGGCATGGACCTCCCACTGCTGACCTTTGCCGGGTGACGGAACAAGGCTCCCGGTTACCGCCACTGCTGATCCGGTGGTAATGGCGGTGATTTCGTCATAATTGGCGAGAGATGCCTCTGCCAGAACCTGAATGTTTTTGAGACAGGATCCGTCATTGATTTCCAGAAATGAAAACCCTTTTGAATCCCGTCTGGTTCTGACCCATCCTTTCAGCAGAACGAAATCCAGCGGGTTTTCCGAAATCAGCAGTCGATGAATTTTTGTCCGTTTCATAAAATTACCTGTTTGGAGTGTCGGTCAGCAATCTGTAGTCATTCCACTTTTCAGTTGGCTGTCAGGATTTGTAGTAGGCCATGTACCATTCGATAAACCGCCGGATGCCAACCTCCAGAGGGGTCTGGGGCCGAAACCCGACATCCCGGATCAGATCATCGATGTCGGCATAGGTGGCCGGAACATCACCGGGTTGCATGTCCATCAGGTTTTTTCGTGCGGTTTTTCCCAGGCAGGTTTCAATGACGCGAATGAATTCATTCAACTCGACCGGCTGATTGTTACCGATATTGTAAATGCGGTACGGAGCATAGGATGTTCCCGGGTCCGGATGATCACCACTCCAGTCCGGTGAGGGTTTCGGGAGCGTTTTCATGATGCGGCAGACCCCCTCGACAATATCATCGATATAGGTAAAATCGCGCTTCATTTTGCCATGGTTGAATACCTGAATCGGCTCGTCCGCCAGAATGGCCCGTGTAAACAAAAACAGCGCCATGTCAGGCCGGCCCCAGGGGCCATATACGGTAAAAAAACGAAGACCGGTGCAGTTCAGGTTATACAGATGGCTGTATGTATGGGCCATCAGTTCATTGGCTTTTTTGGTGGCCGCATACAGTGAAACCGGATGATCCACATTGTGATGAACGGAAAACGGCATATGCGTGTTTGCCCCGTAAACCGAACTGGAGGATGCAAAAACCAGATGCTTGACCTGGTGATGCCGACACGACTCCAGCAGATTGACAAACCCGATCAGGTTGCTGTCCACATAGGCATGAGGGTTCGTCAGGGAATAGCGGACCCCGGCCTGGGCGGCCAGATTGACCACGACTTCAATTGGTTGACCGGAAAAGATGGCGTCCAACCGGGCTCGATCCACCAGATCGACGGGATGAAATGAAAATTTTTCAAAAGCGGTCAGTTGATTCAATCTGGCCTTTTTCAGATTGACATCGTAATACGGGGTCATGTTATCCAGGCCGCTGACCGTATATCCCTGTTTCAGGAGTTTCAGCGACAGGTGAAATCCGATAAAACCGGCGGCGCCGGTGACCAGAACGTGTTTGAAATCAAATGACATGGTTCATTTCCTTTTTAGTGCCTGAACGAAAACTCTTGTTCAGGCCAAATTCGAATATCGAAATCCGAAATTCGAAACAAATTCAAAATGTAAATGTCGGAATGACCAAAAGGAACTATCCGTCCATACTCCGTTTTGAAAATTTTTGTTTTGGTCATTGTTTCGGATTTCGTGCTTCGAATTTCGAATTTTATAATACGGAAAAATGGTTTCCGTTCAGGCACTATTTCAGGGCCATCAGGCGATAGACCAGCATTCCCGCCATCCAGGCAATGTCCTCCGGGCTGAGAATGTCGCCGATGCTGTGATCAAAGAGAATGCTGGCTTCTGCGGGAAATTCATCATCGCCCTGATAGACAATCACCTGAACCGGGGCTTTGGGAAAGACCATAAATTCAAAACCCGCATCACCCGCGTCGATCGGGCGGCCATTGAGTTTTTCGGCTGCGGCTATCAGTGGTTGAACCGACTGACCAAATGTTTTTTTAAGGGGGTCCACCGCTCGCTTGATAAAGGCGCTGTAATAAAACTGGGCGCCCTGAATTTCCCGGTAGGCGACCCATTGCCCTTTCAGCCATTCGGGACCATTGCCCATCAGATAGTGCAGAATCAAGACCTGCTCCTGCAGGGGAATCGCTGCATCACTGTCCGTGTCCGTAAACACAAAATCCGGATAACTGACCCGATACGTCCGATTGAGAAAGGGTATCTTCATGCTGACATCATCGATCCGGTCAAACCCGGAGCGTTTGGCAATGGCGTCAATGCTTTCGGCGGCAAGCGCCTCGGCAGCGCGGTTTCTGGCGGCGATGTAATCGTCAATTCTGGGCATGGTTGAGACTCTTGTAATAGAATATTGGGATTATATTGTACGGTAAACAACCGGAATAAAAAAGCCCCGCTGCGGATGCTGACGGGGCTTTGACTTCTGGCGGAAACAGGGGGATTAAATATCCAGCCAGGAGTCCGAATACAGATTTTTGCCCAGAATCACGTTGGTGGTTTTGGCATAATCCTGCATTTCTTTGGACAGGCTGGCGATATCCGGTGTGGCGCCATCCACCATCGAATAAATGAGATCGACGATATCCTGGCGTTTTCCCTTGGCGATGGCCGTCAGTTGATCGTCCAGCGGATCGGAAATGACAGAATACATGCCGCACTTTTCCAGCATGACCATGTAGGTCTGATTCAGAATGGGTCTCAAATGGGTGGGTGGACCATTGGAAATATTGGACAGACCGCAGGTGCTTTTTGCGCCCGGAGCGATGTCCTGGAGCATCTTCTGGAACTCCATCAGGCTGATGGCCTGAGGCTGCTGAATATTGACCGGGGTCACAATGCCGTCGACCCAAATTTTTTCATTGGGGATGCCAGCTTCATTGGCCGCATAAACCAGCTCCACACACAGGGCAGCCCGCTCATTTTCATCCCGGGGCAGACCTTCCGGTCCCCACATCAGAGCGATGAAGTCACATCCATGTTCGGCTGCAAGTGGAATCATTTTTTCATAACGTTCCGGGCGGCACATAATGGAGTTGATCAACGGCGGCAGTTTGCAGACCTTCAAGGCTGCGGCAATGGCATCGATGTTGGATGTGTCCAGGACCAGCGGAATATCCGATACCACTTCCTGTACCACCTGAACCACCCACGGCATCAGCTCGGCGCCGTCTTTTTTGGCCGGCCCCAGGTTAATGTCAATATAATCCATGCCCTTTTCTTTTTGAAACAGGGCTTCTTCCTGGATCGGTTTGGGATCGCGTTCCTTGAAGGCGCGACCGATCTTTTTGTTGATGACGTTCAGGCTTTCGCCGATCAATAACATATTTCCTCCTTATACTGGAAAATGATGTGGTCATGGGGTGAAAGGGAAACCGGATGCGTTTTTGGCGGAAGGCGGTTCACCTGTCGGGTGTTCCGCCTTCCGAATTTCCATATGTCATTTTTTGTGGACTTATGTTTTAAAGAAGTCCACTGTTGTCGATTTCCCGTCAAACAATCATCGGGCTTTTAAAAAGGCCGGTATATGCGCTGCTTCTCTGGGTCCAACTGTGATGGTGCAACCCGGCAGTTCTTCTTCCACATCCCCGGCAATGGCCGCGGCGTAACCCGGAATGATCAGTTCCTTCTTGTTCACCTTGTCCATGATCCCGGTCTTTTTGACAAATGCACCCACATCATCGCCGGAGAATTTTCCGGCTGCCCAGGCAGTCATGACTGACAGGCCTTCGGAGTCCTTGATCAACAGCCAGGATGGCACCCGGCTTCCCTCAATTTCACCGGAAACGATAAAATAGGTCAGGGCAAAGTTGGTGGTCACCAGTACCGGTGAGTCGGCAGTTGGATTGTTGATTTCATAAATTCCCTGAGTGACGGTCATGGGACGCTGCGGATCAGTGAAGATATTCAACCGCTCCAGAAGCAGCGGAAAAATGGACTCACCGGCAAAATCGGACATCACCACGATACCGGCATATTTGGCGGTAAACATGGCTGCGACCATGGTCTCGGCATCCAGGTTGGACGCCATTTCGCACGGGAATGCAATGGTCGGAAAACCAAGGGCGCGATTTCCGGCCTTGAGAGCGGCCCGTCGAATAATAATCTGATCTTCCAGGGCCTGTTTGACATCGCGGGAACCGGAATCCAGAACCAGGTCTTTCAATCCCATTTCGGTCAGTTTTGTGGTCAGCGGAATCAATGCTTCCACAGAATCCGCCTTGACTGCAAGCGGAAGGCCGGATTCTTTGGCCAAAGCGCCAAACGCATCCACTGTTGCAGCCGTAGCAGCGTATATCAGGGGTTTCTTGAATTGGCTGGCGGCAACGCCGGCCTTCATGACATCCACGTTATCGCTCATCAGAACCAGATTGAATTCGGATGTTTCGGCAATCAGTTTGGCCTTTGCGGCAAAAGCGGCTGCATCACCCGTTACATCTTTCAGAGCAATCAGTTCGGGTCTGAGGTTCAGGCCGACACGTTCATACTGAAATGCATTGAACACTTTCAGTTTGGCCTGGAGATCCGCATCGGTGATGTCCGATTTGATCAATGCGGCATAAACGGTTTTATTGAAAAATGTTTTTTCATGACGATACAGAACCGTTTCACCGCCGGTTATGGTAGCTCGTACACCTTTTCCGATTGCGACCGGTCGAATTGGCGGTGCGGAGGCTTCTGCCAGTTTCTCCCGGGCTTCATCCGATACATACGGACAACTGTCCAGTTCGGCCTTTCCGGATGCCAGGTTCATGGCAAAGGCCAGACAGGTAGGTACCCCACACTCCTTGCAGTTGGTCTTGGGCAGGAGTTTGAAAATCTGAATACCGGTTAATGCCATTGGTTTCTCCTTATATCACGTAAAGTTAAGGCCAGGTTTCAGATTGCGGCCAACGGGACGGCAATCTGAAACCGACACCTTGATCTGTTGGATATGTTGATTGATCATCTGCACGGCGCAAAGCATTATCTCATCGGACAATACCCGGCGCCGATACAATTTATCCCGCAATGATGGATTCCATATTCAGCGCCGGATGACCGACTTTCTGCAGGAAGGGCAGAATTTCTTCTTCTGTCGTTCCAACGGTTTCATCCGCGATCATATCGATCAGATTGGGGCAACCAAACTGCGTGCCGGTCTTGATCAGTCTATCCCGGATTTCATCTTTCAGGCTTTTGGGCATCCATACCATACGCAGAAGCCCGCCATCGCCTTTGAGGAATTTGCCCTGGGTGATGTTGTATTTGGAATGACCCACAAAACCCGGTGATGATGCACCACCGCCCATGACGCCGGCCAGGGTGGTGAACTTCATGCCGCAGGGGGTTTCACCGGCATAATCCCGATGCACGGTCATGATGCCGTTACAGGTCGGAAGTGTGGCGGCGATACATTCACAGCAACCGCAGGTTGTCATGGGATCGACCAGCATGGAATAAAAATTGTAGTGATCGATGGCGCCACGGGAGGCTTTTCTGACAAACTCGTTGACACCTTTCCACTGACCCAGTTTGGGATCCAGGCATTCGCCCTTCTGAATGGGCTGATTGGGACCGGTCGGATTGATTTCGAAAGACGCCTTGCAGTCCATCCAGTTGTAAGCGCCGCACAGACCTGTCCGCTCCGGGCTGACCGTGCAGACATGGGTGGGGGCAAAAGACTGGCACAGGGTGCAGGAATAATAGGTTTCCACATCCTCATCTGTCATTTTTTCCACACGCTCATCCCGCA
>JBFXFK010000081.1:0-21781 GCA_050179135.1 Desulfatirhabdiaceae bacterium | reverse complement strand
AGCTCTTCCGGATTAACTCCAGTCGTCCTATGGACGACTGGAGTTAATCCGGCCACCCACAAACTTACAGGTAAAAAAACTAACAGCTACAAGCATTAAGATCAAGATACAAGGGGATAGGCCTTTTTGGGCCATCCCCGACCGATAACGCACCCAAAATCTTTATCGGGAAAGCTATAGCAGAAACATTCAGGAATATCCAGAAGCTTGGTGAATAAGAATTCGAAAATTTTCTCCAATCCGTGTCATGGAGGTATCATGAGCCTGAAACAAAACCTTTTGAAAAAACGGTCCATCGATCAATTGACTCAAAGCTTACTGAATTCCATCGGGTCGGTTGACAGCAATAAAAAGCTTGACAGGGAAGGCGTCCGCTCGCTGCTTTCAATCGCCGGATACCGCCTGCACCATGAAAGAGACCTGGAAATTTATGTTCCGGTGTCGTCTTCCGGCAATAACGATATTCTGGTTCTGGATAATGATCTGCCGTTCTATCGGACAACCATTTCGGATATCGTTCTGCGCAAAAGTCCCACAATCAAGGAAATGATCAGCATTAAAAATGCCATTCGAATTTTAAATGACAGCGATGTGGTGGTCAGTAAAAAGGCCGAATCGATCAGACGGCTTCAGCAGGAGTGTATCGGCACACTGGATCTTCGGATCACAGAATCCGGACTGGATGAAATTGCCCGGGATGGTATCGACTCGCTGCGAAATAAATATGGCGAAGGGGTTCAGGAGGCAATTGAACTGTTTTCCGAATTGCTGAAATATCAGCCTGCATCCAAACCATTTGTACTGGATCATCATATTATTGCCGGGGACGTGGTTCAGAAATCAGGTAACGAGACGGTTCTGGGTCCTGTTATCATCTACAGCCTGATGCAAAACCATCTGTCAATGAGCCATCGGTTGTTTTCAAGTCATGTGCCAGATAACATCGAAAAATTCCAGTCAATGGTTACATCACCAACTGATGATGTAACAACGGGTGAGGCGGTTTTTGAGATGTTAAAATCCATGGTATTCAGCCGTCAGATTTTGCAGGAGGATGTATCGTAGTCCCAGAACGGAAAATGCCTACGTTTGTACATCTGCCGCTTTGACCCTGAGCAGTTTATCTGAATGGAAACTGATGCATGTTTTCTTCCCGAATTGACTGGTGTGTTCAACCCAATCGTCTGATGACGATTCTGGAACAGAAAAAACAGAAAAACATCCCGGTGCTGGATCTGACTGAAACCAATCCGACGACTGCCGGATTGGTTTATGAAACTCATGCGATTCGACAATGGGTTTCACAGCCCGATATCCTTTTATATCATCCCGATTCCAGGGGATCAATCACGGCAAGAGAATCCATTGCCGGGTATTATCGCGACCACGGACAATCGGCCCATCCGGATCAGATGGTTTTAACAGCCAGCACCAGCGAAGCCTATTCGTTTCTCCTGAAACTGCTCTGTGATCCGGGTGATGAAATTCTGTTTCCGCAACCCAGCTATCCCCTGTTTGATTTTCTGGCTGCCTGGGAATCTGTTTCTCCAAAACCCTATCCCCTGGTTTATTCCAGTCAGTCAGGATGGCAAATTGATACGGATCGGCTTCTGGATGCCGTCAGTTCACGCTGTCGGGCCATTGTGGTTGTCAATCCAAATAACCCGACCGGTTCTTTTTTAAAACCGTCCGAATTGCAGGTTATCGACAATTTGTGTCACCGGTTTGATCTGGCACTGATCGTGGATGAGGTCTTTCTGGATTATCCGTCAAAAAACCGCTATGTTCGTGCCAATACAACCGTTGGCCATTCGCGGTCGTTGACCTTTACACTTTCCGGTCTTTCCAAAATATGTGGGCTGCCACAGTTAAAGCTGGGATGGATACATGTCAGTGGGCCGGATTCACTGGTTAAATCTGCCTGCAGCAGGCTGGAGCTGATTGCTGACACCTATCTGTCCGTGTCTGCCCCGGTACAGATTGCACTACCTGATTTGCTGATGAATCGGAATATCATACAGGCCCAGATTCAAACCCGTATTGCGGAGAATGAACATTTTTATTTAAGCACCATGCAAAATCATGGCCGATTTGTACCATATCCGCGTGAAGGCGGATGGTATCAGGTGATGACCATTCCTGACACCGTTTCAGACGAAGAACTGGCCTGTCATTTTCTGGAAGAGGATAATTTGCTGGTCCACCCCGGATATTTTTACGATTTCGATGAAAATTCCCCAAGTCTGGTACTCAGCCTGATCACCCCTTCTCATATTTTTCAGGATGGCATTTGCCGTTTGATGAAATCAGATATTGGATGACCATTTATACTCATATCAGGGACAATAAATAATTGAAATCATTTCGAGCTGTTGTTTTCGATATGGATGGAACGCTTCTGGATACGCTGGCCGATATTGGCAATTCGGTCAACCGTGTTCTGTCCGCATCCGGATTTCCGATTCATCCGATTGAATCATACCGATATTTTGTTGGGGAGGGATCAGCCGTATTGATTGAGAAGGCGCTTCCGCCAAACAATCGAAATCCGGAAACCATTGCCCGGTGCCTCAAGGCATATCAGGACGATTATGGACAGTTCTGGCATACGAACACACGGGTTTATGATGGCATTCCCGAGCTTCTGGACGGGCTGGTTGACTCCGGTCTTCGAATGACCATTTTATCAAACAAATATCATGAATTTACGATTCAGTGCGCCGAAGCGTTTCTGAATCGCTGGTCGTTTGACGTCGTGTTTGGCATCCGAAATCAGGTTTCCAAAAAACCGGACCCGACTGCCGCCATTGAAATTGCCACCATTTTGAATATTCCGACCACTGATTTTCTGTATGTCGGAGATACCGGCGTGGATATGCAAACCGCAGTTTCGGCAGGCATGTTTCCAATCGGTGTACTGTGGGGATTTCGACTGAAGGAAGAACTGGTTTCAAATGGTGCAAGAGGAATTATCTCGCATCCTGAAGAATTGTTGTCCTGGGTTGATCGGAAATGATAGGGGCCATTGAGAAATAGGTTTAGTATTGAGACATGAGTAGTGAGTATCGAGAGGCCGACTGACTATCTTGCTGTTATTGGTGTCGATTTCGGTATTGAAATCGGGATTGGAAAATAGCCGTTGTGTAAAAATTTTCCGGCACTTTGAGACTTGCAAAAACGCAATCAACAGAGGAGGACAGCATGAAAAAAAAGTGGATAACAGGATTGACAGCCGCATTATTCATCGCGGGATTTGGCATCAGTGCGATTGCCGCAGAAAATCCACCGGATGCATTGCTCATGAATGCCTGTACAAAATGCCATGACAGCAAAAAAATATGCAATAATCTGGGTAAAAAGGATGAAGCCGCCTGGAAGTCAACCATTCAGCGGATGGTCAAAAAAGGAGCGGCGCTTTCGTCCGCGCAACAGGATGCAATCAGACAGTATCTTTTCAAACTGGCCCCGAACAGTGAGCCGGTTTGTCCCAAGGGCAAGTAAGCGCGTTTGACCGACCTTCATGCCCCATGGGATGAAACATAATCCAATGGATTTACCTCCTTTCAGGCCACCCCCTGTTTGACCGGGTGGCCTCCACGTATGCTATCCTGTCACCACCCATCCGCCAGGCCTATCAATTTCCATGATCAAAGTCGGCATTGAAATGGTATGTTTCACATGGTAATATAAAAAATTTTTAACGGATTATTGACGCATCAGGCAGTCCGGTATCGTTGCCTTCCGTATTTTGACTGTAATTTCAACCTCGAAAGGATCATGAATGAATGACAGCCGACAATCGGCCGGCTTTTCAGGCGCGTTGACCTCTTTTTTTTCTTCTGTAAGGCTTACGGTGGTTCTGCTGCTGACTCTGGCCATAACCTCCATTATTGGCACCGTAATTCCCCAGAATCAGAATCCATCCCTGTATGTCATGAACTATGGTGAATTTTTATATCGCCTGTTTTCGGTTCTGGATTTTTTTGACATGTACCATTCCTGGTGGTTTCAGCTTTTACTGATTCTGCTTGCCGTCAATATTGTCGTGTGCTCCATCGAACGACTGTCCCAAACCTGGAAAATCATTTTTCCCGATCGGGTCAACATACGGCCGGAACGATTTCGACAGGCAAGCGAAAGGCTGGAGGCCCGATTGCCTGGACAACCGGAAGGGTACCGGGACAGGATTCAAAACCTGCTGTCCAAAGATTTTGGCACTGGTGCACTCTATTCAACCGATTCGGGGTATTATGTATATGCAGAAAAAGGAAGATGGACCCGCCTGGGCGTTTATGTGGTCCATCTGAGTGTTGTATTTCTCCTGATTGGCGGACTGATTGGATCGATATGGGGGTTTGACGGGTATGTCAATATCCCGGAAGGGGAAACGGTGAACGCGATTCAATTGTCCGGAAATGGTAAAAAACACGCCCTTGATTTTGAAATCCGCTGTGATAAATTCAACATTCAGTTCTATGACACGGGAGTTCCCAGCGAATACCGTTCCACCCTGACCATTCTCCAGAATGACAAACCGGTGATGACCCGCGATATCATTGTCAATGATCCACTCCAATTCAATCGGATCAATTTTTATCAGTCATCCTATTCACAGGTTCCGGGGACGGGTGTGGTGCTGAGTTTTGTCAGCAAGACCACTGGCATGGAATATCTGGAAAAAGCGGTTATCGGCCAAACCCTGTCGATTCCGGAAGGCCTGGGAACATTTACGCTCACGGATTTTGGCATGGGATTCCAGTTCAGGGGGCATGATATCGGCGATGCATTTGTTGGTACATGGAAGCCTGCAACCGGAGAGCCTGTTGAAATCGTACTCCCTGTCAAATTCCCCAGTTTCGATAAAATGCGAAAAGGGGACGTCACCATATCCATTGCCGAAATGCAGACCCGATACGCCACAGGCCTTCAGATAACCTATGATCCGGGCGTGTGGATCGTTTATTCCGGATTTTTGCTGATGATCATCGGATGCATCATCACATTTTTCATGTCCCATCAGCAGATATTCATTGAAGCCGGGATTGAAAAAAATCAAACCGCGATCATTGTTTCCGGCGTCAGCACAAAAAACAGGCTGAGCATTGAAAACCGGGTTCAACGCCTGATGAATGCGATAAACAAATGAAATTTGAGATATGACATTCTGATTTTCGTTCAGTCGTCGGCAATTTTACTACCAGATCCCTGATTCCAAAACCCATGACCCTTTGAGAAGGACCCCTTATGAACAGTTCTCTTCTGTTATCCATTGTGACGTTTGTTTATGGAACAGCGGCATTTTTATATATCGCTTCATGGGTGTTCAAAAAAAACACCTTTGGAAAGACTGCAACCTGGACATCATTATTCGGTCTTGTTCTGAATACCGCGGGCATTATACTGAGATGGATCGAATCCTATCAATTGGGCATCGGCCATGCCCCGTTGTCAAATCTGTATGAATCGCTTGTTTTTTATGCCTGGTCCCTCATTTTGTTGTATCTTGTTGTAGAAAAAAAATACGGCAGCCAGATTATCGGTGCATTCACCACACCGATTGCCTTTCTGTCAATGGCATATGCCTCCCTGTCTCCCAACATCAATGACCGGATTCAGCCCCTGCTGCCGGCCCTGAAAAGCAACTGGCTGATAGCCCACGTGGTTACCTGTTTCATTGGATATGCGGCTTTTGGAATTGCGTTTGGCATCAGCATCATGTATCTGCTGAAAGATCGCGCCGGAGATGATACCGGTTCGCTGATCGCCCGGTTTCCGGATATCCGGATTCTGGATGAACTGAATCATCAGATGATCATGTTCGGGTTTTTGTTTTTGACTGTTGGCATTATCACCGGATCGGTATGGGCAAATTCGGCCTGGGGCCGTTACTGGGGATGGGATCCGAAAGAAACCTGGTCCCTGATTACCTGGTTTATATATGCCACCATGCTTCATGCCCGACTGATGCGGGGCTGGCGGGGAAAACGGATTGCGTTTTTATCCATGACCGGCTTTGCTGCCGTTCTGTTCACCTATCTGGGGGTCAATCTTTTGCCTGGTCTTCACAGTTACGGTTCGATGGGTCAGTGATTTTTTCTTGACAAAACCGGTTTCAATAGTTAGATGGAGCAGGTAATTATCGATATTCGAAATGCGGATTCGGGATTCATATCTACCGTTTCACTGTTTCAATTGTTTTGTGATATCGGACAACTCTTCATAAATTTATTAAATATATGATCCAATTTTTATGCCACTCTGATTGTCACCGCATCATATCCGCTGATATCATATATCTCAGTCAGTCCTTGAGCCTTCCGTTTTATCAGGCAGTTATACATCAGACCATGAATATGGCCGGTCCAGGTCCGTGCAACATCACCATGATTTGTTTCGGCAATTGCAACCCATAACCACAGTATGACGGAGTTTCCATGAGCACATTCAATCATGCAGATTCATCGGTTTCGGATACGGAAGAAACCCATTCCGGAGAGGGATCAGGAGGGGTTGTCTTTCTTTTCTTCCTGATCGGTCTGGCGGCCAGCCTGATTGTTGGATGGGTCGTTTTCCCCAGGCTGCTTTATTCCCAGAAACACCAGCCCGTTGATTTCAATCATGTCCTTCACAACGAACTGGTTTCCGAAGGCTGTGAAAGCTGCCATTTTTTCCGCGAAGATGGAACGTTCTCCGGCGCCCCCAAACTGGCTCAGTGTATCGAATGCCATGAGGATGTTCAGGGGGAAAGCGAAGAAGAACGGAAATTTGTGGAAGACTATGTCAAAAAAGAGATCGAAGTGCCCTGGCTGATTTACGCCAGACAGCCGGACTGTGTGTTCTTTTCTCATGCCGCTCATGTCAAAACCGGAAAAATGGAGTGCGTCACCTGTCATGGCGAAATGGGTGAATCCACGACATTGCGGGTTTATGAATCCAACCGGATCACGGGTTACAGCCGGGACATCTGGGGGCACAACATTGCCGGATTCAAACGGAATACCTGGGACCGGATGAAGATGGATGACTGCGCCGAGTGTCATCAGCAGAAAAAAGAGATGCTGGGCAGTGTTCAGACGCAAAAAGAAGGCTGTTTTGTCTGCCATAAATAATTGAATCCCGAAACAACAGAAAAACTGAAACATCACCTCGGGTCGATGTGTTCCGATTACGGTTTTAAGGGGATAAATATATGAAAATAGACAGAAGATGTTTTTTGTCGCTGGGTGTTGGAGCCGGAGCCGGTATTGCGTTATCGCCTCTGCCGTGGAAAATTACCGATGACCTGTCCATCTGGACTCAGAACTGGTCCTGGACCCCTGTTCCGGCAACCGGAGAATTTACGACAGTCAACACCATCTGCACCCTTTGTCCGGGGGGATGCGGCATCAGTGTCAAAAAGGTGGATAATCGGGCCATAAAAATCGAAGGCATGACGGATCATCCGGTGAATGGCGGTGGCATCTGCAGTCTGGGTCTGTCAGGGCTTCAACTGCTGTATGGCCCCACCCGAATCAAAACGCCGCTGAAACGAACGGGTGAGCGGGGCAGCGGGCAATGGACAGCCATCTCCTGGGATCAGGCCATTACCGAGGTTGCCGAAAAACTGAATGCACTCCGGACATCAGGTTCCCCCCAGTCTGTCGCCTGCATTTCCGGATCGACGTCGTCCACTGTATCCAGGCTGATAAACCGGTTCATGACAGCTTATGGCTCCCCCAATTCTTTGACCGTTCCCAACTTTATCGACAGTTACCGCGCCACGCTTCAACTGATGAACGGTGTCGCGGCAAATCCCGGATTTGATCTGGAGCATGCGGGCTACATCCTCAGTTTTGGCAGCGGGCTTCTGGACGGATGGGGATCACCGATCCGGACCTTCAAGGCCAATTCCGGTTGGAAGAAATCAAAAGTCAAGCTGGTTCAGATTGAAACCCGCCTGTCAAGGACAGCAGCAAAAGCCGATGTCTGGATCACCATCAATCCGGGAACCGAGGCGGATCTGGCCCTGGGAATCGCGCATGTGATTATCAAGGAGTCCCTGTTCAAGGCTGATTTTGTTCAGAATTACGCTTCAAATTTCAATGAACAATTTCGAAAACTGATTCTCGACAACTACAGCCCGGAAACGGTTTCAAAAACAACCGGGGTGGACTCGGCCTCGATCATCATGATTGCCCGGGAATTTGCAAAAGCAAAAAATCCGCTTGCTGTCAGTGGCAGGGGGCAAGGCAATATTCCCGGCGGCATGAACGAATTTCTGGCGGTTCATGCACTCAATGCGCTTGTGGGCGCCATCAATCGGGAAGGCGGCATCTGGGCAGTCGCAGACATACCTGTCAGCGACTGGCCTGCGGTGCAACAGGATTCAACCGCTACGACAGGTTCAAAACAGCCCCGACTTGATAATGCCGGAACCCCGGCATTTCCGGTTGCCATGTCCCTTCTCAATCAGTTTCCATCCGCCGTGAGTTCCGGAAAACCCTATCCGGTTCAAGCCCTTCTGATGGTGGAATCCAATCCGGTTTTCACTCTGGCAGATTCTGAAGCAACGCGCAACGCACTGAATAAAATTCCATTTATCGTCAGTTTTTCGTCATTCATGGATGAATCGGCTGCACTTTCCGACCTGGTGCTTCCCAATCATGTGTATCTGGAACGCATGGAGGATGTTGCCACCGCCGCTGGATTCAATCGGCCGCTCCTCGGACTTTCTAAGCCTGTTGTCAAGCCCCAGTTGGACACCCGGCATGTCGGGGATGCGTTTATTCTTCTGGCCCAGGCCCTGGGTGGCGCCATTGCCGATGCATTTCCCTGGGACAGTTTTGAAAACTGTCTGGAAGAAACGCTTGGAGATCAACTGGAAACACTCAGAGAGAAATCCTTTGTTGTGGATGAAGGCTTTCAGCCCGATTCCTGGGAAACGGCATTTCACACGCCCTCTGAAAAATTCGAGTTCATACCAACGGCACTTGCTGCAAAAAAACCGTTTGCGCCAATCAACCCGGAAGGGGATGCATCCGCATTTCCGGTCATTCTTTTGCCATATGACACCATGCGTATCTCAAGCGGATTTATCGGAAACCCGCCATTTTTGACCAAAACCATCGAAGACACGGTATTGAAAGGCGCACACGGCCTGATTGAAATCAATCCCAAAACCGCTCAGACCTTCGGCCTGAAAGAGGGTAATATGGCCATGCTTCAGACCCCGAAGGGCCAGGCGCCTGTCCAGGTCCACATCGATGACGGCATTATGCCAGGCGTCATCGCGTTGCCCAGGGGACTGGGGCATGTTGCGTATGACAGTTATCTGGCTGGAAAAGGCGTCAATATCAACCGTCTGATTGGTTCGGTACCCGATCCGGTTTCCGGACTGGATGCTGCCTGGGGAATTCGGGCCAAACTGAGCAAAGCCTAACACGAGCATGAGGTTCTGATGAAAAACGAACACGATCATACATCAACCAAAAAATTTGGAATGGTTATCAATCTGGATCTGTGCACCGGATGCGGTTCGTGCATGGTGGCCTGCATGTCCGAAAACAATGTTCCCTTCAAAGAGGATGAAAGTGACAAGCTGAAAAGCATCACCTGGATGAAGGTTTACAAGTTGACCAACAAAAGACCGTTTCCGGAAACCGATATCTGTTATCTGCCCAGGCCCTGTCAGCATTGCGAAGGGCATGACGGCCATTCCCCCTGCGTGTCTGTCTGCCCGGCCACAGCCACCGATTATGATATGAATACCGGAATCGTCAGCCAGATATATACCCGGTGCTTTGGATGCCGCTATTGCATGGGAGCCTGTCCGTATCATGCCCGATATTTCAACTGGTTTGATCCGGTCTGGCCCGAAGGCATGGAAAAATATCTCAACCCGAATGTATCCCCCCGGATGCGCGGAATTGTGGAGAAATGCAGCTTCTGTTATCACCGGTATCAGGCAGCCAAAGATAAAGCCCATCTGGAAGGCAGAAAAGAAATTGAAGAGGGCGAATATCAGACGGCCTGTACCCAGGCGTGCCCGGCCGGGGCTATTACATTCGGAGATCTGAACAATCCGGATCATGCGGTTTACAGTCTTAAAAAAGATCCTCATGCATTCCGGTTGCTTGAAAGACTGGGAACCAATACCAAAGTGTATTATGTTTCCAGCAAGGAATGGGTCAGAAAAGCAGGAGACAATTATCTTGAAAATGAACGCCCTGCATCGAAATGACGGCCATCACCGAAACCATATTCTTATAACCATACTGAAAAACCGGAATGAATGAGAGGTCATATACTATGGATTCTGCGTTAATACCCAATGGCGTCAGGCGCTGTTCACTCGGCAAATTTCTGGTGTCGCTTTCGATTGTCGGAGCAGTTTTGCTGTGGGGCGTTTACGCCATGTTTCTGTGCTGGTTCAAGGGTCTCAATCAGACCAACATGAACGATTACTATGGATTTGCGCTCTGGATATGGGCTGATCTGGCGGTTATCGCACTGGGCGGCGGCGCATTTTTTTCAGGTTTTCTGAAATATCTGGTTGGAAAGGATGAGCTGAAACACATCATCAATTACGCGGTCCTGATTGGATTTATCTGTTACAGTTCCGCACTTTTGATTCTGGCCATAGACATTGGGCAACCCCTTCGTGGATGGTTTATTTTCTGGCATGCCAATGTGCATTCCATGCTGACCGAGGTGGCATTCTGTCTCTCCTGTTATTTTGCGGTTCTGACCATCGAATACATCCCCCTGATTCTGGAAAACCGTCAGATCAACCGGTTTCCCCTGTTTCACCATCTGGCGCATAACATGCATGAAGTCATGGCTGTTTTTGCCGCAACCGGTGCGTTTCTGTCCTTTTTTCATCAGGGATCTCTAGGCGGCGTTGCCGGTGTTCTGTTTGGTCGGCCCTTTGCCTATCGGGAAGGTCTGTTTATCTGGCCTTGGACATTTTTTCTGTTTACCTGGTCGGCCGCGGCATATGGCCCCTGTTTTACGCTTCTGATCACCAAAATCACCGAAGCGGTTACCGGCAAAAAACTGGTCAAGGACAATGTTATCGAGCTTCTGGCAAAAATATCCGGCTGGATGATGACAACCTACATTATCGCAAAAATTATCGATACCCTGTACTGGGCTAATGTCACTGCGCCATCCAAAGGATTCAATCTGATGGATTTTTATTCCAATAACAGTTTTTACGGTATCTGGATTCTGATTGCGGAAATTGTGATTGGCGGCGTGATTCCGGCAATCATCCTGATTACACCCAATGGCCGTAAAAATCCGGTCGCGAGGACTGTCGCCATCATCCTGGCCGTAATTGGTGTATGTATCAACCGCTGGGTCATGGTTCTTCAGGTCATGGCCGTTCCGGTCATGTCTTTTGATCAGTGGGCGCTTTACTATCCCAGTTGGCAGGAAGTGGCCACCACCATTCTGCCGGTTGCTTACGGCGTTATTCTGATTATGATTTCATACCGCTATTTGCCCATTTTCCCCCAGGAAGCGGAACTGAACCCGATTGAATCATGATTTAACGAGCAGGAGGAATAAATATGTTTCCTTTTAATTTCGAATGGATATGGGATACGTCGCATATGGTGTTCATGGGCGGCTTGTGGTATGCGCTGACGATCCTGGGGCTTGGTATGACCTGGTGTGTCATCAAGGCCATTCTGGATACAAACAAGGGCGGAGGCGGGCGCGACAGCGGCGGTCATCACTGATCCGTTCCAGACCTCTCCGATTTGACTGAACCGCTTCAACCAGCGCTTTCCTGTTCTATTGTGGAAAGCGCTTTTTTTTCAGTGATCACGGATTTGTGCAAGCGCATCCGTGCCGGCGACTTCGCCCGACTGTGTCCCTCTGCCCCTTTGCCCCTTTTTTTTTCACACAAGGAGTTATCAGAAATTCAATATGGATAAAATCATCATCGAAGGGGGATACCGGCTGAAAGGTCAGGTGACAATCAGCGGTGCAAAAAATGCAGCCCTGCCAATTCTGATTTCAGCGCTTCTGACCGACGGCTGGTGCACCTATCACAATGTCCCGGATTTACGAGATATTCACAGCACCATTACGCTTTTGAAACATCTTGGAGCTCAGGTCGAAACCGATTTCGATTCCCATACGGTTCGCATCAATGCTTCCGGGCTTTTCGATATCGAAGCGCCATATGATCTGGTCCGAAAAATGCGGGCTTCGATCCTGGTTCTGGGGCCACTGGTCGCCCGACTTAAAAAGGCGCGGGTTTCGCTTCCGGGAGGTTGCGCCATCGGCGCCAGGCCAATCAATCTGCATTTAAAAGGTCTGGCGGCACTTGGGGCCCAAATTGATCTGCAGCACGGGTATGTTGAGGCTGTCGCAGAGAAACTGACAGGAAACGAAATTTATTTTGATATCGCCACGGTCACCGGAACCGAAAATCTGATGATGGCTGCGGTTCTGGCCGAAGGGATCACAATCCTTCGAAATGCGGCCCGGGAACCCGAAGTGACAGCCCTGGCCGATGCACTGAATCAAATGGGCGCCCGCATCACCGGCGCCGGAACCTCGATCATCACCATTACCGGTGTACCGGCATTGCACCCGGTGACGATTGCCATTATTCCGGACCGGATTGAAGCCGGAACATTTCTGGTCTCTGCGGCCCTGACCCAGGGTGATGTAACCCTGCTGAACTGTGATCCGTCCCATATGGAAGCCGTGATTCATAAACTGCGTCTCACCGGCGCCCGGATCGATGTCATGGATCGGGAAATCCGCATTCAGGGGCCGGATGTCATATCAAGCGTGGATATCAAGACACTGCCGTATCCCGGTTTCCCCACCGATATGCAGGCCCAGTTCATGGTGTTGATGTCAGTTGCCAATGGCCTGAGCCTTATTTCTGAAACAATTTTCGAAAACCGGTATATGCATGTCAGTGAACTTCGCCGAATGGGCGCCGATATCACCATTTCCGGAAATGCGGCGCTCATCCGGGGCATTCCGCAACTTTCCGCGGCACCGGTCATGGCCAGCGACCTGCGGGCTTCTGCCTCTTTGATACTGGCCGGACTGGTTGCACATGGCCGGACAGAGGTCAACCGGGTCTATCATCTGGACAGGGGATATGAGGCTATGGAGAAAAAATTTGCCGGGATTGGTGCGGAGATTCAGCGGGTCGGTTAATCCGGCTTCATCAATTTTA
The DNA here is from genome assembly GCA_050179135.1 of Desulfatirhabdiaceae bacterium. Classification (GTDB taxonomy): domain Bacteria; phylum Desulfobacterota; class Desulfobacteria; order Desulfobacterales; family Desulfatirhabdiaceae; genus UBA4064. The sequence goes on along the minus strand of JBFXFK010000081.1, from coordinate 8,592 downwards.
ACTTCAACCATTTGCAGGGGATGAACATGGATACGCGCTTCTGGTAGGTTCTGTATTTCTCCCCGAACTGTCTGACCAGCTTCTTTTCTTCAAGACAGGTTCCGGCAATCACATAGAGTGTCAGTATGATATTGACGACAATTGCCGATATATCCATGTCCCTTGTCCATATCAGAAGCATCGTTCCCAGATACCAGGGATGTCGTACGATACCCAGAATACCGGATGTGTCAATATCGCCATCATGGGCTATTCCCGTGTTCGAAATTTTTTCCCGGATTTGTTTGAAGCCCAGCAGCAGACCGGAATCATAGCGTAACGAGCCAAAATAGAACAACAAACCGGCTGTCGTCAGCAAAATCATTTGCATGATCCGCAGATATCCATCCCAACGGAAAACCGGTTCCGTCTTTACGGAAACGGCATACAGGATGACCGGGATCAGCGCCAAAAGGGAGATGATATTGAAAAACAGGCGGTAAAACCGGAATCTCGGTCCCAGCCTGGATTGAAGATATTCCGTTACGGATGTCGATATCATGAGACTGTGTAAAACACACCAGGATATAACAAGGGCGGAAAGGATGACGTATTTCATAAAAGGTATTGATTCCACGGTCAATTTATATCGTGATGAACGGGAATCCCCTATTTCCATATATTCGGGTTCAAAATTGTATCATTTCCGATTTCCTCCCCCCTTTGAAAAAAAGGAAGATGGTGGTGGGATTAACCAAAATACCCGTGAATGAGTGTCATTCACGGGTATTTTGGTTAAGCGGATATCATGGACATGATCTGCAAAACGAGTTTTTCGATTCCCAGCGCCACATCCTTTATTCCCGGCCCCAGCATATAGGCAGGCGTTGTAACCAGTTTGTTGGCTGCATCCACATGGATCATATCCACAGAGCAGACATGATGTTTTCCGCCCATGGTTTCGATGCCGGCAGCAGTTCCCATATCATTGCCGATTGTCACTGCCGGATGTTTGTCTGAAAGGGCGCGCGTCAGGGTTGCCGGCGCAATGCAGATGGCGCCAATGGGTTTGCCCGCAGCCGACATGTCCCGGATCAGCCGCTTTACATCCGGTTGAACCGTTGATTGGGGACCCTTGAATGCAAAATCGCTCAGATTTTTGGCGGCACCAAAACCACCCGGAAAAATCAGGGCATCGATATCCGAAGCCGTGACATCCGCGATGTTCCGAATGTTTCCCCGGGCAATCCGGGCGGATTCAACCAGCACATTTCGGGCTTCGTCGGTCTGTTCATTGGTCAGGTGATTGATAACATGAAATTGAGGGATATCCGGGGCCATACACACGGCCCGGGCTCCGGCCCTGTCCAGAAACAGCAGGGTCAGAACCGCCTCGTGAATTTCCGATCCGTCAAACACGCCACATCCGGACAAGACAACACCCACTTGTTTTGGCATGAGACACCTCCGTACCATTTGCGATTATCGTTAAAATGCCAAAATATTCTACTGTCCGGTTAACACCCGGAAAGTATGCCATGATGATTTCCTTAAACGCCCGATGAAACGCCGAGGCACTCATGCGGGCCGAATTTGCCAATTTCTCCACATCCAGTTTCGCTGCATAGTCATTTGAGTCGCGATTCGGAAGCCCCGCTATCGGCCAGTGAAAAGCTTTTTAATATTTCTGCCATATGGGACATCGAAGACCCCTTTTTCCTTTTTCAGATATAAACAACAATTTCCGGAATTAGACAACGAAAAATAATTATTCAGGCAGAAATATGCAACATTCTGAGAGGATCAGATATTCACGAGACGAGGTGGCAATACGGAGATTGGGCTCAAGAAAGGTGGTCGAACCTTTGATTTTTAAAGATTGACCATTGTTGTTTCAGATAGATATAGTAAGATAATGTAATTTATCAATAAATCAGGGCAGTGACAGATCATTGTCATATATTCCATAGAAACCATCGGGCACGGGCACACTCACGGGCAAGAACCCGGTACAAACTCCCAGGTTATTGAGCAGTTACAAAATAATCCTTCAAAACAGGTCAAAATCGCCTCCGGCGGGTCAAAATTGGCGAACTTGGGTCAAGGAGAAAATTTATACAAACGATGCATCGAAACATCTTCATCGCACTCCTGGTCTCGGTCGAAATTTTTACATCAGCATGGGCGATAGCAAGCGAAAACGCCGGACACGAGCCGCTGATAATCCAAGAGCAAGGTAGTTTTGCGGTTGGCGGAACGGTTGTCACCAACCCCGGCACGTTTGATCCTGTCAAAATGTCCCCTGAAGGACAAACGTTTCACGGAGATCACGCTTATGCGTTTTACCAGATTCCGGCTAAGGCCCGCAAATTTCCTCTCGTGCTCTGGCACGGCTACGGGCAGTTCTCGAAGACGTGGGAAACCACGCCGGATGGGCGCGAGGGCTATCAAAACATATTCCTTCGCCGTGGCTTTGGAGTTTACGTTATCGACCAGCCTCGCCGTGGGGACGCGGGACGCAGCACGCAGCCGATTACAATAACACCTTTGCCGATGAGCAAAAGTGGTTCAACATTTTCCGCGTCGGTATCTGGCTGGACTTCTTCCCGGGCGTTCAATTCTCGCGCGAACCGGAGGCCCTGAACCAGTACTTTCGTCAGATGACGCCCGATACCGGCCCCTTCGATATTGTGGTGGTCTCGACTGCCGTTGCGGCACTTTTCAACAAGATAGGACCGGGAGTTCTTGTCACCCATTCACACAGCGGCGGCCCGGGCTGGCGCACCGCCATCAAGAGCAAAAATGTGCGGGCAATCGTTGCCTATGAACCGGGCAGCAATTTCATCTTTCCCGACGGCGAAGCGCCTCTCCCGATGCCAAGTTCAGGTGGTCCGCTGGAAGGGGTTGGCGGGCCTCTGTCGGATTTCATGCTGCTGACGAAAATTCCGATAGTCACCTATTATGGCGACAATATTCCCGATGAACCGATCGCCAATCCGGGACAGGACCGGTGGCGCACACGCATGGCGATGGCGAGGCTGTGGGCGGACGCCGTGAACCGTCGAGGCGGTGATGTCACCGTCGTCCATTTGCCCGAAATCGGCATTCGTGGGAATACGCACTTTCCATTCTCGGATCTGAACAATCTCGAAGTTGCAGATCGTATGTTCGAATTTTTAAAGAAGAAGGGGTTGAATTGACCGCTGTACAAGGACGTTCCGTAATGGAAAAATCCTGCGAATCAGTCAAGGGAAGCTTTTTAAGGAGAATAAACAATAACTTCATTGTGATCGGGCATAATCAGAATCAGGTAGCGTCAACATCAATCCAGTTGCTTGAAAAACTAAAAACAAAAGGAGATTTTCATGGATCGCCGTGATTTTTTGAAGAAAACCATTGGAGGGGGGATTATCGCCGGCTCCACGCTGGCTTTTGGCGGTTATGCAAAACTGCTGGCGGCATCTCCACCTGCGCCAGCGCCCTTTGATCTCGTAGCCGTGAAAGGCGCTGAGCCGGAGTTAATGTTCGACAAAGCCATCGAATCGTTCGGCGGGATGACGGCATTCGTGCCCAAGGGCAGCAAGGTTCTGGTGAAGCCGAACATCGGCTGGGATGTGACACCGGATCGTGCCGGCAACACGCACCCGAAACTGGTTGCCCGTATCATCGAACACTGCCTGAACGCCGGAGCAAAAGAAGTCTCCGTGTTCGATCATACCTGTGAGCATTGGGTGCAATGCTACAAAAACAGCGGCATCGAGAGGGCGGTGAAAGACGCCGGCGGAAAAATTGTCTCCGGAGACAGCGAAGGCTATTACCAGAAAATCGCCGTGCCGAACGGGAAACGCCTCACCGAGGCCAAGGTTCACGAGCTTTTTTTGAATTCGGATGTGTTCATCAACGTTCCCATTTTGAAGCATCACAGCTCGTCCATGCTCACCATCGGCATGAAGAACCTGATGGGCGTGGTGTGGGATCGCGGTTACTGGCACCGGAACGATCTTCATCAATGCATTGCGGATTTCGCATCGTATCGCAAGCCCGCTCTCACCGTCGTGGATGCCTACAACGTGATGAAGCAGAACGGCCCCCGCGGTGTGTCCGTCGGTGATGTCGTTCCGATGAAAGCCCAGATTGTCTCCACGGACTTCGTCGCCGCGGACGCCGCAGCAGCCAAGCTCTTTGGCATTGAACCGGGCGATATTCGCCACATTGCGCTTGCGGCACGGATGAATCTCGGCCGGATCGATCTGGATGCCCTGTCCATCAACCGCATCAAGCTGTGACACCATGAGACTGGACCGGCTGAAAACACTCCGGGTGGGCGTATCGATTGTGTTCCTGTCGCTGATCGGGTTTTTGTTTGTTGATTTCCGGAATATCGCAGCGCCATCCGTTGCAGAGGGACTGCTGGTCCTTCAATTCGTTCCCTCGCTGCTGAAATTTTTGAACGCAGCGGCCCTCGGTTCGGCTGGATTCATCGGGGTCGTGATCCTTACCGTGTTTTTCGGTCGCGTCTATTGTTCGACCGTCTGTCCCCTGGGAACGCTTCAGGATGGGATCACCTTCATGGCTCGGAAAATACGGAATCGGCGCAAATTCCAATTCCGCGATCCGCACAATGGTCTCCGATATGCCATCCTTGCCCTCACGGTTCTGGTTTTGATGGCGGGCAGCGGCCTGGTGCTGAATCTTCTCGATCCCTTCAGCATCTTCGGCCGGATCTTCTCGAATCTGGTCCGCCCCGTTGTCCTTGCAGGGAACAATGTGGCCGCCGTCGCACTCGAAAGGCTGGGCGTGCACGCGCTCTACCTTGTCAGGTGGGCGGTGATCACGCCGCTATCCGCCGGCGTTTCACTGGCGATGCTGGTGCTCATCATCTGGCTGGCCGCGACCCGCGGCCGCCTGTACTGTAATACGGTCTGCCCGGTTGGCGCGTTGTTGGGCCTTGTCTCCAGGATATCGCTTCTGCAAATCCGCATCGATTCCGATGCCTGCACGGGATGCAAACGGTGCGAAGGCGTGTGCAAGGCGGGCTGCATCGATCTGCAAAAGCAGACGGTGGATTTCAGCCGGTGCGTTGGCTGCTTCAATTGCATGGCCGTTTGTCCAAGCCAAGGACTGGGATTCGAAAACAAATGGCGAAGACGCGCCCCCGCAGCACAGCCGTATCGCGAGCGGCGGGGTTTTATCCTCAACTCGGGAATATTTCTCCTGGGGCTCACCGGTGTCACCGAGCCGGTCAGAAAGATTGTCCAGAGCAAGCCGACGACGATTCCGGTTCGGGTGACGAGCCCGGTCTCGCCTCCCGGCTCCGGGAGCATCGCGCATTTTACCGCCACCTGCACGGCCTGCCATCTCTGCGTAAGCGCCTGCCCGTCCCGCGTACTCGTGCCTTCGTTTCTGGAATTCGGCTTCACCGGCATGATGCAGCCGCGGATGAACTTTCACTCGGGTCACTGCAACTACGACTGCACGATCTGCCTGAACATTTGCCCCAGCGGCGCCATTCTGTCGCTGACAGTGGAAAACAAGAAGCTCACGCAGATCGGCGTCGCGAAGTTCATCAAAGAAAACTGCGTGGTCTATACGGATAGCACCGATTGCGGCGCGTGTTCCGAACACTGTCCGACAAAGGCTGTCAACATGGCGCCCTATCCGAATCCGGCGAACAAGCGGCTCGTGATCCCGGAGGTGAAGCCGGAAACCTGTATCGGCTGCGGCGGATGCGAACACGCGTGCCCCACAAAACCGTACAAAGCGATCTATGTGGACGGAAACCCGGTACACAGGCCCGCTCAAAAACCGGTGATAAAAAAAATAGACGAGAAGCTCAATCACAATGAGGATTTTCCGTTCTGAATCCGTATGCGCCATGTCATCCTCGCTGAAAATTCTGTCGAACCGGAACAGAACAGACTTACAGCGATGGCCGACCACCTGTGAAACGATGGGCGCAGCCACTTGGGCGGCGGCCCTGACGCACGGCATTGTCTGACCGAATCGTCATGGTCGGCGGCAATGAATGTCATGTTTTTGTTGACGCGACCTGAATTTTCTCTTAGTTGTCAGTCAAAATGGTACTGAGAGAGATGTCGGGTTTACGCGACATCTGAACGGGTACCTGCAAAATTTCATCGGGAGATCAATATGTCTGACACCGTCAATCCAGATAAAATCAAACCGGGGCAGGACTGGGTGGCCGATCTGTTTCAGCCCCGGGATGCAGTGGGCGTGGTCAACCTGTTTCAATCGGTTTACGGCGACGGGTACCCGGTTCCGGCATTTGTCGATCCGGCCGAGCTGATCCGGGCCAATGCGGACCGCCGAATCATTTCCAGCGTTGCCCGGACAGCCGATGGGGATATTGTCGGCCATAATGCCCTGTTTCGGAGTGCGCCCTACGAGCGGATGTACGAATCCGGGGCCGGTGTGGTCCATCCGGGATATCGGGGCAGCGGTATCGGTCATGACCTGGTTTTTCACGGTCAGGAAATGGCCCGCCTGCAGTTTGGAATGGATGCCATATTTGGAGAAACGGTCTGCAATCATCTGTTCATGCAAAAACTGCTTTTGACCCTCGGATGGGCAAAAACCAGCGCCATTGAAGTGGATCTGATGCCGGCAGAAGCCTATTCCCGTGAAAAAAGCGCGGCCGGCCGGGTGACGGCGCTGATGGATTTTGTTTTGTTTCAGAAATCCCCCCAATCCGTATATGTTCCGGATGAATGCCGGGAAATGATTCAGAGCATTTATCAGGAATTTCCGGACGAACGATATCTTCATCCCGCCATCGATGACATCCCGTCCTGCAACCGCTCCCAGATCGCTTTGTCGGTGTTTGACTTTTCCCATGTGGCCCGAATCACCATTCAAACCGCAGGCGCGGATCTGGCCGGGGCCATCGATCGGGCCGAAGCCAGTGTTCTTTGCCAGGGGGTGACCGTGATTCAGGTCTGGGCCAATCTGTCATGGCCCTGGATTGGGGATGTCGTAAACCTGCTGCATTCCCGGGGATATTTTGTCGGTGGGGTTCTGCCCAGATGGTTTGACCAGGACGGCATTCTGATGCAGAAACTTTGCCATATCCCGCAATGGGATCATATTCAGCTTTTAACCGATCATGCCAAACGCCTGCTGGAATATGTCAAGGCGGATTATGACGGGTTTTGCCGGTAAGCTCTGGTTTTGGGCACAGTCGTGGGGAAGCCATCCTGCCCATTGAACGGGTTTATCTGAGCGGGGTGAAACAGAAAAATGCATCCGGCTGATGGATGCCGTTGACCGGAGCTGGCTGTCGCCCTTCCAGTACTTTGCCATTTGCGATGAAACCGATTAGGCTGTCGGAAATAAATAAATCCACTGGATTGCGACGGATTTTGGTTCGTCTGCAAGGCATATCCGCCGGAGCATATCGGGATATGTGCCGGTGGATGTAACGCAGCAGACGGGCCAAAAGACAAGCAAGATGTGGATTTATTTTTTTCCGCCAGCCTTACAGCCGGATTGCCTGGCGCGGTACCCGATATGACGCGGCTGAATTGTCCCGGGCACTGGAAGCCGACACCCGTACCCGAATTGTGGTCCGGAACCTGAAAACGTACCTGCCATCATTTGGTAAAATCAAGGCATTGGCCTTTTGCAGCTCGGTGGCGCATGCAAGGTGATCAGCAAACTGAGGCAGATGCCGCTCAATTTTCTTGGACGGAATCATTTTTAATCCAGCCAAGCCTTCCTGTTTCATGAATTCTTCTCCAGAAACATTCTGCCTTTATCCGTCAGGCGATATTTCTGTTTACTGCTTTTTGGCTTGCCCGGAATGGTCATTTCAATCAGACCCGTGTTCAACGATGGCAGTAAATAGGCTTCACGGAGGTGATCTTCGTGCTTTAGTCCCAATTTTATCTGAATTTCTGTGCGTTTCAATTCCCCGGTCATGGCACGGATGAGCTTGAGTACTTCCCCGGTGACTTGTTCAGACGGATGCGTAGCAGAAATGATTTGCGGAACTTCCGCTGGGTTGGCTCCGAATTCGGGAACGCTGATAACCATGCGGAAGATGTTGCCTTCAATGAGTTCAGGATCGGCACCGCCATATTTTTCCCATAAAGCATCATTTTTCGCATACCCGATCCCGGCTCATCGGCACGGTCGATCTGACGGAAGAAAGCACCAATCACCGGATTCTTTTGAAACGGAACCGTCGTTGCCGGGTCCAAACGCCCGAATCCATGCGGACGGCAGGGATTATCGGTCACCACTTTTTTGACCGGCACCTTCTGCAGGTCGGCCAGAACCGTTTTCAGGGTTTGAACGAAGTTGCCATCTATCGGCTTCGGAAGCTCCTTCGACTCCATGTACGACTGAATAACCGTTCAACATAAAGCCTGTTAACTACCATCCCAATCCGATGATCGCTATAACAATCCGCATAAACAAACCCGGATCAGTAAAAACCCATGTCAACACCGCCGTAACGGATACTGCCGGGTGCAATCCCATTTAGTGGCAAAATATAGAGAGGAGTAATACTCTCTGTATTATCTGCTCTTTGAAAATAAGTCTGGACTCTACGAAAGAATCCTATTATATTGACGTCCATGAGCAGCAGTA
>JBFXFK010000080.1:21115-22594 GCA_050179135.1 Desulfatirhabdiaceae bacterium | reverse complement strand
TGAGCGTTGGCACGGCCACAAAAAGCAACATCATTTCCATTGCCGTTGAAATGGAAAGTCCCGATCTTGCCCGCAATGTGCTATCCAAAATTATCGACATCTATCTGGACATGCATATCAACGTGCACAGAACCAGTGGATCTTACCAGTTTTTTGATCAGCAAAAAGAAGAATTGAAGCGGGAACTGCTGGAATCCGAAAATGCGTTAAAAAATCTTAAGAACAGCACCGGCATATCGGCTCTTGGAGAACAGAGACAAATTTTGCTCGATCGCGCCGGCAATCTTCAGCGTGAACTTGAAAAAACAGAATCCGATATTGCCGCCTCGGCAGCCAGCATTAAATCCCTGCAGGAAAAGCTTGCAAAAACACCGGTGACACTGGTGACGGTAGAAACTTCCGGCTTCCCCAACTCCGCCACGGATGAATTGCAGAAACGACTGAACGAATTGAAATTGAAAGAGCAGGATCTGCTTTCAACATTTACCGAAGAAAGTATTCCGGTCAAGGAGATCCGGCGACAAATTGGTGAAGTGACATCAATGCTTCAGAACACAAATGAGATCAGGCAGGTCACAACCGGACTCAATGAGACCCATCAGGAAATCCGGCTGATTCTCGCAAAAGAAGAAGGCAGCCTGTTATCCCTTCAGGCAAAGGCCGGATCGCTGAAAAATCAACTTGCCAAATCCAGGGATGAGCTCAAAACACTGAACGAAAATGAGGTTCTCTTCACGAAACTGCAGCGAGAGATGGAGATAAATGAATCCAATTACCGAAAGTATTCCGGAAGTTTGGAACAGTCCCGCATCGATCAGGAACTGGAAATGGGAAAAATTTCCAATATCAGTGTGGTGCAAAAATCATCATCTGCCATAAAGCCGGTTCGGCCCAAAAAACTTCTCAATCTATCTCTTGCAATATTGATTGGTCTTTTCGGTGGTCTTGCTTGGGCATTCACTTCCGAACGTATGGATCATTCCCTGAAAAAGCCGGAAGATGTCCACGGAAAATTGCAGCTTCCCCTGTTCGCTGTTCTCCCGCAATTGCCGGCTGAAAGGCTGCAATCCATAGGGGCTCCCTACGAACCCATGCAGTCAATACCAAGCTCAAGGAACATAAACACGAACAGCGATCTTCCCGTTCCCATAGACAATATTGGGTGTTGCGAGTCTTTTGGAAAAAGTCTACTTCAGGCGCCTGGCAGTCAGCCAAAGTCCCTTGGCGCCATTGCTGTAACCAGTTGCCATTCCGGAGAAGGGGTAAGCACGATTGTTTCATATATCGCTAAACTGCTGTCAGAGCAAAGTGAAGGGCGCGTGCTGATCGTCGATGCCAATTCTGATGGACACCGGCAATTGGAAACCGGTAAAAATCCTGCAAAAGCCCAAATCAGCCCACCAGATAAAGATCGACACAATGCGAGCAACATAAAAAAGAGTCGATTTGAAAATGTCGATCTGCTGACTCCCCGGGAAT
>JBFXFK010000080.1:0-21015 GCA_050179135.1 Desulfatirhabdiaceae bacterium | reverse complement strand
TATCTATTCAATATCAAATGTAATTCTTCGATTCACAACATTTCTGTTGATTCCGATATATGTCAATTATCTTTCTTCAGAGGAATATGGTCTCCTGTCCGCCATTTTGATAACGTCCGAATTTTTGGCAATCATCATGAGGATAGGAATGAGAGAAGCCCAAATTCGATTTTTTCAGGAATATCAGGAAAAGAACCAGATCGGAACATTGCTGGCGACCTCAACATTCGTCAGCGTTCTGGGTGGGTCTTTCTTTTCGGCAATTTGCCTGTTCTTTCTGCCATCTTTTTTCCAAAAAATTTTTCATGTGGATGATGTGAATCAATACATCATTCTGGCGTGTCTGGCGGCTTTCTTTCAAATGCTTTTTGAACACTTGACGACCTTTTACAGGGCAAGAAACGAGGCGCTCAGTTTCACCATCACCAACATCGTCGCAGCAATTTTGATCGTGTCGGCAAACGGAATCATGTTCTTATGGTTTCATTATAATGTCAGTTCTCCCCTCATCGCTCATGTGCTGGCACATGGGATTGTATTTCTGGTCGTATCGGTAAACCTGTTTATGCGATACGGCATCAGAATATCAAAGGAATTAACCATCAGACTGTTTCGATTTGGACTGCCGCTTATCTTTTCCCTGTCAGGCCAGAGAATATTTTATCCAACAGCGACCTACATTCTCAGCATCTATTCAGGCCTGACGGATGTCGCACTATTCACACTGGGAACCAAATTTGCCTCCATTGTCAGCATGGTTCTGATACTGCCGTTTCAAATGGCCTTTCAGCCATTTCTGTTTGTCAATCTGCAGAATGCAGATATCAAGGTTGCTGTTTCAAAATTTTTAACTTTCTTTATCTATGCCATCGTTCTTCTGTCAATGACCGTAATCGTCGGGACAAAGATACTATTGCCATTCATCGCACCACCAGACTATTTCGAGGCCATTTCTGTTTTTATCCTCTCTCTTCCAGCCACCGGCTTCCTGTCTCTTGTCATTTTTGGAGAGGCGCTGGCCAATATAACATACAAAACCCGGGCTACCGGGATGATCATCGGCTTTTCCGGATTGTTTGGCGTGTTCTTGAATTATCTCCTCATCCCGTTTCTGGGCTGGTATGGCGCCATAATCAGTCTCAACATCTCCGCCATGGTAACAGGCACAGCCATGTTATATTACGGTATAATCTGTTATCCGATTCGGCTGGAGTGGAAACAAATCACTTTCTCCATATGCGCCTTCAGTTTGTTTATTGTCTTTTCTTTCTTGTTTAGATCAGAAAATATCCTCATGTTTTGCTTCATCATGTTAACCAGCTTTTCGTTTGTAGCATTCGGTTTACATTTTTTTTCACTCTTCGATGAACGTGAGAAGGATTATTTCAGGAATTTGGTTTTTAATATTCATAAACGATTGAATCGTGAGAAAATCATATGATGACTTATATACATCAAAAACTGCATATTCCCGTCTGGATTATGATACTTGTCGCTACCGGAGCTTTCTTTCGAATTCGGGAAGCGACAAGCGACGTGGTTGATTCAGCCATTTTTCTTCAGCTCTCTTTCTCAACACTGGCATTCATTCTGACTGCTCCCAGAATTCTTCAATATCAAAAACTCTATGATAGTCTTAAATTGGTTTTATTTTATATTATCGCCGCCGGCATATCATCGGTATTCAGCCCTCAACCCAAATTGGTCCTTGGATACTGGATGTTGTTCACGGGAACAATCCTGTTGACCGCAGATATGGTATTCAACTCCAATCAGCAACAGAAGTTGGAGAATCTGGAAGACATTTGGTTCTTCATCGTTTCTTTTATCATTCTATACAATTCGATGATTTCCCTGTTTTTTGTGCAACATGATTTGGGCGATCAAGTGTATCGACTGGGCCATGGAAGTATGTCCATCAACTCATTAAGCTTTACTGCTATTATCGCTTTCTGGATATCATTCAAATATAAAAATCCGTTGATCCGAATCCTGAGATTCATGCTTCTTGGTGTCATATTTCTCACCCAAACACGCATCACCATCGCATCGCTCGTTCTTGTCTGGATGCTGAGGAAATGGATTCATCCGACTTTCAGTCAAAATTCTCCGAAATTTTTATCCAGATGTATTTACATCTTTCTATTTTTGGGTTTTCTGTCCGCAATATGGCTGAGTATCAACTTTCAGGCGCCGGGAACCCAACAAGTCCTGGAATATTTCCAACGGGACAAGAATCCGAATTCGATCAGAACATTGAGCGGCCGAACAGAAATATGGCCCGCTGCACTTCATCATATATTTGATAACCCAACTACATTCATTTTTGGACATGGGTATGGAACCAGCAAGTATATTCTGAACGAAGGGGAATATGCACCTGAATTCTATGTTTATCATGCACATAACCTGTATCTGGAAACATTGCTTTCAATCGGACTCATCGGCTTCATTCCAATGATATTACTGGTATTTACAAGCGTTCGCTGGATCGCGATGAACAGGAAGCTATTAAATTCCTTTTCCATGGATTATGTCCTCAGAGCGTCATCTGTGATAGCGACCACCCTGTTATATTCATTTACCGAATCTGAATGGGCGATAAAGCTGACACCAACCACGGTCATTTTCTTCTACTATCTGTTTACTCTGGATAAGGCATTATCGTGCGATTACCAATATCAAAGAAACTTCGGGAGAAACGATGAAAAATACCTACATACTCATCACGCCAGCCAGGAATGAAGAAAAATATCTCAGGGCCACAATCGATAATATACTCCAACAGACTGTTCTTCCAACTCGATGGGTGATCATTGATGATGCCTCAACCGATTCCTCACCCGACATTTTAAAAGAATATTCGGAGAAGCACCCATTCATATCTAACGTAAGATTGGACCGCGATCCCGTTCGAAACTATGGTTCGCGTGTCAATGCTGTCCTGGCCGGATATCAGAGCCTTAGGGATGTTCATTCAGAATTTGTGGGAATACTGGATGCAGACATCTCTCTTCCATTGGACTACTATGAATCCATTATTGCCAAATTTGACGAGGATGAAAAATTGGGGGTGGCCGGCGGTCTCGTTTTGGATGTGGAGAATGGAAACCTCGACCGCCATCGATTAAAATCTCTGGAACATGTGCCGGGCGGCGTGCAAATGTTTCGCAGAGATTGTTATGAGGCAATCGGGGGCTACATGAACCTGCAATGGGGCGGAGATGATTTTGCGGCAGAAGCGACGGCGCGCATGCTGGGATGGCGCACACAATCTTTTCCGGAGATTGAAGTTCTCCACAACCGGACGACCATGTCTGAAGAAGAGAGAGACACGATATTTCGAAAAGTCAGAATCGGGTTTATAGAATATTCAGTTGGTTATTTCTGGCTTTACCATACACTGAAATGTATCAGTAAAATTGCGGAAAAACCGTTTTTTCTGTCGGCGATTCTCAGACAGTTCGGATATGTCATGGCCGCCATAAAGTTGGGTCAGCCTAGCCTGCCCCTTGAGTTGGCCCGTTTTGTCAAAAACGAACAAGCTGCCAAAATCGGAAATAAAATAATGCGATTTTATGGAAAATCAATCTGATTTCACAGGAGAAACAATGTTTCGTATCAATCTGAATTCTTTTTAAATTCCGACCTCTGCCGTCAGCAAATCCCCTTGCCCCTCTTTTTCAAATGATAGTCCAGGCATTTTTGCCATATCCGAAGGAGAACAAAATGAGACTGAAAAGCTGCATAAAGAAAATTTCTGTAATGTTATTTGTTCAAATTTTCTGCACGACAAGCATGGCGATGGCAACCACATATTACGTCAGCCCGACAGGAAGCGACGCAAATTCAGGAATATCTCGGGATAAGCCATTTAAAACCGTTCAAAAGCTCGCAGACCAAATGGTTGCCGGCGATGTGGGTCTTGTTCTGGCAGGTACTTATCCCCAGCGGGTATCCATCAGCAAATCCGGCAAGTCCGGAAGTCTTATCACGTTCAAGACAGAGGGAACTGTATCCACTCATGGGTTCAAGATCATCGCTGATTATATCCGTATAGACGGTTTTACGATCCCCTATACACCACCGGTAACGGGATGGGATACCACTACGCGTTCCACCGGGGCAGGCGTATTCCTGATCGGGAATTATTGTGAAATCGTCAATAACATCATCAGCAATACCTCCTGCATCGGAATCGATATCTACAACAACTCTCCGGATTCATCTTTGACAAGCCACTGCCTGGTGCAAAACAATACCATTACACGCGCCGGACTCTGTGCCATTTCTATTCATGGAAGAAACCATATCATCGATGGAAATGATCTCAGCCATACGCTCAAGACGCCGGCGTCATGGTCAAATCCGCCTTCGGGGGCTGACGCAGACGGGATACGATTTTTCGGGTCCGGCCATATCATTTCAAATAATAAAATTCATGACATTTATTTGAGTGAAGGTAATACCGGCGCACATATCGACTGTTTTCAGACATGGGGACCGGCATACGATATTGTTTTTGATTCAAATTATTGCAGCAATACCGATTATGCGATGCAGGGATTTACAACCACACAAATATACACGCCGGTTCGCGACCTAACGATACAGAACAGCATTTTTACAACCTCCGGAGCATGTATCGATATCAACAATCTGGAGACATACCCTGTTATACCCAATACTAAAATCTATCACAATTTGCTCAACAAAACGACTTGGTATGCCGTACATTTAAATGGAGCACCATATTCGGAGGTTTTAAACAACCTGTTTCTCGATTGTGGCAATCACAACCAGCCATATGTATCGTCCGACACAGCTGCGACCATCGGTTATAATTGCGTTTTCATGACTGACGGAAAGATGCCGGCCGGCAGTCCCTATCCAAATGATCTGTGGCAGGTGGATCCCAAACTTGTAGATTTTAAAAATAATGATTTCAATTTACAGGTTAATTCGCCGCTTATCGATGCCGGCAAATCAATTACCGGTGTCATTCTTGACTACTATGGAAGATCACGACCTCAAGGCAAAGGGCTTGATATCGGCCCGGCAGAGAGACCCACCATCCCGGGAATGGAAGACATCAAAATAAAAGTGGTGAATCCTTGAGAATGCATGGGGTTAATTATGTACAAGAGCTACTTTGGATTTTCAGACTCCCCTTTTGAAAACACTCTGGATCAGCGATTCCTTTTTTTCAGCGCCAATCACAAAGAAGTAACCGCCGCACTCCTTTACTTCATAAAATGGAAAAAAAGTTTTGCCATGGTCTGCGGTGATGTGGGGACCGGGAAGACCATGCTCATCAATTACCTGTTGAACAATCTGCCCGGGTCCGTGCGCCCGATCATGATCGCAAATCCCGATGTCGGATATATGGAAATTCTGCGATATATTGCCGGAATTTTAAAAATCGACACCCGGGGGAAAAGGGTACTCGATCTCGTCGATCATGTAAAAGCGGCTTTGGTGGAAGCCAGCCGAAAGGGAAACCGCTTTGTCCTGATCATCGATGAGGCACACCTTCTATCGGACAAAAGCATTGAACAAATCAGGCTGCTTTCCAATATTGAAACACAGGAACACAAGCTCTTCCAGATTCTTCTTCTGGGGCAGTACGAGCTCAGCCACAAGCTGAACCGCCCCGAAATGCGCCAGCTTCGCCAGAGAATCAATATCAACCGCTTTCTTGCACCGATGGATTCTACCGAAACCATCCAGTATATCGATCATCGGCTCCAGATGGCAGGCTCCAGTTTTGACAACTGCTTTGAATCCAGTTGCAAACATCCCATTTTTAAAATGACCAACGGTGTTCCCCGCAGCATCAACCAGCTTTGTGACAGTGCGTTGCTGGTCTGCAAGGCTGAAAAACAGCACAAGGTCAACAGGAAAATCCTGAAAAAGGCCTATTCTGCGCTGCGGAGCGATATCCTCTTTACACCCGGATCACGTGCCCGACGTACGCCATCAAAATGGAAAATACTCAGGCCATTGGCGGCATTTGGTGTTTTTGCCATTATCCTGACCGTGTTCGGGATTTCCGGATATGGGGGCGTCATCGGTGAAAAAGCTCAATATTTTCTGAGCAGGCTGTATTTCGGCATATTGACGCCGCCTGCTGAGAAACATCAGCCCGTCTCTGACGCCCCTGTCCATCCGGAAATTTCGGCATCAACCATAAAACCGGATGTTCGCCATTCATTGAAATTATCCGATTCATCGTACAACGATATATCAGAGATGGATTTACCCGCTCCAGCCCCGCCAAAATCTGTTGCGTCTTCAGATAAAAACAATTCATCGGTTTTTTATCACGTACGCCCTGAATCAGAATCCATATCCCGTTTTCCCGAAACCCAAATGCCATTATCGGCTCGGAAGACACCCAAAAGCAGATATCAGGATAGCGATTCTGGAGCAAATTTTCCGGAAATGAAACAAACCACGCAAAACCATGCGCATGCAGCACTGGCGGCAGAGTCCACCACTGGTGACAGATCACAGCCGATGCCTGGAAAAGACTTTCAGACAAAAAATCATGTTTCGCCAATCAATGGTCCCGGAAGATTTGTGGTGCAAAAAGGTGACACACTCAGTGGAATTGCATCCCGTCTTTATCCAATGGATTCAGCCAACGGGCTAAAAGAAATTGTTGCAGCCAATCCCATGATCGATGACATCAACCTGATTGTTACCGGTCAGGAACTGATCATTCCCGAGCCTGGTCATTAGAAAGGATACCCATTGAAAAAAATGAGACCCAAACAGGATCCGGTCTTTTCGATGTTGGAAGAAATGGAATCCGATATCTTCGCCTTCCAAAAAGGGAAAGACCGCTTTCCGACGGAAAAAATCCCGGCAGAAACAACTCCTGAACCGCCGGCGGAAAACCGGGTTGCCATCCGGGTGACAATTCCGCTTCCCGACATGCCCATGCCGCAATCACACGAAACACCTTTTTGCGATGCGCCGTTTGTGTATGTTCCCCCCGGAATCTTTATCATGGGGAGCGCAATTTATGAGCCGGGTCGAAACAGGGATGAAACGCAACATGAAGTCACGATTACCAGAGGATTCAGCATGCAGACAACCCCTGTGACCCAAGGGCAGTGGAAAAGCATCATGGGAAACAACCCATCATGTTTTCTGCAGGGAGGCGATCAGCGCCCTGTCGAAAGTGTAACATGGAATGAATGTCATGAATTCATAACGCGTTTAAATGGCGTGGGCGAATTTGTCTATCGCCTTCCAACTGAGGCTGAGTGGGAATATGCCTGCAGATCTGGCGCCGCCACCTCATTTTGTAATGGGGAGATTACAGAGCTTTTTTGTCGCCGGGACACGTGTTTGGATGCGACAGGCTGGTACTGTTACAATTCCGACAGAATGACGCATCCGGTGGCCGGCAAGTATTCGAACACGCTGGGATTGTTCGATATGCATGGCAATGTCTGCGAATGGTGCCAGGATTGGTATGGCGATTATGCGGCGACCCCGCAGAGCGATCCCCGGGGACCTGCGTTTGGACCAGGACGCGTGGTGCGCGGTGGTTCCTGGTTCAGCAATGCCCAAAACTGCAGATCAGCCAGCCGGTTTTATTGTGCACCCAATACAAGAAGCGACTTTGTTGGCTTTCGACTGGTGAGGGAACATTAGAGGCAATACGCATAACATTCGGGAATATTTTTTGGTGCTGATCTTTTCAAAATTGGACTGCAACGGATAGGAGGTTTGGACAATGACCGGAACAAATGGTTCTGAACGACGGCGACATACACGGCATGAATTGAATGACCAGGTTTTTATAGCCTTCAGGCCCGATTTTGATCGGATTGGCTGGCTTTTGAATATCAGTAAGGGAGGCGTATCATTTGAATATCCTGTCCTCCAGAATTATTCCGAATTGGCAGTGGATGTCTGCATTGATATTTTCAGTGCTCCCAGAAAATTTGAACTCTCCAATCTGTCTTGCGATCTGGTCTATGATACCCGGTTCGAAAGAGAAAAAGGCGTTTTCAAAACCATTGGAACCCGGCGATGCGGACTGGCTTTTAAAAATCTGACACCGCAGAAGTCGGCTCAGCTCGAGGTGATTCTGAAAGAGTTTACAATCCAAAACTGATTCAAAAAGCTGGATTCTGGTTGAAATCAATTTACCGTGAAAAATTGTGATTTTAAAGCCTATCAAGGATTCTCTTATGTGTGGAATATCGGGTTTCTTTTATCCAGGCCCTGACGGCGAAAAAACAATATCGAAAATGATCTCGTCAATTCGCTACCGTGGACCTGATGAAGCCGGTGTTTATCTGGATTCCGATATCGCCCTGGGCCATTGCCGGTTGAGCATTGTCGGCCTGAATGATGGCGTTCAGCCGATCTGCAATGAGGATGGTACGCTCTGGATCGTTTACAATGGCGAAGTATTCAATTACCCGGAATTGAAGTCGGAACTTCAGAAAAAAAATCATGTTTTTAAAACCGGAACCGATACCGAAGTCCTGATCCATCTCTATGAGGAATACGGAAAAGAATGTCTGACCAGAGTTAATGGACAGTTTGCTTTTGCCATCTGGGATTGCGTGAAAAAGGAGCTTTTTCTTGCCAGGGACCGTGTCGGAATACGGCCGCTATATTATTATCATTCCGGCAACAAATTCAGTTTTGCATCTGAAATCAAGGCCATTTTTACTGACCCTTCGATTCCACGGGAAATCGATCCCACAGCCCTGCATCAGATATTCAACTTCTGGACAACATTAACTCCCAGAACCACTTTCAAGGGTATTTATGAAGTACGGCCCGGGCATTATCAAATCATCCGGAACGGAGCCATTGTCGCGGAAAATCCGTTTTGGAACTTGCCATACCATGCCCCTGAAAATATGTGGGCAGGGACTTTCAATGATGCCGTTACCCATCTGAAGTCATTGATGATCGATGCCGTCGGTCTGAGATTGCGGGCAGACGTCCCTGTCGGCGCCTATTTGAGTGGCGGACTGGATTCTTCCATCATCACATCGATCATTTCCCGATACTTCAATAACAAACTGCGAACCTTTTCGATCGGATTTCAGGAAGCTGCGTTTGATGAAACACCGTTTCAGCAGGAACTGGTCAAATACCTCGGAACCGATCATCATGAGCTGCTCGTCTCGAACAGGGATATCCGGGAATACTTTCCCCAAGTCATCCGGCATTGCGAAAAGCCGTTGTTGAGAACCGCACCGGTGCCCATGTTTCTACTCTCCAAAGCCGTACATGATCGTCAGTTCAAGGTCGTTCTGACCGGTGAAGGAGCCGATGAGATTTTCGGGGGCTACGATATTTTCAAGGAGGGAAAAATCCGGCAATTCTGGAGCCGCTTTCCCCAATCGTCACTCCGCCCGCGTCTTCTCGAAAAGCTGTATCCCTTCATATTCAAGGATCCGTCCCAAAACCGATATATGCTGCAACAGTTTTATGCGGTAGCACCCGACGATTTGTTGGATCCATTCTTTTCTCACCGGCTCCGATGGAAGAATACCGGAAGGAATCAAACATTCTTCACCAATGATTTTCTCCAGCAGGCCATGACGGATTATTCTCCCGAGCAGGAGCTGGCCCGGATGCTTCCCGATGGATTCAATGCCCGTGATCCGCTTTCGAAGGCACAGTATCTGGAGATGGACATTTTTATGACCAACTATCTCCTTTCCTCCCAGGGAGATCGGGTTGCAATGGCCAACTCACTTGAGCTGCGTCTCCCCTTTCTGGATTACCGGGTGATTGATTTCGCCGCCACACTTCCCCTGTCATGGAAAATCAAGGCATTGAATGAAAAATATATTCTGAAAAAAGCCTTTCACGATATCATCCCTTCCCGAATCGTTTCCAGGCCCAAACAACCCTATCGCGCACCAATCCGGGAAGTTTTCTTTTCCGGCAAAAGTGACTATTTCGAAGAACTTCTCTCGGATGCCTGCCTGAAAAATACCGGATACTTCAATCCGGCAAAGGTCCGTTACCTGGTTGACAAGTATCGGAAGCCCGGCCGGTTCATTGCCTGTGAAACCCAGAACATGGCGTTGATCGGCATCCTCTCCACCCAGCTCGTGCATCATCATTTTATGGACAACCGTGAGGTGGATCAGATTCAGCCCATGAAAATCACCAAAAAAATCATGCATATATGATGATTTTGGAAAGGAACTCTCGGCATCATGAACAATTTTTCTCCTTCTGTTCTCAAGCTGGATACTGAAAAGGAAACCGGACGTATTGTCGCCGGAATTCGAAATGCCCTGAGAAACGATTTGAAACGCCGGGGAATTGTTGTCGGCATATCCGGGGGTATCGACAGCAGCGTTACAGCAGCTCTTGCGGTCAGGGCACTGGGCAGGGAACGGGTGTTCGGCCTCGAGATGCCGGAGCTTCATTCGGCCAGGGAAACCACCGAACTGAGCGGCAGCGTAATAAATTTCCTTGGGATCGAATCCCTGCGTATGGATATTTCCCCTGTTCTTGAGTCTGTCGGGGCGTATCGGCATTATGATAACGCCGTCCGGATGGTAATTCCGGATTATGGAGATGGCTGGAAATCCAAAATGGTCATTTCGAACATCTTCGACAACAAAGGGTTCAGCCTTTCCTCATTGGTTGCCCAGTCACCGGATGGGTCGATTTTCAGGAAGCGTCTCTCCCTGAAACCCTATCTTGAAATTGTGGCGGCCACCAATTTCAAACAACGCACACGCAAGATGCTTGAATATTATCATGCCGACCGCCTGAACTTTGCAGTAGCCGGAACACCCAACCGATTGGAATATGACCAGGGATTCTTTGTCAAGCTGGGTGATGGCGCCGCGGACATCAAGCCGATCGCCCATCTATACAAATCCCAAGTCTATCAGCTTGCCGAATATCTTGGAATTCCAGAAGAAATACGCAAACGCACTCCGACAACCGATACCTATTCCATGCCACAGGGGCAGGGTGAATTTTACTTCTCCCTCCCCTATCATCTGATGGACATATGTCTGTATGCCAAAAACCATCATATTTCTCCGGTGACCGCCGCATCTTCATGCGGGCTATCTCCCGAGCAGGTGAAACGCATCTATGATGATATCGATTCGAAACGGTCAACAACCCGTTACCTCCACCTCAAAGCAATTACATTACAGGCCATTCCGGAAATCACCGTTTCATGACACCGCCAAAACACAATTTGATTCCAATAAAAAGGTCGCAGACGCATATGGATGAATCAGCTATCAAAATCAGAAAATTTATTCTGGAAAATTTCATCTTTACGGATGATGAAACCAAACTATGCAATGACGATTCTTTTCTGAAGGAAGGCATTATCGATTCAACCGGAATACTGGAGCTGATGGCGTTTATCTCCGACGATTTCCATATCACATTTGAAGACGATGAAATCATCCCGGATAATCTTGACAGCGTCAATTCCGTTGCATCCTTCATTTCCAGAAAAAAAAACGGCGTGTCCGTTGCAATGTCACAATGACTCAGAGTCCGTTTTCGATCCATCGCTTTTTATAGGGAAGCGTTTGTATCTGGTTATAACCCCTTATCCGGATTTCAAAAAGGGATAGATACAGCGACATGACGCCGCACGAAACAGAGAGACCACGACAGACCCTGGCCTGCGTGGTCATAGACGATCCACTTCTGAGACCCCGATATGGTTGTCTTGACTACGAGAAGTTGCTGGAAAAAATGAAAGTTCATAACTTCTTTACCGAAATTGCCTTCATCCCCTTTAACTACAAAAGGAGCAATCCGAAAACCACAAGGCTTTTTGCTGCCAACAGCGACTACTATGCCATATGCGTGCATGGCTGCAATCATACCGGCAACGAATTCGGGGGAAGCGGCTACAAGGAGCTCAGTGACTTGTCATCCACCGCTCTGTGGCGCATGGAACAACACAAGCGGATTACAGGTTTGCCATATGATCCTGTTATGGTTTTCCCACAAGGTCAATTTTCTTCAACAGCAATGAAGGTAATCAAAGATCAGGGCTATTTTGCCGCATTTAACTCGAACATCCGGGCGGTTGACACCCCGTTCGAACCATTTGCCATCGAGTATCAATATTTCTCTACAAAGATGTACCACAATTTCCCTTTGTTCCTCCGTCTGAATCCAAAGAACAAATCTCATTTTGTTGATGCCGTTGCATCCGGCCATCCGATTGTCATTGACACACACCACAGCGATTTCAGGAATGGCTATAAAGCCATCACAGACCTGGTTGACTGGATCAACAGTTTCGGAAACATCAAATGGACATCCCTGTTGAACATCGCAGAACATTATTCGGGTAAAAAATATGTGAACTGCGCCAACGCTGTCAATTCATCGCCATCACATCCATGTCCGAGCGGGAAAACGATTTTGAGGCGATTCCTTTCCGAGACCAGGGACAATTACATAGAAACGAACAATTTTCTTGCAGACGCATACAGAACACTACGCATGGTCATTCAGAAACGACGTCTGCGCGCGACACGATGATTACTTCAGGAGAGGATGTATGGGGCAGCCCGGAATCCTTTTCATGCAGTTCCTGATCCAATAAACCTGAATATCGGGTGGTGAATTATGGGCATTCATCAATATCTTATTGAAACGGCTGAAACATATCCTGACAAGCAGGCGATCGTTGAGGTTCATAAAAGCACCAGCTATCAGGAAATCGCTGCGGGCGCCGAAAAAATTGCGGCATGGCTGTTTTCTGAAAATATTGCTCCGTGTGACCGGGTGGGCATTCTTTTGGATGATCCGGCAGAATATGTCTCTGCCTACTTTGGTATTCTCATGACCGGAGCCGTGGTTGTTGCATTGAACACCCAGACAGCCTCGAGAACACTGAAACAGATCATAAATGATGCCGAAATATCCATTCTTGTCACGCAATATAAATTTGTCAGGTATCTGACAGATATTGCAGACAGTATTCCATGCATGCACGCAATCTCCGTTCAGGGGTGTTCTTCGCTGGACCCGATGCTGGGGGGTATCAAAATGATTGCATCCGGTCAAATGAACATCAACGGACCCGTTACAGACAATAAAATGTCGCTTCCTTCCACATGCAGCGATTCGGATCTGGCACAGATCATTTATACATCCGGAACAATGGGCGAACCCAAAGGGGTGATGCTGCAGCACGGCAATTTAATGGCAAATACGAACTCAATTATCCAGTATCTCCGGTTGACTCCGGATGAGCGACATATGGTTGTCCTGCCATTTTTCTACTCATTCGGCAATTCTGTCATGCTGACACATGTGGCTGTCGGCGCCACAATGATTGTGCATCAAAACATGATGTATCCCAAATTGATCATGGATATCATGCAGGAAGAAAATGCAACCGGACTGTCGGGGGTTCCGTCGACGTTTGCCATTCTTTTCTCAGGCGCAATGATCAACCAGTACACGTTTCCATACCTGAGATATTTTGCGCAGGCGGGTGGTCCTCTCCCGACCGGACTTGCCCGGGAAATAAAAAAGACCTTTCCGGAAGTGGATATCTATATCATGTACGGACAGACCGAGGCATCCGCCCGTCTCTCCTACCTGCATCCGGATTATTTTTACAGAAAACACGGGTCCATCGGCCAGGCCATCCCTGGTGTGACGCTGAATCTGCTGGACAAAAAAGGAAAAGCCGTCAAGCCCGGAGAGATTGGCGAAATCGTTGCATGCGGTCGGAACATTATGCAGGGTTACTGGAAAAATCCCGAAGCCACGGCCAACGTACTTAAAAAGGAAGGACTGTGGACAGGTGACCTGGCAAAAATGGATGAAGACGGTTTCTTTTATATTGTCAGCAGAAAAAGTGACATGATCAAAAGCGGCGGTCACAGAATCGCGCCCAAAGAAATTGAAGAGATCATTCTGGAGCATCCTGCGGTAGAGGATGCTGTGGTTTTTGGTGTGTCGGATAAAATTTTGGGCGAAGAAATCGTTGCCTGTATCATAAAAAAAAGCAAGACCGCATGTAACGAAAAAATGCTTTTTTTACACTGCAAACAAAACCTTCCCAAGTTCAAAGTACCCAAACATATATGTTTTCTGGAGTACTTTCCAACAACCAGCAACGGGAAAATTGATAAAAACCGTCTAAAAAAGCATTTTGGCGGGTTTAGAAAGAATTCATTGCCATTAAATTAAGTAAATATTGCGTGAAATAATGAGAAATATTCTAAACCGTTATTTCACACAAACTGGCGGTTGTGTTTCCC
Organism: Desulfatirhabdiaceae bacterium; assembly: GCA_050179135.1. GTDB lineage: Bacteria > Desulfobacterota > Desulfobacteria > Desulfobacterales > Desulfatirhabdiaceae > UBA4064. The sequence continues at coordinate 6,745 of JBFXFK010000080.1, read as the reverse complement.
GGAGGCTTTTCAGTCCGGCCCGGTTTACACAGAATGCGCGGTGCAATCATCGGTAAAAATGTATGGATCAGTCAATACGTCTATATTGATGAACTGCACCCGGAAGGTGTTATTATTCATGACAATTGCACCATCGGCATTCGAACCTCCATTATCGCCCATACCTACTGGGGCAAAAGAAAACCAACCGGCGGATACAAGGAAGTCGTCATTGAAAAAGATGTTTATATTGGACCCTACTCCCCAATCCCGCCAGGCGCAAGAATTGGAGAAGTATCCGTCATGCAAAAAAAAGCCAAAGAAAATGGGTATTGTTAACTGCCAGATGGAGATTATTTATTCGCGTGAAAATGGAAAGAAAGTTTTGAGTTTTGAATTAAAATCGGTACATGTCATTTTCATATGTGGGGTTGAACCCATCCGGAATGATTCATGAACGTTTACAAAAAGGGAACTACTTGTGAAAGAAAAAATAAAATCATCCTGGACATCCGAACAGACAGAGAAGGAGCAGTATGCCAAGTCGAAATGCTAACAGTATGCTAAGTCGAAATGCCAAGGCTGTATTTTACCAGGTCGCTGGTCCTTTTATGGGAATCAACGGACTGATATACCGGTATTTCCGAGCACCACGAACGGGTGACGTAAAGGTTCACCTTGGTCCCGGGAAGATGAAATATATCAATGCGTGGGTGAATGTTGACGCCAATATGTTCACCGGGAAGTGTGATTTGTGGGCAGACCTTCGAAATCCATTACCGTTTCATGATGAGACAGTCGATTGCTTCTACTCTCATCACATGATTGAGCACCTCCCCAACATACAAGCCCACTTCAGAGAAGTTTTTCGTTGCCTGAAGCCAGGAGGAGTTTATCGGTTAGGCGGGCCCAATGGCGATTCGGCAATCAAGAAATTCAATGAGAACGATACCAATTGGTTCACGGATTATCCAGAAAAAAGAACCAGCATTGGGGGGAAATTTGAGAATTTCATTTTTTGTCTTGGTGAGCACCTTACCATTCTCACATACTCGTTTCTTGAGGAACTTTTGACAACAAATGGTTTTATCGAGATCAGGCAATGCATGCCTGTGAGGGAAACCGGTTATCCGGAGCTATTCTCTCCGTGTTTACTCAAGGAGCACGAGTCTGATTTCTCTGTTCCACACACATTGATCGTCGAGGCGGTTAAACCACGATGAGATGTCAACAGTGCGCTCCACCGGACGTCAATTACGTTGCACTCCTTTCGAATGGGCCTGATTACATTCCGAAATTGGACCTTCATCCATCATGAAAAATCCTCAAAAAGCCATCACTGACCAACGAATAGGCGGTATTACCGGCGCCACATCCGGAATCGGCCGGGCTACAGCCCTCCAGCTCTGCAGATTCGATTTGCAATTGGTCCTGATCTCCAGAAATGCGGCAAAAGGAAGGGCTGTGACAAATGAAATTTACAAGATCAGATGAACGCCGGGTTCTCCGGGATTGATAACATCAGGTCAAGATCATAATGAAATCGATTGCCATCGCTTCGGTCGCGTTGTCCTGCATTCTGGCTATTTTTTATTTTTCTTTGATACAGGCCGATACACTTGAATTATTTTATCAATGGATCGGGATTGGAAATGATACCTTTCTGCATGTCCTTTCATTCTTTCTGTTATCATGCGTCATCCGGCTCATGCTTTCCACGCGATTTTTCAGAGGGCTGATTCAAAAACCCGGTGCCTGGAGCGCCGGCATTGCCATGTCCCTGTCTGTCATTATTGAGACAGTTCAATTAGTTACGACTACCCGGCATGGATTGCTTCGCGATCTATGGCTGCATGCGGCGGGAATCATGCTTTTTCTGGTATGCGATTTAAGTTTTGAAAAAAAATCACAATCATTTGACCCCATCGGAAAAGATAAATGGCACTGATGCCTTGTAATGAAATTGGGCGATGTTTCCAATACACCTGAAACGCAACCGTTTTCCATGATATTTTCTCAAAAAAACAAGAGGCAACCGGATGACCAATCCAACGGCTCGATTGTTGATTATTGATGACGACGTCCAAATCTGCATCATTCTCTCCAAACTGATAGAGCGTATGGGACATCGCGTTTATGCCTCCCATACACTGGAAGATGGTCTCCACCAGGCATCAATCAACCCATTTGATGTCATTCTTCTCGATCTGGAGTTCCCCGATGGTAACGGTTTGGCGATATTACCAATTCTGTTAAAACTCCCATCATCACCCGAGGTGATTATTATTACGGGATCTGGAGACCCGGGGGGAGCGGAAGAGGCTTTCAAATATGGTGTATGGGATTTTCTCCAAAAGCCATTTTCCCGTGATGAGGCATCTCTTACCATTACCCGGGCGTTGCAGTATCATAATGAAAAGGGAGCAACGAAACACCCTGTATTTCTCGACCGTTCGGATATCATTGGAAATTCGGATGCAATTCGCAACTGTCTGGGTGAAATCGCCAGAACCTCCGTGACGGATGCAAGTGTGTTGATTACGGGTGAAACAGGAACCGGGAAAGAATCCTTTGCCAAGGCCATACACCGAAACAGCACCCGATCAAAGGGACCCTTCATTACGGTAGATTGTGGGGCACTGCCCGAAACCCTGGCGGAAAGCACATTGTTCGGTCATGAAAAAGGTGCGTTTACCGGTGCGGATAAAAGACAGGACGGACTGGTTCTGCAGGCGGAAAACGGAACCCTGTTTCTGGATGAAATCGGCGATCTTTCCCTGAATATTCAGGCATCTCTTCTCAGGACCCTTCAGGAACACCGAATCCGACCACTGGGTGGCAAAGAGGAGGTGCCGGTTGATTTCAGACTGGTTTCGGCAACAAATCGTGATCTGGAGCAAATGGTAAAAGAGAAAACATTCAGAGAAGACCTGCTTTTCAGAATTCGGGCCATATGGATAAACCTTCCGCCGCTTCGAGATCGCAAGGAGGACATTCAGGAAATTGCAGTTCATAAACTTCATGAAATGGGTCAGCGTTATGGTCTTGGTTTGAAAGGTGTATCATCGGAATTTTTAATGCACCTGAATTCGCATCATTGGCCAGGAAATGTCCGGGAACTGATCAATGTATTGGAATATTCACTGGCTTCATCCGGGCAGGATCCGATACTGGTGCCCAAACACCTTCCCCCCGCTTATCGAATTACCCGGCTGGATTTCGAGTCCGGACAAACGCAGATCGCCTCCGGTCAGAAAGCCAACATACCGCTTGTCAACGACATATTTCCAACATGGGCTGAATTTCGACATCAGGCAGAAGAGAACTATCTCGGTATGCTGCTGGCCAAAGCCGGGAAAAGCCGGGAAAAGGCCTGTAAGCTCTCCGGTATCTCCCAGTCCAGATTGTACGATCTGTTAAAAAAACACCACCTTTCCGGATTTCGTTCGTCATAAAGGTGGATATGGAAATTCAGAAACATAATTTCGCTGCGTATCGGTCGGGGATGGACTAACTGGCCTATCCCGGCCTGCAGCCTTGTGAAATATATTTTTTGCAAGGATATAATTTGTAATCACACCGCATTCTCTTTCGAAGATTGGTGCAATACAAACATAGGCGGTTATTGAAATATGAACAAATTTCGCATTCTATTTATTGTGGAAAACGCTACCGTCCCTCAGGATATCCGTGTTTGGAGAGAAGCCAGGACTTTAAAACAGGCTGGATATGATGTAACAACCATTTCGCCCAAGAACAAATATTTTTCCAAAAGCTACGAAGTGATCGACGGGATTGAGATATATCGGCACCCATCCTTCAAAGGCGATGGCGGCAAGTTGCATCAGATAATGGAGTACACAAATGCTCTCTTCTGGGAAGCAATCCTTGGTCTCAAGGTATTCATAAAAAATCGATTTTTTATCATCCATGGGGCCAACCCACCGGATCATATTTTTCTATTGGCTTTGGCCTTCAATATTTTTGATGTCAAATTCATATTTGACCATCACGATCTTGCTCCTGAGCTTTTTTACTCCAAATACAATGCCAGAAAAAAAACAATCTTCAGACTGCTCAGTCTGATGGAGAAACTTTCATGCCGTATCGCGCATGCAGTAATCAGTACAAATTTATCTTATAAAAAACATATTATTGACAAACATGGTATCAATCCGGATAAAATATTTGTTGTACGAAATGATCCGGAGTTATCCGGGAATTCAAAAAGTGTAAATTATAAACAACACCGGGATGATGAGATTATTGAGCTGTTATATGTCGGGGCAATAAACAACCAGGATGGTGTGGATCTTTTGATTAGAACGATGGATATCCTGGTAAACCAGCTTAATGAAACCCGGATGCACTGTACAGTTGTTGGTGATGGCGACGATATGCCCCGCGTAAGGAAACTTTGTACGGAATTGCGTATGGAGCCGTATTTCCGTTTTACAGGCTTTATCCATGATCGCAAGCTGGTTCAGAATTTTATCGAAGAAGCGGATATTTGTGTTGAAACCGCATCAAAGTCAGAGGCCAATCGTAAATCGACATTTATAAAAATTATGGAATACATGTCCGCAGGAAAACCAATTGTTGCATTTGACATGGATGAAACACGATATTCAACACAAGAATCCGCTTTGCTGGTTGAACCAGGAAACCTTACCCAATTTGCTCAGGCGATTGTCAGACTTTCAAAAGATCCTGATCTGCGAAAGAGGATAGGAGAATACGGTTTTGAAAGGATTGCCAAGTCTCTAAACTGGGAAAACTCTGCAGCAGAACTGTTGCGGGCTTATAATTATCTTTTAGAGCGTGTTTGAAAATCCCATCCGAGGCCCGACAGTTGCGTTGGCAAGCAGCTTAAAATGATCACATACACCGTGCTCTGCTCGGGCAACTGGCTGTTTTACCTTGATCCCGTGTATTTCAACTTGAATGGGCGTAATCAAAAACATATCGTGTTCAGGTTGCCTTCTTTGGATAACCATCCGCGATATCCCCGAAAATATCGGGAGAAAAAATGCCTTTTTTAGCAAGCAACGCTGTATTGGTAATCGCCTACAAATACTGGACTCAGGATCCCCGCATTCTGCGCGAAATAGCGGCTCTTGTCCGCTTTGGCTATGCGGTTGACTTTATCTGCATACGCACTCCCAATGGGCCCCCACCCACGCTTGAAGGGGTCAACATTGTATCATTCCCCATGCAAAAAAAAAGGGGCAGCACACTCCAGTATGTCACGGAATACCTTGTATTCAGCCTGTTGCTGTTCTTTAACATCAGTGCGTTATTCCTGAAAAAAAAACATAAAGTAATTATTCCCTTTGTCATGCCCGAATTTCTTGTGCTGCTCTGCATTGTTCCGAAATTGCTGGGCGCCAAAATAATCATGGACTGGGAGGACCCGTCCATTGAAGTCTTCCGGGCAAAATTTCATAATACAAAAAAATATTTATACCCGCCGCTTTTGCTTTTTGAAAAAGCCGCTTCTTTCCTGGCCGACGTGATTATAACCCCCAATGAAGGCTTCAGGCGGGCCTTTGTCAACCGGAGGCATCCAGGAGAAAAAATACATATTGTTATGAATGCCCCCGATATGAGCATTTTTAATATGCCGGCGGAGTCCTTGGCCAGCGCCGGGCCGGATAAAAAATTTATCATACTGTACAGCGGCTCCATTTTAAAACGGCATGGCCTGGATGTGCTGATTCGGGCATTGCCGATCATTGCAAAGGAAATACCGGAAGCAACTCTGCAGATTCTCGGCAACGGGGAGGAAGATTTTTTCAGCAAATGCCGGAACCTCTGGAAGGAACTTGGGATGGCCGGCCATATCCAACATCTCCCGGGCGTTTTTATTACCGACATGCCGAAAGTTATTTTAAATTCATCCATAGGCGTTGTTCCCAACCGCAAAGATGCCTTTACCAGCATTAACTTTCCTCAGAGAATCTTCGAGTTCGGCATACTGAAGCGGCCCATTGTTGTTTCAAGGCTGCCCGGCATACAGGACTATTATGATGAAGAAAGCCTCTGTTTTTTCGAGCCTGAAAACCATGTCGATCTTGCGGAAAAAATTATTTCGCTCTACCGGTCACCTGAAAAAAGGTCTGCTCTTATTGAAAAAAATTATGATATTACAGCCGGTATCGACTGGGAAAACGCTTTCCTGAACATTGTCGGAAAGCTGAGCGGAAAACAGTAGGCAGGAAAATGCTGCCGTGAAAATTCGCCACCTCGGATTGCAATGGCCCGTCACATTACAATCCGACAGCACCGCCCTGAGTGCGGGTTAACGCTCCCGTGGAGGTCGCCCGCTTTTTGCGCAAAGAGCGGATGCATCGTTCCGAAATAAAGCCCCAAATGGTAGCCTGATCACGTTTTTCATGAAAATGTGTTCAGCCGCACAATCATCTTGTTCAACACTTTGGCAATATCCGCCATATTGCCGTCCTCATAACATGTATAACCCGGACACAAGGCATATCCTTTTATCACGGTTTGATGTTCCCGATCCGGCAGGATAAGAATCATACGGACGTCGATCAGAAAATCCTTTAACGAGATCAACTCCGACAGTTGTTCATGGTTCCGGGCGAGCAGCACGGCCACATCGATATTTCTCGGAAGCTGATATATCCGTTTTGCAAAATCGTGACTGTTTCCATATACCTCCAGGCAGTTGGATGGGATGCAGGTTTCGATCACATCCTGAAGGCATTTGCTTGACTGTTCATGTTGTTCATTCGCATAGAGA
>JBFXFK010000079.1:0-22630 GCA_050179135.1 Desulfatirhabdiaceae bacterium | reverse complement strand
TCAATCCGGCGCCTTCCATTCAATCCGTATTGCGTCAGGATGAAGACATGACATGTGAGAATCCGCTTCCACAGGTCTGCCTTCATCCTTTTATCCTTCAGCCTTCAGCTTTTATACCAGCCCCTGATCGATCATTGCATTGACGACCTTGACAAAGCCCGCAATGTTGGCTCCAACCAGATAATTTCCTTCAAAACCATATTCTGCTGCCGCATTCAGACAGGTTTTATGAATATTTTTCATGATTTCTTTCAACCGGCCATCCACCTCTTCCTTTGGCCAACTGATTCTCATGCTGTTCTGCGCCATTTCCAGGCCGGACACGGCAACACCACCGGCATTTGATGCCTTGCCCGGCGCATACAGAATTTTCTTGTCCAGAAATATCTTGATGGCTTCCGGCATACTGGGCATGTTGGAGCCTTCGCTGACCAGTGTAACGCCGTGATTGATCAGATTGTAGGCATCTTTTTCATTGATTTCATTTTGTGTGGCGCTGGGAAATGCACAGTCCGCCCAGTGATTCCACAGCGGGTTGTAATCCAGCGTGGAATCGGCTTCCGTGTAAACGGCTTGTGAGTATTTGTCCACATATTCCCGAATTCGTCCCCGGCGGACATTTTTCAGGCGTTTGACAAATTCCAGCTTTCCCGTATCAATCCCTTCCTCATCAAAAATATATCCGGAAGAGTCGGACATCGTCAGAACTTTTGCACCCATTTCGATCAATTTCTCGACCGTAAACTGGGCAACATTTCCGGATCCCGATACCAGGCAGGATTTTCCCTTCAATGGTTCGTCACGGGTCGCCAGCATTTCCGAAGCAAAATAGACATTGCCATAACCCGTGGCTTCCGGGCGGATCAGACTACCTCCCCATCCCAGGCTTTTTCCGGTGAGAACACCGCTGAATTCATTACACAGTTTTTTATACATACCAAACATATAGCCGATTTCCCGTGCCCCAACACCAATATCACCTGCCGGGACATCGGTGTTCGGCCCGATATGACGAAACAGTTCGGTCATAAAACTTTGGCAGAACCGCATGATTTCACCATCGGACCGTCCTTTCGGGTCAAAATCGGATCCGCCTTTTCCGCCACCCATCGGCAGTGTGGTCAGGGCGTTTTTAAACACCTGCTCGAAAGCCAGAAACTTCAGAATGCTCAGGTTGACCGAGGGATGAAACCGCATGCCGCCTTTATACGGGCCGATCGCACTGCTCATCTGAATGCGATATCCCCGGTTGACGTGAACCTGCCCTTCATCATCCACCCAGGGCACGCGAAACTGAACCAGTCGCTCCGGCTCAATCAGTCTTTCCAGAATCGCGGACTGTTGATAATCCGGGTAACGTTCCAGAACCGGCTGGACGGTTTCAAACACCTCTTCCACTGCCTGATGAAATTCTTTTTCGTACGGATCCCGATTTTTCATATAGCGGATAATGTCTGTCATGCTGAATCTCCTGTTTTATGGAATAGTGAATTGAATGATAACCTTAAATCGTAAACCAAAAATCATTGAATGCCAGCCTGCGCTGACAGGTCAATAAATCACACAAATGGATTTTTTTCCCTGAAGTTTGATGACAAGCGCCCGATCCATCTGAACATGCCGGATATACTGGCTTTCATGATGTGTCGGGAGTGATTCCAATCGTTTCCAGTCCAGAATATCCGTGTCTTCCACAACCGTGATATAAGGGATTCCCAGAGATGTAATGTTTTGAAAAAAATGGGACCCCTGGGATGGATCCGCATGAATATGCCCATTTTTCAATTCGATGATGGCGCCGACACCCGAAATATTGCGCCACTGAACCGGAATTCCCAGCCACCGGTCAGAAGATCCCCATCGCCCGGGGCCAATCAGCAGATATCGCCGTTTTTCCTTTGCCAGTATGGCATTGAATCGTCCGATTTCATCCGCCATTTGTATGGTGTCATCAACTTTGAAATCACCCGGTTTGACATAAATGACATCAGAGATGTTTTCATATTTTCCGTTCCCCAGGGCGTTTTGGGAAAAACACAGGGCGTTTTTGATTTCCGCATCTGATATGACCACATCATTTCGATCAATTTCAGCCGCAAGCGGCCGCATCTGAAGAAAATAAAATTCATTTTTTCTCTGGCGCTGTGTTCCCAGATTCACCGAAAATTCAATCTCCACAGGGCATCCCATGCCTTTTCTGCCCAGATCCAGCATATCGCAGAGCAGTTGCGGCAGGGGGAACAGGTCGTGTTTGAGCACAGACGCAAAGGTGGCGACCTTTGCCCCGGGAAAATTGCCACTGTCCCGAATGCGATGTTCGTTCGGAATATAGGTGCTGGAAAGCAGCCGGATGGGCAGTTCGGTTTCCGCCTCATCAATTTCCCGCTTCTCGAGATTGGAATACCGGTTGAAATTCAAATTTTCCGGATAATTTTGGATTTTCAACGCATAAAAATATCGTTGGGAGTTGGCCAGGATATCTTCAACGGAGGTGAACTGGGGCAAAATCTGCGGATACCGGGGAGAAAAACGAATGTTTTTTTCCCCTTCCACAACCGTTTTTCCCAGCCCCAATGCAATATGGGCGATCCCGTCTTCGGATTTCATGTGGGAAACCGGATAAAAATTATGGGACTGGGCAACACCGGATATGGCCGGATAAAAATGGTCTCCGTATGCCTCCCCCACCAATTGCTGAATGATCACCGCCATGGACTCTTCCTGGGGCTGACTGACCGAATGGCGGGTGAATGATTTGGGATCTTCATAATACGTGGATGCATAAACGAGTTTGATGGCATCCAGGAGTTGCGCCAGCCGTATCTTCGCATCCGGATGGTTGTTGGGTATCATGTATGTCTGATAAAGGCCTGCATACGGCTGAAAATGGGCATCTTCCAGGAGGCTGGAGGATCGTATGGACAGGGGATAATTGACCTGAGCCAGAAAAGTCTCCAGGTCCAGAATCAGCCAGTCGGGTATTTTGGCCTTTAAAAAAATTTGGGCAATTTCGTCATCCTGAAGATCGGTTTTTGCCAGATACTGCAGTTGGTTCAACTGAATGAACGATTCAAAACCCTGGGTGGTGATCACCAGGGTCTTGGGAATCTGAATCTGAACCTGGGGGTAGGCTTTGAAAAGCCCGGAATGCTGATGAAGCAGCACAGACATGAATGCCAGCCCCCTGGCTTTTCCACCCAGTGATCCATCTCCGATCTTGACAAAATCCATGATATCGGAATCGAATGTATGGGCCTGAAACTGGGCAACAACCCCTTTTTGTTGCAGTTTTCTGAGCGTATGCAGGCCGGAAACAATATAATTGCGCATTTCCGCTATGCGTGCAAAATCACTGGCCTGAACTTCGCGAAATGTGGATGCCAGAGCAAATTCGGACCGGGCCATCAGCCAGTTGGAAAAATGATTGCGGGATGCATGATACAGAAGCGACTGGTCCGGTATCTGTGACACTTTCATTTCAAGTGTTCTCAGGGTTGATGCCCGGTCAATCTCCACACCGTCCGGCGTTCGAAAAATGAAATCCCCGAATCCCAGGTGGTTCAAAAAAAACTGGTGAATTTCAGCCAGCAGATTGGGTGAATTTTTATCCAGAAAAACAGCCGGAATCCGTTCTGCCTTGAGACGGTTTTTGGATTCCGAGCTTAACAGAAGGATCGGAAGATCCGGAATTTCCTGTTTGATCAAAGCCAGTATATCGGCGCCGGCATTTTCATCCGGCTGGCCGTTTCTGGGAATACGGGTATCGGAGATCACCCCGATGAGATAGTTCCGATACCTCTGATACAGATTCATGGCTTCTTCATAGGTTTCGGCCAGCATGATTTTGGGACGGGACCGCATCCGGAGAAGCCGGTGCTCCTCATTGAGGCCAACACCCAGAACCGCCTGGGTCTGTTTGACAAACTCCTTGTAAATCAATGGCAGAAACGTGGAATAATATTGTGGCGAATCTTCGACCAGTATCAGAACCCGAACCATGGCCCGCTGGGTATCCCGATCGATATTCAGACGATCCTCGGCGTTTTTGACAAGGGCCAGCAATAGATCGGCATTTCCGGACCAGATGAATATTTTATCGATCCCGTGTATTTTTTGATATTCTCCCTGGGGAAATATGGATCGCAGGCTGTGACTGAGCAGGATAATCGGCAGATCCGGATAAAGCGCCTTGATGTTTTTCCCCAGTGTCCGGGCATCCATGTCATCCACATGCGGCATGGTGATGATCATGTCAAAATTTTTCTGCGCCAGAAGTGACAGGGCCTGATGGCCGGAGGATGTACGGGTTACCCGGGGCGGAAGGCTGAGATTGAGGCCGCTGTATTCATTGATGATCCGGGATGCCAGACTGCCATCCTCCTCCATGATGTACGCATCATAAGGACTTGAAACCAGGAGGATTTCTCTGACCTTGATGGACATGATCTCATGGAACATCTTGAACTGGGAATAAAACTCCAGGGGAATTTCACTGGTTTTCAGGGTCATGGAATATATCGGGTTCGGGTTGTTTTCATTTAAAAAAGCAGGGGCAACCCAAACGGTTGCCCCTTCACATACGCATCAGGCATCGATAATGGCCAGCGCCTCTTCCCGGAATGCATCCATGACATAGGGAATGCCGGTTACTTTGGTACACTCTTCGGTCAGCGAGAAAATATCCTGGCGACTGATATATTTGACTTCCCAGTTTCTGGAGCCGGCCATCAACTGCTGAAGTCCGACCTTGAGCTTGTCCACGGCGCTAAAAATTCCGACCGCGCCCAGCGGAAAGGTTTCGACATCCTTGCCATATTTTTCTTTCAGAACTTCATAATTCATAAAAATTTCTTCCTTGGTGGAGCCATACCGGGCAACAGAAGCCGGAAGGCCCTTGTCTTCTCCCCGAAGCCATTTTTCCGCGTTCTTTCCCACCATTCCCGGAATCATCAACGCCCGTCCCATGCAAACCGCCTTGCAGTAGGGAGCACCCAGGGCAAGCGCCTTGAAAACATGATCTTCAGAGGAAAATCCACCGGCAAACGCAATATCCGGCACCCGTTTCCCCCGTTTCGCCAGCCGGTCACACAGCTCATATGCCATTGAATGCAGATAGATGGACGGGATACCCCATTCACACATCATTCTCCAGGGGCTCATTCCGGTTCCGCCCGGTGCGCCGTCAATGGTCAACAGATCGATTCCGGCATCGCTGGACCACCGGATGGCCATGGCCAGCTCTCTCATGGGATAGGCTCCGGTTTTCAGGGTAATCCGTTTTGCGCCCATTTTGCGGATTCGCTCCACTTCTTTCATGAAGCCTTCCTGATCGATAAATCCCAGGCGGGAATGGCGTTCAAACTGTTTTAAAGGGCCGGCCTTGAATGCGGCCTGAAACGCGGGCACCTCGGGGTCCGGTGTGACGATATATCCGCGCTTTTTCAGTTCCAGCGCGCGGTTGAGCGAATTCACCTTGATTTCGCCGCCAATGCATTTCGCGCCCTGCCCCCATTTCAACTCGATGGTTTCGACTCCCAGTTTATCGATCACATATTCGGCAACCCCGTTTCGCGTATCCTCGACATTCATCTGGACGAGGATATCACCATATCCATCATAATATTTCCGATATTCCCGAACCCGCCGATCCATTTCCGGAGATTTGGACACCTTGCCATCCCGGTTCAGCTCCAGTTCCGGGTCAATGCCGCAGACATTCTCTCCGCAGACCAGAACGATACCGCTGATGGCCGCACCAATGGCGAAATGCTCCCAATTTTTTCTGGCGATGTCCGTGCTTCCCAATGCACCCGTGAAAACCGGAACCTTCATCTTGATTTTGTTGGTCACACCAAAAATTGTTTCGGTGTTCACATTGGGGAAGGTGGCCTGATCCGGATCTGCGGCCATACCTTTGGCGCCCATGGCATACCCCATGATGTTCAGATGGGAATAATCAACCGGATAATCCTTGTCTGCACCGGCGGTGATGCTGCCAAATGGCGACGGATACAAGAGCTCCCTGCCCCTGAATGTGGCATGAAACATGTCGCAGTTGCCTCGGCAGCCATCCATGCATCGGCTGCATATGCCGGATTGGGGTGCGACATTTCGGGAACGGTTACTGGTCTGAAGAGCATCGTTGGCATTGGGATGGTGCAGATTCATGTCTATTCTCCTGTTTTGAAAAAATTTTAAGCCCGGAATTGTTTTGGCTGTTTGAGGTATTGGAAAAATAAAAAGGCGCCAATACCTCAGGATCGTGATGATCTTACGAAGTATAGACGCCTTTGTCTTTAATAAATCCGTACACGCCGTTGTGCCGGTTTCAGTTATACTGTTTTATAGGCTGAATTGTTAGCTGTCCGAATAAGGTTTGTCAAGCTAATTTTTAGCTATGTGTGAAATCCTATTTGGATGTCATCACCCAAACCCCTTCCCGGGTTTCCGGAGGGGATGCGGCATAATTGCGGCAGACAACCCGATACCGGGCCGCCGGTGGGTCCTGATCCGCGATGGCAGCAAACCGTTCTCCGGCGTCCGCAAACCGGCCGGCGTAAAACAGCCGAAGGCCCTGGTCAAAAATGGCCAGCGTGGATTTCCGGTTTTCGTAATCATCGGGCAGCATCGGCTCATGGACGGTTACGGCCTCGCGGCGGCCGACAACCATCAGCCGGGCGATTTCACGGGTCGGAAAGGCAGCGCCGATTCCCTGCCGTGTGGCCTCGGAGATCAAGATGGCAGTGCCAAATGCCTTGTTGGCGCCCTCCAGCCTGGCAGCCAGATTGACGGCATCACCCACCATGGTGTAATCGAAACGGGTGTGTGAGCCCATGTTGCCGACAACAGCCAAACCGGTATGAATACCGATCCGCATTCGAAGATCCATGCCCGTGTATTTTTTCAATTGCGGATTCAGATTGGCCAGTTGTTTCTGGCACCGGAGCGCTGCCCGAACAACACGAATCGGATGGTCGTTGACCTCAAGTGGTGCGTTCCAGAACGCAATGATCGCATCTCCTTCGAATTTGTCCACGGTGCCGGCTTCTTCCTGTATGATATCGGTCATGGCAGATAAATATTCGTTCAGAAAGGTCGTCAGGACTTCCGGATCCAGTTTTTCGGAAAGGGTGGTGAATCCCTCGAGATCGGAGAAAAAGATGGACAGAACCCGCCGGTCACCGCCCAGACGCAGTCGCTCGGGATGCAAAATGAGCTGATCGATGACTGCAGGGGACAGGTACTGCCGGAAAGCACTCTGAATGAAGCGTTTCTGCCGCCCCTCCGTGGCGTAATTGATGACAAAAACCAGGAAAAGCGCTGTTGCCACTCCGATTTCCGGGCAAACCACGGGGTGTGACCAGCCCCGGCTGTAGCTGCCCAACCCTGCCATGACCGGTACGGTCAGAAAAACCAGACTGGTCACGACAAATCCGGACGGACTGCTGAACACAGAACCCGCAATGCCTGCCAGGATCGTCAATGCAAGTGTTGCCGCCACCCATAGGGCAACCGGACATGGCCGGATAAAATTTTCGGAAAGGAAGTTATCCAGAATGGTGGCCTGAATTTCCAGCCCCGGCGTGATGCCGTCCACAGGCGTGGGCCGAAGGTCGAACAGGCCAGGTGCTGTAAAGCCGAATAAAACGTATTTGTCGCGGAAGGCCCCCGGGTCATCGATGACCGCAGGCTGGCCGGAGCGGAGCCGCAGTTCGGACTGGATGACAGCGGCTGCACTGAAACTGCGGTAGGTTCCGGAAGGTCCGCTGAACCGTAACATGGTGCTGCCTTCCGGAGAAACGGGAATGATACGATCACCAATTGACAGCCCCCCGGGTCCGGCGGCCATGACGGCTGCCGGATGAGCCGCCAGATATGCCCCGATGCCCAGGGACGGCAGAATACATCCATCAAAGACCGCGGCAATGGTCGTCTTGCGGTAGACGCCATCCGGGTCCGGATTCATGTGGGTATTGCACAGCACGTTCATGGTCCGGGCCAACTCCGGAATCGGAAACGTCGCCCGCGGAAACACGGGTATTTTCCCGACAGCCCCAACAACCAGGTTGGTTGTGAATGCAGGCTCCGGCACATCTTTTGGCCAGAATCTCAAATTGCCGGTTTCCAGACCCAGGGTAACCGCGCCCGCAACCCGGCCATACCCGGCGGATGCACCAGCCAACGCGGCGTCATCCTCAACCCCATAGGAGGAGGGCTCTGTAAACAGCACATCCAGGGCCAGGGATTTGGCGCCGTTGCGCTGACAATATGCGATGATGGCGGCGTAAACCTCTCTGGGCCAGGGCCAGGACAGTCCATTTTCCGTTTGGGCCCAGTCCAGACTGTTCTGATCCAGAAGGACCAGCGTGATCTGATCGTGAGCAGAACCGGGCCGGGCAAGCATGGATGCCCGCCAGTCCCAGGTGATGCCTTCCCATCGGTCCGGAATGCCCGTGGCCCACAGCCCGATGGCCAGAATGGCACCGGCCACACCCGATGCAATCCCCAGAAGCAGTTTCCGAATGGCCGGTGAAACACGCATGTCAGGCTTTTTTCAGGGCGGCTTCAAAACGCTTCTGACGCTCCCGGATTTCAGTGACCGGCGTAACCGGCCCAATGATTTCTGTAATGGCGGCAATCCGGCTTTCCGGGGTGGGATGGGTGCTGGCAAAATCGGCCTGAGCGGGAACCAGTTTCTCCTTCATCACCTGAAGCATGTCCACCAGGCCAGCGGGATTGTAGCCCACCCGGCGGAGGATCGTTATGGCCGACCGGTCAGCTTCGGCTTCAAAGGCCCGTGAATATCCGGAATTGATCAGGGTCTGGGTAATATCATCGATGCTGCCCTCGAATTCCCGGGTCAGATCCGCAATGGCGCCGGCGCCAAATGTTTTGGCGCCTTCAACCCCAATGGTAACCAGTGCATTGGTGATCCGGGACTGTTTTATGGCCTGCAGGCCGTGTCTGGCCTGAACATGGCCAATTTCATGGGCCAGTACGGCGGCGACAGCCGTTTCATGGGGGCAGCACGACAACATGCCGCGGGTGACAAAAACGAATCCTCCCGGCGCGGCAAGGGCATTGATTTCCGGTGAGTTCTGAATCAGGAAATGATATCCGGAAAAGGTTTCAGGCATATCGGATGCCCGGGCAAGGGTCTGACCCAATCTGTTCAGGTATTGGTTGGCGGCAGTATCCGTTTCTGCCGGATACTTTTCCAGGATGACTGCACCAATGGTTCGTCCGATGTAGTATTCCTGCTGTGGGGTGATGTCTTCAAATGACCTGCTGACGGCCGTTGTGGTTTTGACCAGGGAATCGGCGTGTCCCTGGGAAATCATGCCGGTTGCGGCGCCGATTTCGGCCCCGACCCGGGTGACATCTTCCAGGGTTTTGCAGCCGGTCAAAAGTGACGGAAAAACAGTTCCGGCGCCAATGACTGCGGCCCATCTGGCGGCAGCCCGGAGAAATCTGCGTCGTTCGTTCCGGTTCATGGCGCGTCTCCTTCAAACGATAATTTCCCTTCCTTCATGAACTGCCTGATTTCCTTGTCGGAAACAACCATCTTTTCCATGCGGTCAACCCAGTTGAAATCCAGATTGGGGTTGCGTTTCCGGTATTCCTTTTCGACTTCCGGGTTGAAGCCTTTTCCGGCCAGGGAAATTTCCCGCTGACCGCCGGTTTTTTGAACATCGGCATCACCCGCGCGAAGGACAATCTTCTTTTCGGTCAGGGCAGAGCTGTGAATCCAGCCGGTCAATTGGCCGGTTTGGGTGGAGACAAACAGCCAGGCATCCTGATTTTGGTTCACTGTAACCGAATCGCCATAGGCAACCGAGCCGATGATTTTTGCCAGAAAGGATGGATCGGCCCGGAGTTTGCCGGTTTGAACCTGAACACTCATTGTTTGATTTTGAGTCATTGGGAAAACCCTCACAGGCAGTAGTGAATTGCAGGTGTGAACCGCAAAGGAGGCAAAGATCACAAAGATTTCAGGTAGATTTTCGGCATGCCGGGAAATCGCCACACCGTTCAAAAACAGTTACATGTTTCCACCCGAACATCCAGCCTGATCGGAAATGTTAAAACAGGCTTCCCGAAAGTTCAAGCATTACATTCCGCTGCCAGCAGTTTTTGGATTCTCAAATTCCATCATTTATCCGGCCACTCTCAGAACCGTGCATGCGCTATCCTTTTTTCGATTCGGCAAAGATCGTTTGACTTGATATGAATGGGCTTTGTATATTGAACATGTGCACTCTGGAAGAGATCAATACCGACATCTACGCCCTGGAGTAGTGGCACGCCGTGCCGTGCCACTACGGAAATCCATGAACCATCGGCAATGTACGGCCAACCGGTCGATCGCCCCGACGATGAGGCATGGATGGTATGAAATTGCAGACCTAACCGGGATACACTCCCTGCCCAATTATAGCTTCCAGATTAAGATTTGGGATGCGTATCGGCCGGGGATGGCCGATGGTTTTTTCCTTGTGCTAAAGAAATAAATCCACTGGATTGCGACGGATTTTGGTTCGTCTGCAAGGCACATCCGCCGGTGCATATCGGGATATGTGTCGGTGGATATAATGCTGCCGACGGGCCAAAAGACAAGCAAGATGAGGATTTATTTCTTTCCGCCAGCCTAAAAGAGGATTGACCATGGCAACAATGAATTTTAACACGACCAATTCTACCTTTCGACAATTGCTGGGCAACGGCTTGAGCTATCATGTCCCGCCTTTTCAACGCGATTATTCCTGGACCGAAGATGAATGGGATGATCTGTGGCAGGATATCCAATGTCTTTTTGAGACCGATGCGGAGCCTGCTCACTACATGGGGTATCTCGTCCTCCAGTCTGCTGATAGCAAACGGTTCGATATTATTGATGGTCAGCAACGTCTGACCACGATCAGCGTCATGATTTTGGCTTGCCTGGGACATCTCCAAGATCTTATCAGTAACAAGCTTGATGCAGAAAACAATGCAAAACGCAAAGAGCAGTTGCAAAACACTTATATCGGCTACCTTGACCCTGTCAGCCTGGTGTCCCGATCGAAACTGGAGTTGAATCGTCACAATAACCGTTTTTATCAAACATATCTGGTCTCTCTGGAAAAAATTCCTCAGAGGGGTCTCAATGCCTCCGAGCATCAACTACGAAAAGCCTTCAACTGGTTTAAGGACAAAATCAAAGCCCGTGAAGGCGTTACCCAAAATAGCGGAAAGGAACTGGCCTCTTTTATCGACAACTTTGTTGATAAACTTTTTTTTACGGTTATTACAGTGACTGATGAACTCAATGCTTTCAAGGTCTTCGAAACCCTCAATGCCCGGGGAGTCAGGCTTTCGTCAACGGATCTGTTGAAAAACTATTTATTTTCGGTTATCAGTTCGCAGGATACTCATGAAACAGAACTGAAAGCGTTGGAAGAACGATGGGAGCGCATTGTTGGTTTGCTGGGAAGCGAGAGCTTTCCGGAGTTTCTGCGGATATTCTGGAATAGCCGCAACAGGCTGGTGCGCAAATCCGATTTGTTCAAAACCATCCGGAGGCGGATCACTGCCCGCGATGCCGCTTTCGAACTATTGCGCGATTTGGATCATTCCGCAGCAGTCTATGCTGCACTTCGTGACCCACAAGATCCTTCCTGGAACAGTGACGAAAAAATCGCACTTGAGCAACTGATCATGTTCAACGTGCGCCAGCCGTTGGCCATGCTGCTGTCATGTCATTTCAAATTCCATGAGATTGAAAGAGCAAACTTGACCCGTATCATAAAAGCAGTAGCAGTCGTTTCCTTCCGATACAACGTTATTTGCAACCTTCAAACTCATGAACAGGAACGGCTATACAATGACATTGCCTGGAAAGTGTCCGCCGGCGTCTATACGCGCCCGTCTGATGTGATTTCCGCTCTCCGGGAGGTTTATCCCGACGACAATCAGTTCAGGGCAGCGTTTGGCGAGAAGGAGTTGCGCACCACGAACAGCCGGAACAAAAAAGTGGTGCGATACATCCTCTTTGAGATGGAACGGCAGCGCTCCGGCCAGGATTTCGATTATGAAAGCGCCACCTATAATTTGGAACATATCCTTCCAGAGCACCCCTCAGAGGTTTGGTCATATATCGAGGAATCCAAACAGGATCGCCTTATCTATCGAATCGGGAACATGACTCCGCTTGAGACAAGTCGAAATCGGGACTTGGGAAATGGAGACTATCCATCCAAGCGGCAAGTCTTTGAGAAGAGTGTTTTTCAGATTACCAGGGCAGTTGCGGAGCATTATGAAACCTGGGACGAGCAGAAAATAGAATCACGACAAAAGCAGTTGGCCAATGTTGCTACCGGCGTTTGGAAGATCGAATTCTGAAGCATTCCAAAAAGGCAGTATAAATCTGAAATATCACAGTATGTTACCAGACTGAACCGCCTTCAGGACTTTCCAGAAATCCGGAAAGGATTTTTCCACACAGGTTTCATTCAAGATCCGGATCCCCGGTATGACCAAACCTGCGACGGCAAAACTCATGGCCATGCGGTGATCGTCATGGGTGTCGATAACGGCCCCATGCGGAGACCCGCCGATAATTTCCAGACCATCATCCAGACAGGTGACAGAAACGCCCATTTTGGTCAACTCGGCTGCCGTGGCTGCCAGCCGGTCGCTTTCCTTGGCGCGAAGGTGGGCCACATGATGAATACGGGTGGTCCCGGCTGCGAATGCGGCCACAACGGCCAGTGTGGGAACCAGATCCGGCATGTGCCCCATATCCACATCGATGCCCGAAAGATTGCCCCCGGTTACGGTGATACCGTCATCTGCGGCGTCAATCCGGCAACCCATTCGCTCCAGAACCGACACAAACCGGACATCTCCCTGGGTTGAATCTTTTGTGATTCCGGCTACTTTTATGGCGGCGCCGGTCAATGCGGCCGCGGCCCAGAAATAGCCTGCCTGGGAGGCGTCGGGTTCAATCCCGAAATCCCGGCGCCGGTAGGTCTGGCCCCCACTGACGTTGAACCGGTCGTATTTTTTTCGGCTGACCTGAATGCCGAAGCCGGTCATCACATCAACCGTCATATCGATGTAGGGTTTGGAGACCGGGCCCCTGGTGACGACAATCTCGATGCCGTTTGTGGTGCAGGGGGCAATCAGGAGAAGGGCAGACAGAAACTGGCTGCTGATACTGCAATCCAGAAGAACCCGTCCGCCGGAAACGGCTCCGCCGTCAACTTCCACCGGCGGGCATCCGTTGCCGGCCACCGAACGGGCCGGTACCCCCAACTGATCCAGCCCGTCCAGCAGTTCCCCGATCGGGCGTTCCTGCATTCTGGGGCTTCCGGTCAGACAATAGGTTCCCTGTCCCAATGCGCATAACGCGGTCAACAGCCGCATGGAGGTTCCGGAGTTTCCCAGATGGATGGGCGCTTTGCAGGGCCTGAATTTTCCGGATGCACCGGTGATGGTCCAGTGTGTCTGTTGAATATCCAGTTGAATGCCCAGTTGCCGAAGGGCCTTTCGGGTCAAGCGGGTGTCATCGCTGTCCAGGGCGTTGGTGATGCGACAGGGGCCTGTGGACAATGCGGATGCAATCAATGCGCGGTGGGTATAGCTTTTGGAGCCGGGAACCCGAACCGTCTGATCGGGAATGGATGCGGGATAAATTTCAATCATCGGGTCAACCTTTCCAATACCACCTGTTTCATAACGTCAACCGGCGCGGGTTTGCCGGTCCACCATTCAAACTGGCAGGCCGCCTGGTACACAAACATGGACAACCCGTCGATGATCGTGCATCCACGTTTGGCAGCCTGGTTCAGGAGTTCGGTTTTCAGGGGATTATAAATGATATCCATGACGATCATTCCGGAATGCAGTATCCCGGCTGGAACCGGCATGGCGGATGTCGCCGGGGTCATGCCCACGGACGTGGCATTGATCAGCATATGGCAGTCCAGTGATCCGGCAGATGACAGGGGCAGAAACTCGGCATTCAGGTCGTCTGCCAACTGTTCTCCGCGGCCGGTGCTGCGATTGACAATGACGACCTGGGCGTTTTGATGTTTCAAGCCAAATCCAATGGCCCGGGCCGCGCCGCCGGCCCCAATGATGGCAAACCGTTTTCCGGCAATGGGCATATGGTCTTCAATGGCCCGCATGACGCCCGAACAGTCTGAATTGCGGCCAACAAGCCGGTTCTGTTCCCAAAGCAGGGTATTGACCGCGCCGATACGGCCGGCCAGATCATCCACACCATCCAGAAAGGCCATGATGCCGATTTTGTGGGGAATGGTGACGCTGACACCCCGGATGCCCAGTGTCCGGACCGCTGCCACACCCTGTTGGATGTCGGTCACCGGAAAGGCCAGATAGACGGCATTGATGCCCAGATGCAAAAATGCCTGATTGAACAGGAGCGGGCTCATGCTGTGGCCGACCGGATTTCCAAAAACGCCGTAAAGAAGGGTCGATGCATCCATCATCTCAGAAAACCGTTTCCGCCCGGGGATATGATCCCAGACATTTGATGAACATACACAGGGATTTCATTTCCGCCACGGCTTTCTGCATGCGGGGGTCCTGTATATGCCCCTCGACATCCGTAAAGAATATATAGCTCCAGTTGGCATACCGGGCCGGCCGGGATTCCAGCTTGACCATGTTGATGCCGGCATCATTCAGGGGTTTCAGCGCCTGATACAGGGCTCCCGGAGTGTGGGCAGTGGCAAACATCAGGGATGTCTTGTCATTTTCCGATGGGGATGGCGAATCCGGCCCGATCACCAGAAACCGGGTCGTATTGCGGGCGGAATCCTCGATTCGGGAGGCTGCAGTCCTGAGATGATAGTTATGGGCCGCGTCCTGACTGGCGATTGCCGCAGAATCCGGACGGTCCATCGCACGTTGGGCAGCGGCAGCGGTGCTGCTGCAGGGTTCAAACACCGCGTGGGGCAGATGGGTCTGTATCCATTTCCGGCACTGGGCAAATGCCTGGGGATGGGAATAAATCACCTGAATTGCAGATAATTCTCCGGAAACCGACAGCAGATCATGAGAGATGTTCATATAGATTTCTGCACAGATGCTCACATGGGTTTCCAGAAACAGGTCCAAGGTGTGGGTGACCGCGCCCTCGATGGAATTTTCCACCGGAACCACACCATAATGATGGTTGCCGGCGTCAATTTCCTGAAACACATCGCTGATATTGAAAAGCGGGGTCAGCCGGGCCAGATGTCCGAATTGACGAATGGCCGCCATATGGGTGAAGGTACCTTCGGGGCCCAGATAGGCAATGGAAACCGGCCCCTGAATTTCCCGGGATGCCGCAATGATTTCGGCAAAGATGTGGTGCATGGCCGTGGTGGTCAGTGGACCCCGGTTCAGGGATGCCAGTCTCTGGAAAATGGTTTTTTCCCGCCCGACATCCAGAATTCCGGCGCCATTTTGAGACTTGATGCCGCCAATTTTTCGGGCAGCGGTGAGCCGTCTGCACAGCAGGGTCAACAACTGTTCATCGATATCATCGATTTCGGCTCTCAGAGCATCGATGGGGGGCATGACAGGGGTATCGGGTTTCATTTTTCGATGATGGTTTCCGTGATTTTATGTCCAAAATGCCTTCCCGCGTCTTCGATTGCGGCCAGAACAATATCTCCAGGCCCCAGTTGAACCACGGATACGGCCGTCCCATCCGGACGGGTCAAACGAATGGTCTCGGCATTCTGCACCAGGGTTGAAAACTGAAATTCGCCCACACGGGCGGTTATCTGCATCAGGGGCCTGCGTTCAATTTTCAGTCGGCCCACAACGGCGTCTGTCGTATTTCCCTGATAATCCACCAGAAGCACACTGTCCCCTGCTGTCAGATCACAGAGATAGCAGGTTCTGTCTCCGGTTGTTCGGGTGTAGGCATGAACCGCTCCGGCATTGACACGAAATGGCCGGGGGGACACATAGGGGTTGACCAGTGTTTCGGCATGGATCAAAAACAGGCCGCCGCTGCTGTTGCCGACCAGCATGCCCTGACCCGGGGACATGATGGTGCAGGTGTCCACACACACCCGATCCCCCATTCCGACGGTTCTGACCGCCAGAATTTCAGCCGGTTGCAGGGAAACATGTCCCCCGGTCTTTCGAAGAACAGATAACATGTGTTTGAGATCAGACGGAGTTTGGGGATGAATCAGAATATGGCTGACCCCTTTTTCCAGAATGCCGAATGCGGTTTGAGCGTCCTCCAGACACCGGACCGGTGCAATCACTCGGGCATCCTGAGCGATCAGGTTTTCCAGCGGAATAATGGTCCAGTCGCAACAATCCAGAATGACCGGCTTCTCCCGACTGAGGCGAATGATTTCCGGTTCATCCTCCTTGCACGTAATCGCCGCGCAAAACACATCCCGGCCCGGACAGATATCCCCGTCCGGCGCAATGGTCAAGATTTTTCCCAACGCCTTGACCTGACTGGAAAATCCCTCGGGAACCATGACTGCATCGGCGCCGCCTTCCAGGGCCGTCGTGACCATGTCGGTATTCCAGGGATCGATCTTGACCCAGATTTGCCTGTTCATCATGAGTGTCCTTTCAATAACCGGAGTGCGGCATCCACATCCAGGCCGTCATGGACAATGCCTGCAATGGCCTGAACCATGGCGGTGGGGTTCTGATGCTGGAATACGTTCCGGCCAATCGAAGCCCCCGCACCACCGGCATCCACGGCGCCTTTGACCATTTCCAGAATTTCCATATCCGAATCCATTTTGGGTCCGCCGGCAATGACGACCGGAATGCTGCACCCGGCAACCACTTCCCGAAATGTTTCCGTCGACCCGGTGTAGGAGACCTTGACAATATCCGCACCCATTTCATCGCCTACCCGGGCCGCATGCCGGATGACTTCGACATCAAATTCGCTTTTGATATTTTCTCCTCTGGGATAGATCATGGCCAGAAGCGGCATTCCCCAGAGTTTGGCATCATAACTGACTTTGCCGAAATCTTTCAGCATCTCCTTTTCATACCCGTTACCCAGATTGACATGTATGGATACGGCGTCGGCTCCCAGTCGGATGGCTTCTTCAACCGTACACACCAGGGTTTTGGCATTGGGATACATGGACAGACAGGTGGATGCCGACAAATGAATGATCAGACCGATGTCCTTGCCCTTTCCCCGATGACCGGCCCGAACCAGGCCCTTGTGTTCCACGATGGCGTTGGCGCCGCCTTCCGACACCTTTTGTATGGCATCCCTTACATTGATGATGCCTTGGATCGGCCCAACAGATATGCCATGATCCATGGGAACGATTACGGTGTTGCGGGTGTTGCGGTTGATGATACGTTCCAATCGGATGTTCTTGCCCATTTCAGTCATTTTTCAAAGCCCCTTTTCAAATTTGGTTAAAAATAAAAAAAGGCCGTGAAGTTGATTTCACGGCCTTTTTCGGGAAAATAAAAAAAGCCGTGGGCTGGTCTGCCCACGGCTTTTGCTGTTCAAATTATCGTTTCTGTATCAGCGCACCTCAGGCAGACCGGCGATAAACCAGTAATAATAAAAGCTAAAATAAAATCGGCTGCCTGAATAATTTTTCATGATGCCTGAGATAATCTTTCTGATTTTTGACAAAGCCTGATTGATGTTGGCCTATGCCTATCATCCGGTGATGTTTTCTGTCAAGCATTATTTTTTATGTGGTAAGATGATCCACAAGGGTAAGTCAATCACGGAATATCATGCTATTGGCGAGAATTTCATGTAGGGAGGAAAAATCTATGGAAAACTATGATGTCGTTGTTGTGGGATCAGGCACTGCCGGCCAGACGGTTGCCTATGATTTGAACAAACAGGGTCTGAAGGTAGCCGTTGTGGAATGCAGTCATCACCCGGGTGGCACCTGCGCACTGAGGGGATGTCAGCCCAAGAAATATTTTTATGAAATCACCGAAACCATTGCCCGATGCCGCCATTTGACCGGAATGGGTATTGTGTCCGCGCCGGAAGCCTCGTGGGGCCAGGTCATGACACAGAAAAACAGGTTTGTTTCCCCCATTCCAGAGGGTACTGTCAAGGGGTTTGAAGAGGCCGGAATTGCCTATCTGGAGGGTGTTGCACGATGTGTGGATACGGAAACCATCTCTGTCGATAATCGACCGATATCCTGTGGCCATCTGGTTCTGGCCACGGGCGCCCGGCCCATGCCATTGCCATTTGAAGGCAGGGAATATGTGATCACCAGTGATGAATTTCTGGATCTCCCGAACCTTCCCAACCGGATCGTGTTTGTTGGCGGCGGATTTATTTCTTTTGAATTTGCCCATTTTGCGGCCCGGCTGGGTCCTCAGCCGATGCAGATACAGATTCTTGAGACCAATGACAGACCATTGGGACAATTTGATGGGGATATGGTGGACCTGCTGCTGGAAGCCTCGCGTGAAGACAACATCCAGGTGATGACCCGGACAATGATTGTTGCCGTGGAAAAAAACGGCACGGGTTTCATCGTCAAAACCAAATCCGGAGATCATCTGGAAGCCGACCTGGTCGTTCATGGCGCGGGCCGGGTTCCGGATATTGACGACCTGAATCTGGCAGCCGCTGGCATCCACCACACCCGAAAAGGAATTGTGGTGGATGACCGGATGCAGACCACCAATCTGCGGGTTTTTGCCGTGGGAGACTGTGCGGCCACAATCCAACTGGCCCGGGTCGCGGACCATGAAGCCCATGTGGCCGCAGAAAACATTCTGGCCGATCTGGATCGCGGCCAACCCGCTGTCATGGATTACCGTACCGTACCCTTTGCCCTGTTCAGTTATCCCCAATACGGCATGATCGGTAAAACCGAGGACGCCATCCGTCAGGACGGAATCGAATATCAAAAAAGCACGGGCCATCATCTGACCTGGCCGACATACAAACGGGTCGGTTTGAAACACGCGGCATACAAGATTATGACAGGGCCGGATCACCGGATTATCGGGGCGCATATTCTGTCCGACAATGTAACAGGGATTCTGAACACCCTGAAGCTTGCGATGCATGCGGGATTGACTGTTCAGGAACTGTATCGTCAAAGCATCATGGGCCCGTATCCCAGTCGCGAAAGCGATCTCATTTATATGCTCAAACCACTCCTGTGAGAGACATGGGGTCAGTATTCTTCAACCCGTTGGGTGAGCCTTGTCGGACAGACCGCCAACTGTGTTCACGCTTTGCAGATTGAAGCGTTCTGGTTGGGGCGATGGTTGCATTATTAAACCGTTCTCTGGTGTGGATGGTTGCAATAATGCAATCCTGACAGGGTTCATCGACGCCCGGTTTAATAGAACCAATCGGAATAACGGCTTATTTAAGGCAAAAAATAATTCTGGCATGGTCAATGCATTAATGTTGCAATTACGTCCGGTGGCCATGATGTGACCTGGTCTGAAAACAGCTTCATAATCGCGGTTCATGATCCGGCCAGGGCAGCAATATCGGGTTGGAACGAGAAACGGAAAAGGAAATTCAAATGGAAAAAATTCTGATTGTCGGTTGTAAAAAAGCAATGGATGATGTCTGTATCGGGTGTTCACGCTGCATGGTGGGTTTTAACCGCAGAGAAGGGGAATTCAAGCGATATGCCGGTCAGGAAGCTGAAATGATCGGTCTTCTCAATTGTGGGGACTGCCCGGGCGCAACAATCGTGACACGACTGGCCCAGGTCAAACTATGGAACCAGCCCATGCAGGAAAAGGTGACCAAGGTTCATATCGGGCCCTGCATCACCGACCATTGCCCCTACAAAGAAACCCTGATCGGCAAAATCAGGGCCAAAGCCGGAGTGGAAGTCATCGAAGGCGCCCATCCGTATAAACCGGACAATATTTTTGCATAGGGAACAACCTGTTTTCACCTGTTTCAGAGGCTGTTTGAAGATTCTGGATCAGGTCTGATAACAAGGCGAAAAGCGCCTCAAAAGCGGAGCATACACGGAGCATGTGAGCATTTTGAGGCGCTTTTCAACACAGTTATCAGGCCTCAGGCGGGATCTTCAAACAGGCTCTCAGACCGCGGCGGCAAAGGGCCTGCATAGAAGGAGTGAATGATGATTATCAGTATAGCGAGTGGAAAAGGCGGTACGGGCAAGACAACGATTGCCACGAACCTGGCCATTTCTCTTGAGGGAGATGTTCAGCTTTTGGACTGCGATGTGGAGGAACCCAATGATTATCTCTTTATCCATCCCGACATTCATGAGGTCAGGACGATAACCACGCCGGTTCCCGAGGTGGATATGACCAAATGTTCCCTTTGCGGCAAGTGTCAGGATATCTGCCAGTTCAAGGCAATTGTCGTGATGGGCAAAATTGTGCTGCCATTTCCCGAGCTGTGCCACAGTTGCGGCGGATGCATGCGCGTCTGTCCGGAAAACGCCATCACAGAAACAGACCGTCAACTGGGTGTTGTCGAATGGAGTCGCAAAAACGGACTGGAATTCATTCACGGCAAGCTGCGGGTCGGCGAGGCGATGTCACCCCCGCTAATCCGAAAAGTGCGGGAATTTTCCAGGCCGGAAGCATTGACGATTATCGATGCCCCTCCCGGGACGTCATGTCCGGTCATCGCCGCCATGAAAGGGGCAGACTATGTTCTTCTGGTGACGGAACCCACGCCTTTTGGACTGCATGATCTGAAACTGGCTGTGGGTGCTGTAAAAATTCTCGGTATTCCCTGTGGTTTGATTATCAACCGTTCGGATATGGGGGATGATCGTGTCAGGGAATATGCAAATGACCAAAACATCCCGATTCTGATGGAAATTCCGTTTGATCGAAAAATTGCGGAAGCCTATTCCAAAGGTCAAATGATTGTGGACGTATTGCCCGAATGGAAAGCGCATTTTTTGAAACTGCACCGTCAAATTGAAGAAGCGATATCCTGACAGTCTGTCTTGTAATTAATTCCAAAAACAGGGAAAAGAGACGTATTATGAAAGAACTGATCGTTATCAGTGGAAAAGGTGGTACTGGAAAAACAAGTATTCTTGCCGCTTTTGCTTCCTTGGCCGGGGAGAAGGTGCTCTGCGATGCAGATGTGGATGCAGCCGATCTTCATCTGATTATGGCCCCCCGAATTCTGGAACGTCATGATTTTGTGTCTGGTCATACTGCTGTCATCAATCCTGATAAATGCAACCAATGTGGCCTGTGCAGAGAATTATGCAAATGGAACGCCATCAGTGAGGATTTTATTGTGGACCCCATTGGTTGTGAAGGCTGCGGGGTTTGTTTTTATTTTTGTCCTGAAAAGGCAATCGATTTTCCGTTGGACACGTGCGGAGAATGGTTTCTTTCCGATACACGATTCGGTCCCATGGCGCATGCCAGCCTGGGGATTGCCGAAGAAAATTCGGGGAAACTCGTCAGCCTGATCCGGCAGCAGGGGAAATTGCTGGCTGAAAAAAACAATATCGGGTTACTTCTGACAGACGGCCCTCCGGGGATCGGTTGCCCGGTGATTGCATCCCTTGGTGGCGCCTCGGCAGCGCTCATCGTGGCTGAGCCAACGGTTTCCGGCAAACATGATATGGAGCGTGTCGCTGAACTGGCCGCTTTTTTCAATATTCCGGCAATGGTTTGTATCAACAAGTTTGACCTGAATCCGGAGATGGGACAGGCCATCGAGGCTTTCGCCAAGGAAAAGAACATCTCCGTCATGGGCAGAATTCCGTTCGATCCGGTCTTTACCCGGGCAACGGTTCAGGGCAAGACGGTTATTGAATTTGATCCCGGTTCCGAAGGGTCTGGTGCAGTCGAAAAAATCTGGGAAGCGGTGGCCCGGCATCTGGGTCTGTAACGGGATTCACAAGGATGGGAAAATGGCGGGCGTTGTTCCGGTATGGCAGGCCCGCCTTTTTTAATGGATGAGAGCGGGATGAGACAATCAGGCCAATGCCGCCAAAGCATTCAGCAGGCGTTTGGCATCGATCTCATCCGGGTGTGACGGTATCCTGTCCAGAATGCCCAGTCCTTCGGAGGCTTCATGGAACGCTTCGGATGAAAGCGTACTCACCAGGACCAGATTGGCGAGGGCATTGACCTGAATCATGTCCCTCGCAATATCCATACCTGACCGGCCATTCACATTTTCATCGATAACAATCAGATCAATCAGACCGGATGCCGCTTCACGTGCGGTAGCGACAGAATCCGCCCAGATGATCTCATTGGCATTTTCAGCACTCAGACCTTTTGCCAGTTTGGAAAAATTGTCGGCATGCTGGGTAATCATCACTATTTTTTTCATTATGTCTCTCCCGGGGAAGTCTTGTCAGCGTGTAATCCCTGCAACTCACTGCGATCATCCCGCTCTGCCGCAACAGGACCCGGGCCCGGCGCAATGGGCGTGACCGGGCGAACTGCCACAGCATCCCGTATCTCCGGGCCCCGGCATCCTTTTGGCTTCTCGACCGGTCAGGGAACTTGTGGTGGACATCAACCGGGTGACAGCCGGACTTCCACAATCCGGGCAGATCAATGAATCATCACTTCGGATAACCAGCACTTCACTGTTTTTGCCGCAGGCGCGGCATGAAATATCATAAATTGGCATGGAAATGTCTCCTGAAGA
>JBFXFK010000078.1:0-22755 GCA_050179135.1 Desulfatirhabdiaceae bacterium | reverse complement strand
CATATGGCTGGCTTCATGGCTATCTGAATGGCTGCCACGGCGCGCCGGTTATCGACCGTATCGATGAGACAGAAGGCGGCATGATGGTAAACGGCATCCGGGTCCGGTTTCTGCGTTCAGCCAGAAACCCGAAGGATATCCGGTGGAAAGATCATGACGTCCGGATTGTTGTCGATACCACCGGCCAGTTCCTGGACCCCACGCTGGGGCACGAACACACCGGCGGCGCCTTGCGGGGACATATTGAAAGTGGTGCGGAAAAAGTCATTGCCTCGGCGCCCTTCAAGATCAAGGACAAGGGCAAGCCCATGCCCGAGGATGCCGTGACCACCGTCATGGGAATCAATGACAACATCTACAATCCCAGGCGGCACCATGTCATCTCCAATGCGTCGTGCACCACCACCTGTCTGGCCCACATGATGAAACCCCTGATCAATGTATTCGGTCCCAAAAAAATTCTGTCCGCCTCCATGTCCACCATCCATGCCGCGACCGGATCACAGGCCGTTCTGGACCGTCTGCCCAAAGCCGGGGCCACGGATCTGAGAAAAACCCGAAGCATCATGAACAACATCATTCTGACCACAACCGGTGCGGCAAAGGCCCTGAGCCTGGTGATTCCGGAAATGGAGCAGATCGGATTCATCGCGGAATCGGTCCGCATTCCCACATCGACCGGATCACTGATCATTCTGGTAGTCAACTTTCAGGACGATATTTCCGGAGAGTCCATCCGGCGCGAAATGATCAACCAGATTTACATCCAGGCCGCAGAACATGATCCCCGGGGATATCTTCATTTTTCTGACAAGCAGAATGTATCCGGGGATGTGGTCGGGCTCCCGCGGGCCGCCGCCATCATCGAAGGCCACGAGACCCACACCCGCACCGCCGAGGTGACCATTGACCTGACAAAAGTACCGGGAATTGAAAAATGCGCCCCGGCCGCCAAGGATGCGATCATCCGCGTACCCATCACCCAGGCTGTCATTTACGGCTGGTATGACAATGAAATGGGAAGTTATGTCAACATGCTGGGTGACCGGACCGTAACCATCGCGGAACAGTTTGGTTGAAACATGTCTGGTTCAGGGGGCAAAGGGCAGCCGGTCTGGGGGCGAGCAAGCCCTTGATCATGGTCGTTTACCGTGAAAATGAAGTTAAAATAAACATACACCATCAAGCTCCATAGGAGCGTCCTGTTTGTAGAATGGCGCATAAAAATTTCCATCAAGCCCCGTAGGGGCGGCCTGTGTATTCCGGTGACAGGCCGCTCCGATGACGCCTGATGGGAATAACCGCAGCAATTTCTACAAACAGGTCGCCCCTACGGGGCTTTTCGGAAAGTATCATTTTCATCGATGGTAGGGGGGACGTTCGTTCCGAACGTACCGAGTCATCCGGGACATTCGTTCCGGGCGCACAGTGCACAGGATGAATTGCTCATACCCACGATAATTTTGGGATTCCTCTCTACGGAGAATTAATTTTCAATCCGCCCTTTTTGTGATAAATGGTTGACAGTGATGTTTTCATCCGAAAGGCTTTTTCAGATTGGTGCGAACCCTATGATTTGACTGGCTGTATTCGCCGATGAAGTTTTGAAATTCAACCTTCAAACTGAAAGCTGACATCATGCCCAGATCGGCAAGATTGGATGCTCCCGGCGTGCTGCATCATGTCATGGGAAGGGGCATTGAAAGAAAAAATATTTTTTGGAACAATGCTGACCGGAATGATTTCCTGGAGCGGTTGGCGGCGTTGGCCACAGACGGCGCCATGGATATTTATGCCTGGGTTTTGATGCCCAACCACTTCCATATCCTGTGTAAAACGAAAAATCTGCCTTTGTCGGCAAGCATGCGCAAAATACTGACCGGCTACGTCGTCAATTTTAATGGCCGCCATCACAGACGAGGACACTTGTTTCAGAACAGATATAAATCCATCGTTTGCCAGGAAGATGGTTATCTCAAAGAGTTGGTCCGCTATATCCATCTGAATTTGTTACGAGGGGGATTGGTCAAGGATCTCGACCGACTGAATGGAAACCCGTGGTCCGGACATTCGGCCCTTGTCGGCAAAGTTGACAGGCCATGGCAGGATACCCGATATGTTTTGTCTTTTTTCGGTGCCCCTGAAAATTCAAGAAAAAATTATCTGGCATACATTGAAAAAGGACTCGCTCAAGGACATCGACCGGAATTGGTCGGGGGTGGATTGATCAGAAGCCTTGGCGGATGGTCCGAGGTACTGGCCAGTCGAAGACGAGACGAAAAACAGTCCTTCGATCAACGGATTTTGGGAGACGGCGATTTTGTCAATCAGATTGTTTCGGGTCTGGATAATTTCGTCAACAAGAATTTGCGATTGTCTGGACAACGAATGGATATGGAGGCGGTTGCCGAAAAGGTGGCCGGAAAATACGATATTTCCATCGAAGAACTTGCCTCCGGCAGCCGACGAAAGCAAGTGGCCGAGGCCAGACGTGCCCTGTCAAGGATTTGTGTTCAGGAACTGGGCTATTCCGGCGCCGATGTCGCGAGATTTCTTGGCGTTGCCAACTCGTGCGTGACCCGAATCATATCCAAGGGCAAAATGGAGACCATTGACGACTTTGATTTGAGTAAATAAACAGGTGCAAAGAATGAGGCGTCTTGGCGAATGTCGATTGTTTGCCTGAAAAGAAGCGGTTTTCCAGTTTTCCAAATAAAAAATTAATGTATGTTCGGAACATAACGTCCCCTACGACGTGAACAACGAAAACCCTAATCTTAACGGAGAGTTGACATGACAAATATTGCAAAAAACACGATCTGCCTTTGGTACGAACGCGATGCCGTGGAGGCGGCGCTATTCTACGCCAAGACCTTTCCCGATTCGTCCGTCGGAGAGGTGCATCGCGCACCGGGCGACTTTCCGTCGGGCAAGCAAGGGGACGTATTGACAGTCGAGTTCACCGTGATGGGTATTCCCTGCCTGGGGCTGAACGGCGGGCCCGTGTTCAAGCACAATGAAGCGTTTTCGTTCCAAGTTGCCACGGAAGATCAAGCCGAGACCGATCGGTATTGGAATGCGATCGTCGGCAACGGCGGCCAAGAGAGCGAGTGTGGTTGGTGCAAGGACAAGTGGGGCGTCTCCTGGCAAATCACGCCAATTGCGTTGATCAAGGCGTATACCAACCCCGATCTTTCCGCCGCCAAGCGGGCGTTCGATGCAATGATGACGATGAAAAAAATAGACATCGCCATGATCGAGGCGGCGGTTCGTGGATAGAAGCCGGTGTATCCTGGGGGACGCTGTAGTGAAGATTATTTTATGCGACCTTTTTCTACTGCCCGAAGAACATCGACATGTCTATAGCTTTCAAGATAAAGATTTTGGGTGTGTTATCGGTCGGGGATGGCCGAGAAAAGGCCTATCCCCTCCCTGCTGCCTTCCCAAAATCATTATCTTAAAAGCTATAATACCAATACCCTTGAATGAATGAGATTCACCAATTCCCCTTCGGGGAATGTATGGAAATTGCGATTGAATGTTCATATCCTTCAATCCGTTATAATCAGATAAACACATGATGAAAAAAAACACGGCTCAGATAATTCTGCTGCTGTTACTACTGGTTGTCTTCTGTTTCGGGGTTTTCCTGCTGGTGCGGGGTGCGCTCCAACTCCCGTTCGCCCAGACAAATGACAGCCTTCACAAAAGAGGGTCCGCATTTACGCTGGACAGGCTCATCCCGGCCGGCACCTACATCGATGGCGCCATGACCATTCAGGACGTCATGGCCATACGGCTTCAACAGGAAACATCCTCTTTCCGGGACGCTTTTGATTCCCTGTCGGATTTGATTCCTTATCCGTACAGACTGATTGCGGATTGGATTCAGTTTTGTTTCTGGACCTTTCTGTGGATGGTATTTTTCAGGGTATTCACATTCATGGGTTATGGCAGGGCGCTGCGGAGCAGTCTTCTCATGGGAGGCGTCCTGTATTATTTCATGCCGGATTTTTCACCGGGAAAGATGGACGATGCGGTATTCCTGTGTGTTCCGATTCTGATCATTTCAATTCGGGGATACCTTAACCGGAAAAACCGATGACCGCAAATGACAGTATCACGTTCACCTGCTTTTGAGGATCGGGACTCTTCCCATCGCTACTGTGACGCGCCGGCTTTTGGCCGGATACGCGGAAAGTTTCAACCGGCGGCATGGGCATCTGTTAGGGAGCTGTTGACTGGCGGAAAGCAACGGAATATTGTTCAGGCCCAAAGCCTGTTATGCGATTGGGGGACTCGGGAACTTGGGATGACCGCCGTCGGGTTATCGAAAAAATTGAACATTTCTCAATCCACGGCGAGCGACCCTGATGAGAGGCAGTGCAATCGTTGAAGAAAAAGGCTTGAGGCTAATTCGGAGAATCCGAATAACCGAGGATGTCCCTGATCCCTCTATGTTTTTCAAAATCGGGTGGGCACGATGTAACCCTAAGGTTTTCTGCTTATCATATGAGTCATGATTTACGGGGTACTTTATAGAATGGTTGGATAAAATATGGCAACTCGAAAAAAAATGTGGACATATAGTCCACCAAAACCCACAAGAGAAAAATCTAAAGTTCCAGAAGAAATAAAGCTATATCTGCAGGAGAAGAGTGAGGAAATTGTGGAAAAGATATTTAAACCCAAATATTTAAAACCTATTCCTGAAGAACAAACACTCAATCATATCGTTGATATTTATACAAAATGGTATAGGAATTGCTTTTACTTTTGTGTCAAATATCGATGTCCTCCGGATTCCTATTCATCTTTTTTTGAAAGTAAGTTTGTAAAGTTTGAATATCTTGGTGATGAAAAATTTCAATACAGTTATATGAGACATACTGGTCAATGGTTGCCAACATCTAAAATGACAATAGATGCGTGTTTAGAACATGTCGTCACAGAGATTCCTTGTTGACAGAATAATTGAGACTGCACGCTTAGATCTAATTCCAATTTGCTATCAAAATGATTTTAATGATGACCGCATAACTTAATTCAAATATAGCGTGAAGAGATAATAATTAGTCTCATCTTGAAAGCGAATTGGAATAAATTCGATAATCTTCTCAATTTGGGTGGATACTGGGAAGTCGCCAGCAGAACTATTGGAATTGAAGAGTTAAAAAAAAAGAATTGCAGGACGAACAACCCAAAAAATCAGCACGCCTGAGCATAGGCGTTGTCCAAGAGGATGAAATATGCCGAGAAGACCAAGACCGCCGGAGACAAAACGAAGCGAGCACTGGCTTCGCTTGATGGTGCGCGAATATCCCGGTTTACTGGGTGCGGCTATCGCCGATGCCTTCGGGTGGCGAGAGACTGTGATCGACTGGCGGTCGCCGATTCAGGACGACGACTACGCGGAATACTAAGATCAGACATTCCTCGACCGTCTGGGTGTTGTCGAACTGACTATGCCGCTTGAGGAATTCTGGCCCAAGAGCGGGCCCCGCTGGGACGGTCTGGCCCGCACAACGAATGGCAAGCTGATCCTTGTAGAAGCCAAGGCTCATATTGACGAAACCGTCGATTTTCGAAGCAAGGCATCCCCCGACACACTTCGTTGGATCGAGCAGCGCTTGGACGAGGCCAAGGCCGCATTCCGTGCGAGCAAAGACGCTTGCTGGTACGCGCCACTCTATCAAATGGCCAACCGCCTTGCCCATCTCTACTATCTGGCCGAGATCAACGGGAAGGACGCCTACCTTGTATTCATCGACTTTGCAAACGCGCCGGATGTTCCCAAACCAGCCTCTCGGGAGGAATGGCAAGGTGCTACTCGTCTCGCCCACAAGTGCCTCGGACTGAAAGACAGCAAACTGGCCAGGCGAGTGGCAACGGTTATAGCGGATATGAAGAATGGGAACGGCCAACCATCGGCTGGTGCGTACGCGCTACATCGCGCTGCACAGATGTAACGTTCTTTTGTAAATCTATAGTAAGAACGATACAAATACGAACTCAGTGGAGAACCCTATGAAAAAGCAATGCGTCCTTTGTCAACGTGCACAAGGAAAACGGAGTTGTCTGATCAGGGATAATGCCCCGATTTGTCCTGTCTGTTGTGCGACGCATCGCAATCAGGGCTGTGAAGGATGTCGCTATTATGCTCAGGCCCAGCACCACCAGCAGGAGAAACTGAAATCGGCCAATCCACGCCATTTTCACATCGAAATCAATCAAGAGATTGAAGATATGGTTGATCGTGCCCTTGACCTCATTGAACACCAGCAGTATCAGCAGGCGGAACAAATCTTGACGCGCCTTCAGCCAAAGCATCCCCACAACCATCTTATCCACTATGGGTTCGGCGCACTCGCAGCCACACAAGAAGATTTGGACCGGGCTATCCTGCATTTCGAACAGGCCACGCAGATTTTCCCATACTTCATAGAAGCCCAGTTCAACAAAGCCGTGTCGTATCAAAAAAAAACTCGACATTCGCAAAACGATCGAGGCATTTCGTGGCGTGATTGCCATCGGAAATGCCCAGGATGACTGCGTCCGTCGCGCCCGAGCATTTCTGGCTGATTTTGAACGCCACATCATGCAATCGGAAGGTATTTCTCTCGATCGCTATTTGGAGGGGCAGACGATGTTTGATCGAGGTGTCGCCTGCTTCACCAACAAACAGTGGAACGAGGCGATCCAGTGGTTTCACCAAAGCCTGGTCATCATGCCGGAACACCCACAATCTTATGGAAATATAGGAATATGCTACGGTTTCTCAGGACATAAGACGTTGGCCCTTGAGGCATTTGATAAAGCTCTTGAACTCGATCTTCTGTATGAACTGGCGATTGTCAATCGCGCCATTGTTGAACGGTTACCGGAGGGGGAATGTCTATCCTCGGAAGATGGGAAAATCGTCAAATATTATAACGAGTACCCTCTGCAAAATCGATCGTACCTTGAAGAATTTATACAAAATCATCGCGCGTTACAGGAGGGGAGAACGGGTAAAGAGTAAGGTACTATACAAGCCATAACCCATGAGGTTCGATCTGACCGGAAAACGCGAATTGAAACTGAAAAGGCCTTGATCCCGGTCAGGATCAAACCATTTGGATACTGGGGGGCTGGTAGAAAATGAAGATTATTTTATGCGACCTTTTTCTACTGCTCGAAGAACATCGACATGTCTAATACCAATACCCGTGAATGAATGAGATTCACCAATTCCCCTTTGGGGAATGTATGGGAATTGCGATTGAATTTTAATACCCCCCCCCTCAATCCGTTATAATCAGATAAACACATGATGAAAAAAAAATACGGCTCAGATAATTCTGCTGCTGTTACTACTGGTTGTCTTCTGTTTCGGGGTTTTCCTGCTGGTGCGGGGTGCGCTCCAACTCCCGTTCGCCCAGACAAATGACAGCCTTCACAAAAGAGGGTCCGCATTTACGCTGGACAGGCTCATCCCGGCCGGCACCTACATCGATGGCGCCATGACCATTCAGGACGTCATGGCCATACGGCTTCAACAGGAAACATCCTCTTTCCGGGACGCTTTTGATTCCCTGTCGGATTTGATTCCTTATCCGTACAGACTGATTGCGGATTGGATTCAGTTTTGTTTCTGGACCTTTCTGTGGATGGTATTTTTCAGGGTATTCACATTCATGGGTTATGGCAGGGCGCTGCGGAGCAGTCTTCTCATGGGAGGCATCCTGTATTATTTCATGCCGGATTTTTCACCGGGAAAGATGGACGATGCGGTATTCCTGTGTGTTCCGATTCTGATCATTTCAATTCGGGGATACCTTAACTGGAAAAACCGATGACCGCAAATGACAGTCGGCACATATTTTGCGTTTGGTATAGAAACAGCGATGATATTTTCTGATTATAACGGATTTGGAGCAAAGGCATGTTATCCGGGCTCTGGGGTATGACTTTGAATGGCTGCTGAGCCGGGGATGGCCGATATATGCGGGCTTACCCCAAGGGAACTGTAGACTGGCGGAAAGCAACGGAATATTGTTCAGGCCCGAAGCCTGTTATGCATATTGGGAAATTCGGGAACTTAAGATGCCCGCCGTCGGGTTATCGAAAAAATTGAACATTTCTTAATCCACGGCGTGCGAAGCCGTTATGAGAGACAGGGTAATCGTCGAATAAAAAGGCTTGAGACTAATAGATGATGAGGGAATCGGAGAATCCGAATAACCGAGGAACACCACTGATCCCCACATGCAGCGATCTGAAGAATCTCATCCGAGAGATCTCGAAGGGAATTGGGGTATGAATTCTAATCTGGTCTTTTACAGCGGTCTCCTGACCGAGATCAAAGATCGAATCCGTCAGGCCCAGATCAGGGCGGCTCTCTCCGCAAATATGGAGATGATCCTCATGTACTGGGACATTGGACGGATGATTCACCAACGGCAGCAGATGGAAGGCTGGGGTGCTGGAATCATTCCTGGGCTGGCCAGGGATATTCGTAATGAACTCCCCGAGGTAAAGGGATTTTCCAAGCGGAATATCGGGTACATGATTCAATTTTTCCGTGAATACGGGGAGCCTCCAAATTTGCAACAGGCTGTTGCAAAATTATCGGGATGGTCTGCCCAGGATGAGATATTGCTTCAGTCCTCGACAAAGACCGGGATATTGAGTAATCATTTAAATCTGCAACAGTATGTTACGAAAATTTCCTGGGGACACAATATCTTGCTAATGGAGAAGGTCAAAGATTTACCAACTCGCCTATGGTACATGCAGCAGACCATCGAACATGGCTGGGGGCGGGATACGTTGGCAGCCATGATAAAAGGTATGGTTTTTGAACGACACGGACAGGCAGTCAGCAATTTTTCAACCCGCCTCCCCGCACCGCAGTCGGAGCTTGCCCGGCAGTTGCTCAAAGATCCTTACGTTTTCGACTTTCTGACCATTGAAGAACCTTTTCATGAGCGGGAACTGGAGACCGGGCTGGTCCGGCACCTCGAGAAATTTCTGCTGGAACTTGGGTCTGGTTTTGCCTTTGTCGGGCGCCAGTATCATCTGGAGGTGAGCGACAAGGATTTTTACCTTGATCTTCTATTCTACCACCTCAAGCTGCGCTGTTTCATCGTTGTTGAACTGAAGAAGGGTGACTTCAAACCGGAATATGCCGGCAAAATGAACTTCTATTGCTCGGTGGTTGACGACCAACTCAGAAACGAAACCGATCAGCCCACTATCGGCCTGATTCTCTGCCAGACCAAGGATCGCATTCTGGCCGAATACGCCCTGCGCGACATTCACAAACCCATTGGCATTTCTGACTACGAACTGACCCGCGCCCTGCCGGAGAATCTCAAGTCCAGCCTGCCAACAGTGGAAGAGATTGAAGCGGAATTGTCGCAGGAGGTCAGCAAATGAACATCTTCAGAATGGAAGTTACTGATAGCCCTTTCTATGAATAAAAGCACTTATTTGATAAACGAATAACATGCATAGGAAAGCCAGAATAGACGCTCCCGGAGCGTTGCGAAACCCCTTGTTTTGCATGGGCACTTATGCCAAATCACGTTCACCTGCTTTTGAGGGCTGGGACTATTCCCATCGATAGGGTGTAAATCAACCCCGTTGTAGTTGTTTAAAAAATGGCGGAAAGCCGTCATTCCGGGCTTGACCCGGGCACAAAGTGAAGCATGGCGCTATCCAGAAGCTGTCAGCAAGTGAGCGTAGAAGTGGCCATGCTGCATTCATGCCACCTGCTATGGATAGCGCTATCGTTTCATTTCATTCCTGGCGTTCGCCGGTGCGCTTTATAAGGCGCCAGCCGCAATGACGGAACTTTGCATTTTTAAGCAGCTTCTCTACAACGGGATTGAATTACACCCCCATCGCTACAGTGATGCGCCGGTTTTTGACCGGATACGCGGTAAGTTTTAACCGGCGGCATCGTCGGCACGGGCATCTGTTTCAGAATCGGTACAAGTCGATCCTATGCGAGGAAGATCCGTACCTGTTGGAACTGGTGCGCTATATCCACTTGAATCCCCTGCGTGCCGGGATCGTCGAGGAGCCCATGTCGCTTGATACATTCCCTTACGGGCATTCCGCTCTCAGGAGAATTTGGAGCAAAGGCATGTTATCCGGGCTCTGGGGTATGACGTTGAATGGCTGCTGAGTCGGGTGGCCGATATATGCGGGCTTACCCCAAGGGATCTGAAAAATATTCCCTATTTAACCGGTCCACTCGACAAGGGATATTTACTTTTCCGTATCCACCAGCCCCTTGACAAACCACCGCTGCATGGACAGCACCACCAGGACCGGTGGCAGCATGACAATCAGGGCGCCTGCCAGGGCCACATTCCAGTCCGGAATGTCGTCCATGGCCGGAATGAGCTGTTTCAGACCAATGACTGCGGTTTTCATTTTTGGGTCGGTCGTGATGAGCAGGGGCCACAGATACTGATTCCAGCCATATACAAAATCAATGACGATCAGTGCGGCGATATTGGTTTTTGACAGGGGCAACAGAACATGGGTGAAGAATTTCATGGGAGATGCACCGTCAATTTTGGCGGCCTCGCATAATTCTTCCGGAATGGTCAGATAAAACTGCCGAAATAGAAAGGTAGCGGTTGCCGAGGCCACCAGCGGCAAAATCAGGCCTGGATAGCTGTCCAGAAGGCTCCAGTCCAGGTTGATGGAAATGTCATGGCCTGAAATCCAGGTGGCCAGATCCGCGATGTGCAACAGCTCCGCCAGAGATTGAATTGGGCCCAGAATGTTGGCGGCCACTTCATAGGTGGGCAGAATCCGGACTTCGACCGGCAGCATCAGGGTGCAGAAAACAGAGGCAAACGCAACAGCCCGAAGCCTGAAATCAAAATAGACAATGGCAAACGCCGATATCATGGAAACCGAAATTTTTCCGAACGTGATACCGACTGCCATGACAAATGAGTTCCAGAGCTGGATACCCATATCGCCCTTGATCCAGGCGCTTTTGAGATTGACCAGCAACTGATCACCGGGTATCAGCGGCATGGGAACCAATGCGACCTGATCCAGGGGAAGGGTGGCGGCCACCAGCGTATAAAAAATGGGGAAGCCCACAATCCCGATACCCAATATCAGCAGCGTATATGTAAACGCGTCAAGCCAGGGCGTTTTTTCGACCATAAGCGGTTATCCGGTGTATTGAATCTTTTTTTCGACATATTTGAACTGCAACAGGGTCAGGGTGACGATGACAATCATCAGAATGACAGACTGTGCAGCAGATGACCCCAGATCGAGTCCGACAAATCCATCCTTGTAAACCTTGTACACCATGGTCAGCGTGGCGCCGCCGGGCCCTCCCTGGGTGACGGTATGAATGACGCCGAATGTTTCAAAAAACGCATAGACCACATTCATGACCATCAGGAAAAAAAGGGTCGGGGAAAGCAGCGGAAATGTAATGACCCAGAATCGGCGAAACGGGCTGGCGCCATCGATGGCCGCGGCTTCAATCAGGGATTTGGGTATGGATTGAAGGCCAGCCATGAAAAAAACAAAATTATAGCTGATCTGCTTCCAGGCGCTGGCCACAATGACAAGCGCCAGTGCATCGGCGCCATTTAAAATGGGATTCCAGTCAATACCCAGCCAGTGCGTGAAAACATAGGCGATGACGCCATAAGACGGATGAAACAAAAACAGCCAGACAATACCGGAAATGGCCGGCGCAATGGCATAGGGCCAGATCAGAAGGGTGCGGATTGCGGCCTTGGCTTTCAGCGCCCGGTTGGCCATGGCCGCAATCAGAAGCCCGACGGAAATGGCCATGAGCGCCGTGGCAAAACTGAAGAAAAAGGTGATGCCAATGGACTTCCAGTAAAGGTGATCCCTGAAGAGATAAATGAAATTGTCAAACCAGACAAACTGGGTTTTTTGTCCAAACGGGTCGGCCAGCGTAAAGGACTGGAACAGGGCCTGAACAGCCGGCCAGTAAAAAAATGTGGCGATGACCAGCGTCTGGGGCAGTATCAGAAGATACGGCAGCCAGGCGCTGGTGAAATAAGCTCGTTTTTGCATGGATGACAGGGGTTATTGTTTGCTTCGTTTTTCAAACTGGCGAAGGAGATCATTGCTGCGATTGACCGCTTCATCCAGAGCTTCCTTGGCGGATTTTTTACCTTGCCACAGCATTTCCAGTTCTTCATTCATGACGTCCCGAATCTGGGAAAAACTGCCCAGGCGGATACCTCTGGAATTGAGCGTGGGGTTTCTGCGGGTCATCTGAAGAATGCCGACTTCCTGAAGCGGCTCTTCCTTGTAGTATCCCTGTGATTTCAGCTTTTCATAAGATTTGAGGGTAATGGGGAAATACCCGGTTTCCTTGTGCCAGAGAATCTGCATGTCTTCTGTTGCCATGAATGCCAGAAAATCCGCGACACCCTGATATTCTTTTTTGGGATGGCCTTTCAGAACCCAGAGGGAGGCGCCGCCAATGATGCTGTTCTGGGGATTT
This sequence comes from Desulfatirhabdiaceae bacterium, assembly GCA_050179135.1. Taxonomy (GTDB): domain Bacteria; phylum Desulfobacterota; class Desulfobacteria; order Desulfobacterales; family Desulfatirhabdiaceae; genus UBA4064. Next base: position 10,244 of record JBFXFK010000078.1, on the reverse strand, counting down.
TTCATGGAGGCTTCAACCGGAAGCGGGGCCGCATCCCATTCAAATTTGACATTTTTCTTCAATGCACCGATGGCGCTGATGGAATCCATCAAAATGGCGCATTCACCGGAGATAAACGCGGCTTCGGGTCCCTTGTATTCGCGTTCCAGATACACGAAACGTTTGTCATCCATCCAGGTTTTGAGGCGGTTCATGTGATTGACAACCATGGGGTGGTTGATGGTCAGCTCGGTATCGAGGCCATCAAATCCATTGGCTTTGGTGGACAGGGGCAGATCCTGAATGGCCATATAGTTTTCAATCATGACCCAGGTCTGCCAGGCGACGGTCATGCCGAATTTGGAACCGGAAGCCACCAGTCTGCTGGTATATTCCCCCATTTCATCCCAGGTCCGCGGGGGGCGCTCGATACCGGCTTTTTTGAACATTTCCTTGTTGTAATACATGACGGGTGTGGAAGAATTGAAGGGCATGGACTGAAGCTGCCCATTGGAGGATACATAGTAGGAAAGAACCGGCTGCAGATAGGATGACCAGTCGATTTTATGGCCGGTATCCTTCATCAGGTCATATACCGGATAAATGGCGCCGGACAACATCATGGTCTGGGTGCCGACTTCATAGACCTGCAGGATATGGGGCTGTTTCTTGGCCCGGAACGCTGCAATACCCGCGTTCATGGTTTCATCATACGATCCCTTGCTGAAGGCCACCACCTTGAACTGGGTCTGTGACTGGTTGTACGCATCGACAATTTTGTTCAGCGTGACCTCACGGGGGCCTCGCTGGGCATGCCACCAATGAATTTCAATGGGTTCTGCCAACGCCCCTGTCAGCGGAAACAGGATCATGAGGCCCAGGCACATCATCCAGACAAATTTGTTGAATCGCATCTTCTTTCCTCCTTTTTTCTTTTGGGTTGATTGAAACTGACGGTCGCCAGTTGACGATTTGAAAGAATCAATTGAATTTGGTATATGAAAGGCGGACCAATGCATTTGAACAAATATGGGCTTTCAGAAAAATAATTTCGCTGCGTATCGGTCGGGAATGGCCGAACAAAGGCCTGTTCCATCCCTGCTGCCTTGCGAAATTGAAAGTCTGTAGCAGTCGGGATGTTTTCGATTTATTCCGCAACGGTCATTTTTATAAGGGCAATGGTTTCATGAGTCAACAGAATAATCCGGCTGGCTGATCAAATGGACGCGAAATTCAATGAACGTGGCAAAAGAAGTCTTGACGAACCGTTTGAAAACATGATTTATCTTTTGCATGGGAACCGGGATGGGACAAATCGGATTTGCCCGATGTCTCTCCTCGATATCTCCCATTTGATTACGCACAACACATCACTTTGATATCAGACAGGGTATTGTTATGGCGCAGGTAATTCTGGAGCGGGTCGAAAAAAAATTTGGAAAGGTGAAAGTGGTTCATGGCGTCAATCTGGAAATCGCGGATCGGGAATTTATCGTCCTGGTCGGGCCATCCGGATGCGGAAAATCAACGATACTGCGGATGATTGCCGGCCTCGAGACCATCACCGAAGGACAGATATCCATTGGGGATCGTGTCGTGAATCAGGTGGCGCCAAAAGACCGTAAAATCGCCATGGTGTTTCAGAACTATGCCCTGTATCCCCATATGAATGTGTTTGAAAACATGTCGTTTGGATTGCGCCTGAAAAAAACGCCAAAAGACGAGATTCAGGACCGGGTTCAGGAAGCCGCAGAAATTCTGGGACTTCAGGATCTTCTGAAGCGCAAGCCTTTTGAATTGTCCGGCGGCCAGCGTCAGCGGGTGGCCATGGGCCGGGCGATTGTCCGAAAGCCTGCGGTGTTTCTGTTTGACGAGCCGCTTTCAAACCTCGATGCCAAGCTCAGGACCCAGATGCGCGCCGAAATCAAACGGCTGCATCACAAGGTCAACGCCACCATCATTTATGTTACCCATGACCAGATCGAGGCCATGACCCTGGCGGACCGGATCGTGGTGTTAAAAGATGGCCGGGTGGAACAGGTCGGCAATCCCATCGAGCTGTTTCAAAATCCGGTCAACACATTTGTCGCGGGTTTTATTGGCAGCCCGCCCATGAATCTGGTTCCGGCCACCATTCATCGAAACCCGGCCGGACCATCGATGGTTCTTTCCGGTGGGCTATCCATTCCCATTCCGGATAAACCCGGTGTGACCGCTCAGAATTTTCCCGAAAACCTGAAGGTGATCATGGGGCTTCGGACCGAAGATATCAGTATTGCGGATGACAACCAGCCCTGTCCGAAAGACTGGATTGTGCCGGGTATTGTGGATGTGGTGGAGCCCCTGGGCAATGAAACCCATTTTCATGTCAAACTGAACGGGGAAAGTTTTATTGCACGATGTGAGGGGCGCAACCCCATCCGGACCGGGGATCAACCGGATTTGGCCCTGAATCTGAATCACCTGCATGTGTTTGATGCACAAACACGGATGTCGATCTATTGAAACGGCATTTCCAGATTTTGAATATCAAATTTGAAGTCTGAAATACCCTGTTGTTTTAACCCAAATAATGAGGAAAGCATGAACCCAGCCGTTGTTGAAACACATTTTTCAAATCTCAGACTCAAAAACCGTGGAAAAGTCCGGGATATTTATGATCTGGGCGATCAGTTGCTGATTGTCGCAACCGATCGGATTTCCGCTTTTGATGTCATCATGAATGACCCCATCCCGGACAAGGGCAAGGTACTGACCCAAATTTCCCTGTTCTGGTTTGACATGCTGAAGAACCTGACACCCAATCATCTGATCACCGCCGATGTCAATGCGTATCCCCAAGAATGCTTGCCCCATGCCGATACGCTTCGGGGAAGAAGCATGCTGGTCAAAAAAGCCGTGGCCCTTCCCATTGAATGTGTGGTCAGAGGATATCTGTCCGGATCCGGATGGAAATCCTATCAGACGTCCGGAGAGGTTTGCGGCATTCCGCTGCCGCCGGGTCTGGTTGAGTCGGACCGGCTTCCCAAGCCCATTTTTACGCCTTCTACAAAGGAAGAAACCGGTCATGACATCAATATCGATTTCGAAGAAGCCTGCCGGCGGATCGGACGCCCCATTGCAGAGCGGCTTCGGGATATCAGTATCGGCATCTATGAAAAAGGCGTTGAAATCGCGGCCCAAAAAGGCATCATCATTGCGGATACCAAATTTGAATTTGGCCTGATCGGGGATGACATCATTCTGATCGATGAGGTCATGACACCGGATTCGTCCCGATTCTGGCCCGGTGCAACCTATCGCCCGGGCGGGGCACAGAAGAGTTTCGACAAGCAGTATCTTCGGGACTATCTCCTGTCCATCAACTGGAATCAACAACCGCCTGCACCGTCCCTGCCGGCCGATGTCATTGAAAACACCCGGAACAAATACATGGATGCCCTTCGCCTTCTGGCCGGACCCCGGTATGCGATTGACTGAAACCCATATTGAAATATCCCGGATTCGGCAATCCGACCGGTCATTCCAAATCACGACAGCGCCGGTAACAAAGACCCTGACAACATCCGTGCGGCAGATGGGCGTTTTGAATCCGCCGGTTCTTCAGGAAACCGAGTCCGGATTCAAAATCATCAGCGGGTTTCGGCGGATTGAAGCCTGCCGGAATGCCGGAATTGAATCGATTCCGGTCAGAATCGCCGGTCAGGATGCAGCCCCCATGGATTGTATCAAATGGGCCATTGCAGAAAATGCATTTCAGCGAAACCTGAATCTGATTGAACAGTCCCGCGCCTTCAGTCTGATTGGCCCGTATTGCGACAATCTGAAAGCGCTGTCGGCAATGGCTGTCGAACTGGGCCTTCCGGACAATATCGGAATGATTCAGAAACTGGGTCGCGTTGCCGGACTGCCATCGATGATTCAGGACATGATACTTTCCGAAACCATTCCCCTGTCAATGGCCCTGGAACTGGAACAGATGGACCCGTTGCAGGGTCAGCGGCTGGCCGGTCTTTTCAATGATCTGAAGCTGGGGCTGAACCGGCAGCGGGAGCTTCTGGTGTTTTTTCAGGAAATCGGGGCCCGGGAGAAGATATCGACCGCAGATATCCTGAATGAACCCCGGGTGATGGAAATTCTGAATGATGACCTGTCCGACCGGGTTCAGAAGGCCCATCACCTGCGGGAATACCTTCGGAGACGGCGGTATTCCGAAATCACACGGGCTGAAACCCGATTTTCAGAACAGGTTGCCCGCCTGAACCTGGATTCGGGTATCGATCTGATGCCGCCAGCCAATTTTGAAGGCATGGACTATCGTCTGATGATCCGCTTCAGCCGAATCGATCAGTTGCAGGCCCAATTGAAACATCTGTGTCAGATTGCGGATCATGATGCCATGAAACTCATTTTGAACCGGTCATGAATTCAGACCCCTGCCGCATGTTTATCACCGATCTGGATGGCACCCTGCTACGTTCGGATGGAACGTTTTCCCCAACCGATATCAAGTCCCTTCAGGCATTGGGGGACAATGGAATCGTTCGGGTCATTGCCACCGGGAGATCCCTGTATTCGTTCAATCGGGCGATTGAAATCGATCTTCCGGTGGATTATCTGATTTTTTCCACCGGCGTCGGCGTCATGGACTATCAGCACAAATCAATTGTCAGAAGCATCCACATTGAACCCGATAACCGGGATCATGCGGTCAAGACACTGGTGGACATGGATCTGGATTTCATGGTGCATGATCCGGTTCCGGATAATCACCACTTTTCTTATCATGTCAGCGGTAAAGACAACCCCGACTTTTTCAGGCGGATTGACCGGTATCGGAACTTTGCCAGACCCATGACAAAAAAAGAGCCGATATCCCGAAATCCATCCCAACTGCTGGCGGTGGTCGATGGCGCTTCCAGCCATGCTGTGTTGAATTCGCTGGGCAAGGCCCTGCCGGATTTTGCCGTAATCCGGTCAACATCACCCCTGGATGGCGTCAGCACCTGGATCGAAATCTTTCACGGACAGGTCAGCAAGAGCCGCGCCGCAGCCTGGCTGGCAAACTGCCTGAAAATAAGGTCTGAATCGGTTGTGGCCATTGGAAACGATTATAACGATATGGATCTGCTGGAATGGGCCGGAACCGGTGTGGTTGTGGAAAATGCACCGGAAGACCTGAAAAGCCGGTATCGGGTAATGGCATCCAATAACCGGTGCGGCGTTTCGGAAGCCATTGAAAAAATGATGGTGATGCGATAATTAAAAGCTATAGCAGTGGATTTTTCTGTCATTCCGGGAAAAACGCGGAATCGTGCCGTATACCTTAACTGACTCAGGAGGTTCATCATGTCAACTCACGCATTGAAGCCCTCGGATCGCGATTTTGAAAAAGCGCTCGATGTGGGGCGTCCCCCCAATATCGTCAAACTGTTTCCCAATTCCAAAGCACTGATTGTCAGCGGCAGATATATTGACCGGGCCATGCTGAAAAAGGGGCAGGCCATTTCCATTGCCGCAAACGGACGCAACAACTTTGTCATTCGGGGCGCCCTTCGTGCGGCACAGAAAGCCAATTCCGCGCTTATTATTGAAATTGCCAGATCCGAGGGGGGGGCGGCCGCCTATTGTCCGGTCAGCCTTTGGAACATGGCCCGTCAGGTGGATGCCATCTGCAACGAGGAGGCCATCACGGTGCCGGTTGCGGTGCATGCCGACCATTATGGCATCAAGTCCGAAGCCGATCTCGATCCGGCCAGAATTGAGATACCCACCCTGTTTGAGGCCGGTATCACCTCCATTGCCATCGATGCCTCCCATATGCCGGACGATAAAAACCTGCTGGCCAATATTGCGTTAAACCCCTATATTCCGGCCTGGGCAGGTCTTGAGACAGAAGTTGGTGAAATAAAAGGTAAAAGCGGTCTATCGACGGTTGAGGAAGCCCTTTTTCTGATCCAGGGGCTCAATGCCCACAACATTTTTCCGGACTGGATTGCGCTTAACAACGGCACGACCCATGGGCTGGAAGCATCGGACTCCGGCATTCAGGTGGAGTTGACCCAGAAAATTCACGAAGCCCTGATACCCTATCAGGTTTCCGGGGCACAGCATGGCACCTCCGGCAACAGCTCCGAGCGGCTGCGGGAAATCGCCAAACGCACAAAAACCACCAAGGCCAACGTGGCCACAGCCCTACAGATGATATCCTGGGGGCTTGAGGTCAATGATTATGGAAACGCCATTCTGGATTCAGACGGACAGTTCATCAAGGTGGCAGGGCAGGGGGTCTCCGAGAGCATGTGGAAAGACATGGTTGCCTATGCCGATTCCAAGGGACTTAAAAAAGGGGATTACAAAAAACTGAATCTGCCCTTTGAAAACAGGCTGATGGGTCAACCCCTGGAGGTTCGGGAGCGGATGGCCAACCGGGTGTCGGACTTTGTCTATGGCATGCTGATGAATGTATTCAACGCGGCAGACAGTGCGTCACTGGCCATCGAAGCGATTCTGAAAGCCGGGTCATACGATCCCGGACCCAAGGTGGGCCGAATTGAAAATCCGGATGACTGGACCCCTGCAAAAATTGCGGAACGGGCCGGAAAAATCACATCGGACAAAGGAAGCAGCGGCAATTTTGACGATTAGACCAACGCTCATATAAATCCCCTCTCCCCGCCGGGAGAGGGCCGGATGAGGGGAAGAAAAGCCGGTGATCACACAAACCTGGCATATCCCGCCGGACAGCATCCTGCACCGGTACCGGGGCAGGGCGGCAAACATCTATTTGCTGGTTGACCGTGGGCGTCAGATGACGCAAATGGTTGACTGCGGCATGCCATCCGATGTCCCGGGTCTGATTTCCTGCCTGAAAAAACTGCCCGAACTGACCGCTGTTTTCTGCACCCACTTTCATATCGATCACATTGCCGGATGGCGGGGACTGGGGATGACCTATCCCCGCTGCCCCATTCTGTTTCACCAGACAGCCGGACCCGTATTGTCGGGAGAGACGAGAGTGCCACCTTCAAGTATCCGGGATATCAGAACGGTTCTGATTCCCTGCATGAAGGAGTCCGGATATGTCCCGTCCTTTTCGGATTTGCTCCGAAGCGGGTTTTATGGAACCCCCTTCCGGAAAGGCTTTCCGGTCCAAAATGTCCAATTTTTCAAAACCGGTGATGCGGTTCCATCCGGATTTGCCTGTCTGCACACGCCGGGACATACGCCGGACTCCGCCTCGTTTTACCATGAAAGCGCCCGGATTCTGATCTGCGGAGATGTCCTCCTGTCATTTGACGGCAGAATTACTCCCAACACGTACACGGTTGATTCGCTGGCGCAACGGCATACGCTGTGTCGGATTGAACAATTGGGATCCGATGTTCTCATCTGTCCGGGGCATGGCGCGCCGGGAAAATGGAACGGATAACAGCCTAACATCACGGACACAAAGGCAAATCGGTCAAACGGTTGCATTTTTTTGTTACGTTGAACCCGCATCAATTTCACTAAGAGCCTGTTTGAAGAAGAAAACCTGTTTCAAGGAGAATCAGCATGACAGAATTTGTGTATCAGGATATGTTCCCCCTGGGCCCGGACATGACCGAATACCGGCTCCTGACCCATGATTATGTTACCCAATCCCGATTTGAAGACCAGTCCATATTGAAGGTGGCGGCAGACGGTCTGACCCTTGTCACCGATCAGGCATTTACCGATGTCTCGCATCTGCTGAGAACCGCACATCTGCAGCAGCTTGCCAATATTCTGAATGATCCCGAATCCAGCAAAAACGACCGGTATGTGGCCCTGGAATTCATCAAAAATGCCGTGATATCTGCGGAAGGCGAATATCCCATGTGCCAGGACACCGGAACCGCCATTGTGATGGGCAAAAAAGGCCAGGGGGTATGGACCGGCTATTCGGATGAATCGGCCATTTCAAAAGGTGTGTTTCAGGCCTATCAGCGGAACAATCTGCGCTATTCCCAGAATGCACCGCTGGATATGTATCATGAAAAAAATACCGGAACCAACCTGCCGGCCCAGATTGATATTTATGCCACGGCAGGCAATGCCTACAAATTCCTGTTTATTGCCAAGGGCGGCGGGTCGGCCAACAAAACCTATCTGTTTCAGGAAACCCGCGCCATTTTGCGCCCCGACACATTGCCGGAATATCTGAGAACAAAAATGAAAAGCCTGGGAACCGCTGCCTGCCCACCCTATCATCTGGCCTTTGTCATTGGCGGCACCTCCGCAGAACTGAATCTGAAAACCGTCAAACTGGCATCGGCCGGATATCTGGACAGCCTGCCAACCGTCGGCAATGAACATGGCCGGGCATTCCGGGATCTGGAGCTGGAAGCAAAAATGCTGGGTATCAGCCGGAATATCGGCCTGGGTGCTCAGTTTGGGGGCAAGGCGTTCTGCCACGATGTCCGCGTGATCCGCCTGCCCCGACATGGGGCCTCCTGCCCCATCGGTGTGGGAGTCAGTTGCAGTGCGGACCGCAACATCAGGGCGAAAATCACGACAGACGGCATTTTTCTGGAAAAACTCGACACCGATCCGGCCCGGTTTCTGCCCGAGCCAACAACCGATGCCGCAGATGCCGTTCATATCGATCTGAACCGGCCCATGAGTGACATCCGGTCCATTCTCTCCGGGTATCCGGTGGCCACCCGGCTGATGCTCTCCGGCGACATCATTGTGGGACGCGATATCGCCCATGCAAAACTCAAGGAAAGACTGGATGCGGGCGAGGATCTGCCGGACTATTTCAAAAACCATATCATCTATTATGCCGGACCGGCCAAAACACCCAAAGGCCGGGCTTCGGGATCATTCGGGCCGACCACAGCCGGCCGGATGGATTCCTATGTACCCCTGTTTCAGGAACGGGGCGGTTCCATGATCATGCTGGCCAAGGGAAACCGGTCCAAAATCGTGACCGAGTCCTGCCAGAAATATGGGGGATTTTATCTGGGATCCATTGGCGGACCCGCCGCCCGCCTGGGCCGTGACTGCATTACGGCGGTGGAGCTGCTGGAATACCCGGAATTGGGCATGGAAGCCATTTACAAAATCACAGTCAGGGATTTTCCGGCATTCATTATCGTGGATGACAAGGGAAATGATTTTTTTGAGACCATATAATCAAAAAATTCAGGTGATATCATGAACCATACCATACTGATTACCGGCGCAACCTCCGGTTTTGGTGAATCCTGTGCCAGAAAATTTGGCGCCGCAGGCTGGAAACTGATTTTGACCGGCAGACGTACCGATCGCCTCCACTCCCTTCAGGCTGAACTGTCTTCCGGTTCGGACGTGCATATCCTGCAACTGGATGTCCGGGAGCGGGACGCCGTTGTTTCGTCCATCCACTCACTTCCGGAACCGTTTCAGCATATCGATGTCCTGGTCAACAACGCCGGACTGGCCCTGGGCATGTCTCCGGCGCATGAGGCGGATCTGGATGACTGGGACATCATGGTCGATACCAATATCAAGGGGCTGATGTACTGCACGCATGCCGTACTGCCCGGCATGGTCCGGCGCAAACAGGGCCATATCATCAACCTGGGTTCCATCGCCGGAACATTTGCCTATCCCTGCGGGAATGTTTATGGTGCAACCAAGGCTTTTGTGGAACAGTTCTCCCGCAACCTCCGGTCCGATCTTCTCGGGACACCCATTCGGGTCACCAGTATTGAACCGGGTCTGGCGCAAACCGAATTTTCGGCAGTTCGTTTCAAGGGGGATATTCAAAAAGCCAACTCGGTCTATGATGGCTGTCAACCGCTGATGCCTGGGGATATCGCGGATATGATATTCTGGGTTGCATCGCTTCCAAAACATGTCAATATCAACCGGCTTGAGGTCATGCCGGTCTGCCAGGCATGGGGACCTCTGGCCATTCATCGCCAAATGGGAGGGAACGAATGAAATCATTGAATGCAGGTTTTTCGGGTTTTTTGTCACTGGGTTTTTTTCTGTCCTCATCCATCGCCATGACATCACCTTCGGCAATCGCAGCCCCCGCGACCGTCCAGATCGATTCTGCCAGCGTATCCACCGCAATTCACTGGCTGGGACATGACAGTTTTCGAATTGACGGTGAGGGAATCGTCATCTATATCGATCCGTATAAAATTTCAGGCGGGCCAAAAGCCGATCTGATTCTGGTTACCCATGATCACAAGGATCATGCATCTGTTGAGGATGTGGCAAAAATCCGGAAGGATGACACCATCATT
>JBFXFK010000077.1:2458-22841 GCA_050179135.1 Desulfatirhabdiaceae bacterium | reverse complement strand
AAGACCAGGCCCGCATGGACATCGAAGAGCCGCTGATTCTCAAAGCGCAGCAGCAAACGGAACTGATCCTGATCGATGTTCTGTCATGCAAGGGCGGGGGGTACAGCCGGGAAACACTGAAAGGCATAAGGAAATAGGGGGCAGGGAGGCTGTAGGTCAGGTTGGCCGGTTGTTTGGCCTACCTGACATTGCCGGTGGGCATTGCGGCTGAATGGCTTGTCAGGGAACTCCCGTTGGTCGCACCCTGACCTACCGGATGATTGGCGTGGAGGCTGTAGGTCAGGTTGGCCGGCTGTATGGCCTACCTGACATTGCCGGTGGGCATTGCGGCTGAATGGCTTGTCAGGGAACTCCCGTTGGTCGCACCCTGACCTACCGGCTGGTGGCTTCACTGTCCAGGGCCTTTGCAACGGCTTTTTTCAATTCGGACAAGGTGTACGGCTTTTGAAGGATGGCCTGGACTTTTCAGACATTGACAGACCCAGCCCCCGGCCCGTAAACCGGGTAGTAAAAAATGGATCAAACAACAGTGGAATATTGGCTTCATGGATTCCGCTGCCGGTATCCGACATTTCCAGCCTGGCAAACAAGACATCATCCGATGGCTGAAAATCAACCGGAAACCGGTTTTCTTGTGGGATATCCGATGCGTGCACTGTTGTGACGGACAATCGGATTTCGCCGGAGAGATCTGTCATCCCTTCGGTGGCATTGGTTGCCAGGGTGTCAGAACCTGCTGCTGAATCTGGTGCCGGTTTGCACGGATAACCGGGCCCGGAGATGGCAGTTGGATATCCAGGGTCACGGTGGCGGGCAAGGCGGCCTGAAACAGGGGCAGCATCTGGCGGCAGGAATCCGAAATATCCATGGGATGGGACTGTGTGGTGGTATGCCCCAGACAGGTCAGCATCTGTATTTGAAAATAAATCGCCATGAATCATTTCGGAAGGTTCAGCTTCTTTTTCAAAAAAAGCGTATTGTTTCTTCGGTATGACCAGTACGCAACGTATCTACCTATACAATATCCACTTGCGCAACAGCAAATTAAATGTCGGGGCATCAATGACCAGGCAGAATATTGGCGAGAGCCCTGTTCTGTTTTCTGGAAAAAAGGTGGGGGGAGGGCCACAAAAACGAAGGTAGTTAGATATAAGGATAACCAGGAGCGACAATCGCCATGATCATCCTTACCCGATGTTTTGGAATCTTGAATTCCGCATCCGCATCCGCATCAGGATACGGATATTGACCGGTTTGGAAAGGACAACTCAAGAACGACACATCCGATATCTGTTTTGAAAGGTCCATGCATTTCTCCGGGTGGTCTGCTGGCATAATGGCCGGTTTCCAGCCAGAGATCAACAGCCTGATCATGCAGTCGGCCGCTTACAATGAATACTTCCTCGGGGTAGTCGTGAATTCTGGCTCCAAAAGGGGTTGTATCTGCGCCTTTATGAAAGCGGGTCAACCGGGTATATTCACCGGTTTTGTCATCCATGGTGAGCGTCAGTTCTTCCGCCACGCCTTCCATTCCCCTGATCCATTGCCATTTGTCCGAATTTTCCGGTAACAGGGGATTCCAATACGTTACAGTTGATTTTGGCATAGGTGTTTTCCTGTTAACTTCCTTCTTTGAAAAAGGAATGATGATTGATATTGAAGTCTTTGGCCGTGCGGCAGGATTGATCCGCCATATAAGAGCTTCTGGTAAACGGGGATGCGAAAACGCACTTGAAACCAATATTCAACGCAAGATTTTTGTATTCATCAAAAATTTCCGGTCGAATATATTCCCTAACCGGAAAATGGTCCGGTGATGGACACAGGTATTGTCCAATGGTCAGGGAGTCACACTGAACGGCATGCAGATCACGAAGTACATCCCGAATTTCATCTTTTGTTTCGCCCATGCCGACCATCAGGCCGGATTTGGTGATGATCCGGTTGTCGATCTCCTTTGCCCGCTGCAACAACGCCAGCGAGCGCTTGTATTGTGCCTGAGGTCGAATAGCCGAATACAAGCGGGGCACGGTCTCCACATTGTGGTTCAATACATCCGGACCAGCCTGAAGGACCCGGTGAAGGGCGGCATCCTGGCCCTGAAAATCCGGAATCAGAACCTCGATTCCCACACTCGAACAGCATTTTCGAATGGTCGTGATGACATGGTGAAAATAATCCGATCCACCGTCCGGAAGGTCATCGCGGGTGACGGAGGTAATGACAACGAATGTCAGCCCCAGCGTTTTTATTTTTTGAACAATTCTTTCCGGTTCGTCATTATCGATCGGCCCGGGTTTTCCATGGGTCACCGCACAAAATGCGCAATTTCTGGTACAGATATTTCCCATTATCAGAAACGTGGCGGTTCCCATGGAAAAGCATTCTCCCTGGTTGGGGCAGCACGCTTCCTGGCAAATGGTAAAGAGACGGCTGGTATTCAGATCGTCTGCCATCTCTGACACCTTTGATCCGATGGGCAGTTTTTTCCTGAGCCAGAGTGGTTTTTCAGGCATCCTGATATCCTGTCATGCCAATACCGGTTTCGAAAAACCAAGCCGTGTAAAATAATGTTCCGGTATGCTTTCCGGCTTTTTATAAAATTTCCATGCACAGGGTTTGTTCGGATCCGGATCATACTCCGTCACCCAGAGGGGATATCCCCCCCATTCGATCATCAAAATTTCATTCACTGCGCAATGCACACAATAATAGGGTACATCGGCCTGATTCCAGCTCCACCAGTAGGGTTTGGATGTTTTGCCGAAATGATAGGGTTTTCCCAGCCGGGATGGGGTGCCGTCTATGGGGTCCCCCCGTCTTTGCCGTCCGCCGCTGCCGCAGGGGTCACATGAAAGGGTATATTTTTCCGCATCTTCCGTGATCTCCAGTTCTCCCATTTGACGGGGGCCGCAACGGTGAGCCCGAAACACTTCGGCATTCAGCGCCAGTCGCTGAAAAGGTGTCATTTTTGACAATCCTTTCCACGTCCGTTTCATCATCCAGGTGCTCTGCGTTTCCCGGAGAAGTTCGAACATCGCCTCTTCACCGTATTTTTTGGCCACCTTGTCAAAGATGTCCCAGGTCCAGTCACAGTATAAATCATGCAGTCCCTTGGACTCCGGGACAACGTATTGCGCCAGCTCTTTGGCGGTTTCCAGGTTGCCTGCATCGATTTCACGGCAAATCATGTCACATGTGGGAATACCCATATCCGCCACATCATCCTGTCTGATTTTTCGTTTGATCATGTCCCAATATTCAAATTTCAGCATGAATTTTTTCCTCTCATATTATTTCCCCGAACCGTTTTTCCGTTCAGGCACAGTTTATGGATTGGATTGCGGACCGGTTTCGTGCAAACGATCCACAGCAGGATCATGATACAGAATCTTCTGAGAATACAGTTGTTGAATATTGTCTTTGTCGTAGTCAAGAATCCGGGAAAGTACTTCCGTATTGTGTTCTCCCAGAAATGGGCTGTGACCTCTTACGCCTGCAGGGGTTTCCGAATATTTCAGAGGGCTTCCATAATGTCTCATGGGACCGATGAATGGCTGGTCAACGGTTACGATCATTTCTCTTTCCTTGATGTGCGGATCACTGTCGGCAAGTTCCTTTATGCTCCGGCAGCGCATGCAGGGCACCCCCACTTCTTCCAGGATTCTTTCAACTTCTTCCACGGATTCCTGTTCCATAACCCATTTCTGGATCTGCTCGTGAATGAAAAACGCATTTTCCGTACAACAGCGCGTGGATACAGTGGCGGCCCTGGGCTCGGTAACCAGCCATTCATACGCCGGTCCCATTGCCTTGACCAAAGGGACCCACCGCGGCTCGGTCAAACAGGCGATGGTAATGGAACCGTTTTTACCCGTATACACCCCGTAGGGCGCATATCCGGGATGGTGTGCGCCGACTTTGGGCGGATCGATGGGGTTGCCTACCGCTGTACTGAGCAGATACCAGGGAAGCGTATTCTCATGCATGGAAAACAGGCAATCCATCATGGAAATGTCGATGTTTTGTCCGACACCGGTTTTGTTATGGTGGATGACCGCTCCCAATATTGCGGTGGTGGCATGCATGGACGCCATCATGTCACCTATTGAAACCGGTGCAATGATGGGAGGAACACTCTGATCCGACCAACCGCTTGCGCCCTGGGCGATCATGTCATAGCCGGGCTTATGGCTGTACGGACCCCAATGGCCAAAGCAGGATATGGAACAATAGATGATATCTTCCTTGATTTTTCGAATTGCTTCATAATCCAGTTTCATCCGCGACATGACATCCGGAGCAAAATTTTCGATGACCACATCGCTTTTTCGAATCAGATCATGAATGATCTGCAGCCCCTCGGGTTTCTTGAAATTGACGCAGATGCTTTTCTTGCCCCGGTTCACATTGATGCTGTAAGAGCTTTGGGTTACCCCGTTATGGGTCACCCGGTACGGCAGCCATCGTTCGTTGGCGCCATCGTTGTAGCGTTCCACCTTGATAACAATCGCGCCCATATCTGCCAGTGTCTTGGTGGCATGGGGGCCAGCCAATACCCATGTAAAATCCAATATCACCACTCCGTCCAGGGGGCCTGGTTTTACGTTTTTCATCGATACCCTCCATAGTGTTTCCTGATGAACAATCTCTTTATCCATGCCGGTCCGACCGGCTAAAGTCCCAATGACCGGGCAACCCGGTTGCGGTGAAAGGCTGCATCGCCAAAGGCCACGGCAGCAGCCATGGCTCTTCTGGAAAAAAGCTGCATGTCGTGTTCTTTCATGAACGCAGCCCCGCCCTGGATCTGATGACCCAAAGCGGTTATTTTTTTATAGGCATCCGATACCCAGGCTTTGGCGATTGCCACTTCCTTTTCGCAGTCGATATGATTGCCCAACAGCCATGCCGCCTTATAGGTGATATATCTGCTGCCATCCAGGTCCATCAGCATGTTGGCGCAATGATGCTGGATAGACTGAAAACAGCCGATGGGTTTCCCGAACTGTTTTCTTTCCTTGGCATATGCAGCGGCCATTTCCAGTACTTTTTCCGCACCCCCCACCATTTCCGCACATTTGCACACCGCGGCATACTGAAGTATCCTGTCCAACTGTTCCCCTCCTGCATCCTGTTGACCCAGGATACAATCCTTTGGAACCTTGACGTCATGAAAAACGACTTCAAACTGTTTGTCCCCACCAATTGTTTTCAGGGGAGAGATGTGTATCCCGGACAGCTTGGTATCGACCAGAAACAGGCTGATTCCGTTTCTGTCATTCATTTTTCCGGATGTCCGCACGGCGCATATCATCGTATCAGCAACGTGCGCGTCGGATACAAACAGTTTTGTCCCGCTGATCACATAATGACAATCCTGTGCAACGGCCGTTGCCGATATTGAACAGGGGTCATAAATGGTCGTTGCCGGTTCGGCAAATGCCAATGTCATAACGGTTTGTGCAGATGCGATTGGACGTAAATACATGTCTTTCTGTTTGTCCGTCCCATATAACATGGTGCTTATGGCGCCAAGAACAACCGTTGAAAAGAATGGACCCGGCAGGCAGGCCCGGCCCATTTCCTCCATCATCAGAACCAGATCAAAAAAGTTGCTGCCAAGGCCATCGTATTCCTCCGGAACAATCAACGCCATCCAGTCCAGTTCCGCCATCTTTTGCCAAAAATCAGGGGTATATCCTGTATCGTTTTCTTCCATTTCCCGCACGTATTCACTGGTGCACCTGGCTTTCAGGAATTCACGGGCCGATTTCTGCATGCTCTGTTGCGCTTTACTGATAATAAAATCCATGTGACGCTCCTTATACACCGATTCCTTTTTGTTGATCCATTCGATTTCGGATAATTCTGTTTTCCCCAATTGATAAACGGGAATCGAAGCGGGATTTGTTCCGTGAATCAAAAAGACCTTGGAAGCCCGAGGCCCCGTTGGGCAATGACGCTTCTTCCGACCTCGCTGGTTCCACCGCCAAGAGTCGTCATAAAAGAATGGAGCCATTCCCAGGATATTCTGCCCCGAATGGGCGCCCATCTCGACCCTTCCATCAACTGTCCGAAAAGTCCCAGAATCTCCATGGCGCTTTTGGCCAGTCTCTGTTCCGATTCGGAAACAAAAATTTTGGTCAGCTCCGGTTCATAGGTCATCGGGAGATGATTGCTTTCCAGCCAGCGGGATCGGTCGGCCAACACCGCGGCAACCTCCAATTCAATGGCTGCCTGGGCGATTTTCTCGCGGATCCGTTCATCCCCGGCCAGGGGTTTTCCATTATACGTGGTTTTCTTTACATACGTAATGAGCTCATGAAGAATCGGCATCAGGCGGGCCGGAATGAAAACCTGATTCCTTTCCGAACCGATGGCCTCCATCACATAATAAAAGCCCTTGTTTTTTTCACCCACGATCCGGTTTGCCGGAACCCGGACATTGTCATAAAAAACCTCATTGGTCTGTTCACCCGACATGGTCATCATGGGACGGATGGTGATACCCGGACTGTCCATGTCAACAATGAACAGGCTGATGCTTTTATGTTTCTGGGCATCCGGGCTCAAGTCGGTTCTGGCCGCCAACCAGTGGTATTCGGAATAATGGCATTCGGTATTGAATGTTTTTTGTCCATTGATGATATACTCATCACCATCCTGCACCGCTTCCATTTTCAGGGAGGCCAAATCCGACCCGGCATCCGGCTCGGTATATCCCAGACAGAATTCAATTTCGCCGTCTATGATGCGGGGTAAAAATTCTTTTTTCATCTCCGGGCTGCCTCGCCGCAATATGGTCGGACCCACCATGGTGTATCCCACATCGAGGGGAACATGGGCGCCCCATCGCTTGCCCAACTCATCCAGAAGAATAAAATCATAGGTCTGAGCCAGTCCCTTTCCGCCATATTCCGTGGGCCAGCTCATCCCCAAAAATCCAAACGCCGCCAGCTTTCTGCTGAATTCCCTGGCTTCGGGACCAACGCCCAGATCTTCCCAGTTTTGGCGGGCGATCTCTTCGGTCAGCTCCTTGTCCAAAAATTGTTTCAGTTTTTCACGATAAGCGATTTCTTCTGCCGTATATCCAAAATCCATAATTGAACCTCCATACTTCCTTATCTGGAAAACCATATTGACTTCTTTGCAGGGTGCCTCATTCTGGCTCCTGAATTCTGGCTCCTGGATACCCGATCAGGGCATATGAACGGCGCCGCCACACAGGGTCATGGCAGACTCCATGATCGCTTCCGACAGGGTCGGGTGGGGATGAACCGCATGGGCCAGCTCTTCCGCCGTCATTTCCATGGACATGCCCAAAACCGCTTCGGCGATCATATCCGTTGCCCGTGGACCGATGATGTGGACCCCCAGGATCTCGCCATATTTTTTTTCGGAAACGATCTTGACCATTCCCGAGGTTTGGTTGATCACCAGAGCTTTTCCGCAGGCAAAAAAGGGAAATCGACCCACTTCGACGTCGTATTGTTCCCGGGCCGCTTCTTCGGTCAGACCCACGCCGGCCACTTCCGGTGAGGTGTAAATGCAGCCCGGAATCGCTTTGTCGCGTATTGCTTCCGGTTTTCCCAACGCATTGACCATTGCGCAGTCGCTTTCCGCAGCCGCCATGTGTGCCAGCATGATACCGCCGGTCACATCTCCGGCCGCATAAATATGAGGTATGCTTGTCTGCATATACGGGTTGACCATCAACGCCCCTTTTTCATGGCCAAGACCGATGCGGTCCACATCCAGGCCGGTCAACTCCGGTCGTCGCCCCACCGCCATGATGACCTTTTCTCCGGACACCCGATTTTCCCGATCCGCCACGGTGAAACAGACATCTGTTTTTCCGTTGTTGTGGATGATCCGGCCGACCTTTGCACGGGTTATGATTTCAATGCCCGAATCCACCAGGATTTTCTCCAACGACTGGGCGATCTCCCTGTCAAAGCCCGGAATCAGGTTGTCCAATGCTTCCAGAATCGTCACCGGAACACCCAAGCGGTGAAAAATCTGGGCAAACTCAACCCCGATTACGCCACCGCCGATGATCACGATTTTTTTGGGCAGTTCTGTCAGGGCCAGCACCTGATTGCTGTCAAGAACATCCGGCCCGTCAGCCCCGTCAATGTTGATCCGGACCGGAATGGAACCGCTGGCAATCAGAATTCTGTCCGGCGCCAGCTTTTCTCCGGTTTCCACCACCTGAACCGTTGACGCATTTTTCAGCACGGCGGTTCCCTGGATGATGCGCACTTTTTTGGTTTTCAAAAGCCCTTCGACGCCCAGACGCAACTGCTTGACCACCGTATCCCTGCGGTTGGCGACAGCCTGGAAATCAACTGTATATCCGCTGCAGGTGATGCCGAAAATGTTCGACTCTTTTATCGTGTGAACCACTTCCCCGGCATGCAGCAGTGCCTTGGTCGGAATGCATCCCCGATTGAGACAGGTGCCGCCCAGAACATCCTTTTCGATGAGCGTGACCGATGCGCCCATCCGGGCTGCCCGGATCGCCGCCGGATATCCGCCGATCCCGCCGCCGATAATTGTAACCTTTGTCTGTGATGCCATCTGATTCCTCTTTCTGTCAGACCAGTATCTGAATCGGATTTTCAATGAATGATGATAGTGTTTTCATGAACTTGCCGGCTTCGGCGCCATCGATGGCGCGATGGTCATAGGAAAGGGTGATGGTCATCATGGGACGGATGACCACCTGACCGTTTTGTGCCACGGGTTTGTCAATGATGGCGCCTACGGCAAGAATGGCATTTTCCGGAATGTTGATGTTGGATGTAAACTGTTCGATGCCAAACATTCCCATGGCCGAAAGGGTGAACGTGCTTCCGGAAATGTCATCCGGCAGAAACCGGTTTTCCTTGCCTTTGCGGATGATTGCCGTACGGTCCATCGCAATTTGTGCAAAGCCCTTGTCATTGATGTTGCGGATAACCGGAACGACAAGTCCTTCCGGCAGGGCCATGGCCATTCCCATGTGAACATCGTGCAGATACAAAAGCCCCTTGTCGGTCCAGCGGGTATTGATGACCGGATGCAACCGGATGGCGGATGCGGTTATTTTCATCATGATATCGGTAATAGTTATCCGCACACCATGTTTCTCCTCGATCACCGGGAGCAGGACCTTGCGATATGCCACCATTTTGGATGCGTCCACCGTGACACTCATATAGGTCTGGGCGGTTTCCACCTTGCTGGCCAGCATTTTTTTGGCGATGGCGCGGCGCATCCCGGAAAACGGCGCCAGCCTGTCTTCCGCAGCAGCCCGGGGCACCGTTTCGGAACGCGGCATGTCCGGTTTCGGCTGTGCCAGGGCGGCCTCCACATCCGTGCGAACAATCCGTCCACCCGGACCGGTCCCTGTTATGGAATGCAGATCCAGATCATGGGCGGTGGCCATTTTTTTGGCCAGCGGAGACGCCTTGACACGGGCTTCTGTCTGCTGGCCGTTTTCCCGTGACATGGTTTCTGCCGCAGCACATGCAGCATCGGACGTTTTGGTCTGATCCCGTTCTGTCAAGCCGGATGCCCCAGACGGCATCCCAGCCAATCCGGAAATATCCTCACCGGGTTGGGCCAGATAACCGACCACGGTCCCCACCGGTACGGTTTCCCCTTCATGAACCATGATTCCGGCCAGAAATCCATCACCGGGAGATTCCACTTCATAGGTAACCTTTTCCGTTTCCAGAACAAACAGGATATCCCCCTTTTTGATGGATTCCCCTTGTCTGACTTTCCATTCCAGTATTTGACCTTCGGTCATGGTCAGACCGAGTTTTGGCATTACAATTTCCACCGGCATTGTTTTTCCCCTTATCATTTCCCCTGGAAAGAGGGTTTTCGTTTTTCCAGAAAAGCCGACATCCCTTCCTGCATGTCCCGGGTGCTGAAACAGGTCATGCAGTTTTTCTGGGAATACTGAACCGCCTGTTCCAGCGGTAAATCCTTTCCGATTTCAAGTGCGTCCTTGGCCATTTCCACAGCGATCGGGGCATTGACCATAATTCGGGCCGCCAGATTTTCCGCTGCCGCCATGACATCCCCGTCCGCGACCACCTGGTTGACCAGCCCGATCCGGAGAGCTTCGGCGGCATCGATGATATCTCCGGTCAGAAGAAGCTCGGCAGCCCGGCCTTTACCGATCAGACGCGGCAGGCGCTGGGTGCCGCCGGTTCCCGGAATGATTCCCAGTTTGACTTCCGGCAACCCCATTTTGGCAGACGCCGCCATGATCCGGAACGTACAGGAGATGGCCAGCTCCATTCCGCCTCCCATCGCCGCACCATTGATGGCCGCAATGACGGGTTGACGCAGTTTTTCCAGCCCGGCATTGATTCTGACAACCCCTTCATTCCACCGCAGGATGTCCATTGGTGTCATTTGTTTCAACTCGGCAATGTCGGCGCCGGCCATGAATGCCTTGCCCGCACCCGTAATGATGACCATCCGGATATGCTCGTCCTTGTCGATCCGGCTCAGGACATCCAGAAGTTCGTCGATCATCTGTTGGCTGATGGCATTGCGGACATCCGGACGATTCAGTGTCAGGATGGCCATGCCATTTCTGGTTTCAAAAATGATGGTCTGGTATGTACGCATGGGTTATTCTCTTTCTGATGGCGACTTTTTGACAACCCCGGCTCAGAAGCAGGTCTGTCCACCGTCAACCACCACCGATGATCCGGTCATAAAACTGGATGCCCGGGATGCCAGTAAAATTGCAACGCCTTTCATTTCTTCTATCTGTGCCAGCCGTCTCATGGGAATACTGGCCTTGATGACTTTTTTTCCGGTATCGCTGGCAAAAAACGCGCTGTTCATGGGTGTCTCGACATAACCCGGCAAAATGGCGTTGACCTGGATATTGTAACGGACCCACTCCAGCGCCATGCTTTTGGTCAGTTGCACACATCCGCCCTTGCTGGCACAATATGCAGACATATTGGGCCATCCGATCATGGCTCCGATGCTGGCCACATTGATCACCTTTCCCCCGGTTCCCTGTTTCACCATCTCTTGAACCACGGATCGGGACAGCATGAATATGGCTTTCAGATTCGTGTTCAGGACATTGTCCCAGTCTTCTTCCGCCATCTCCAGAATCGGTTTTTCGCTGCCGCCGATTCCGGCGTTGTTGACCAGAATATCGATATGGCCAAATTCCCTGACCACCTGTTCCACCATATTTTCAATATCCGGTGCCCGGGTGATATCACACCGAAGGGGAATCGCCCGGGTTTGGTATCGATCCCCGATTTCTTTGCATGTTTCTGCACATACGTCCAGGCGCCTGGCCACAATGGCGATGTCAGCGCCGGCTTCGGCCAATCCTTCGGCAATTCCCCGGCCGATCCCGGTTGCACCACCGGAAATCACAGCCACCTTGCCCGTCAGATCAAAACAGGATACGCTCATGAAACAATCCTTTCCGTTAGGGGTAAACCACAATTTTTACATATTGATCCGCTGATGCAATCAATGGTTTGATGCCCTTTTCAACCAGGTCTTCCAGGGGGATGCGGGCTGATATCAACGGTTCGACATGTATCCGGTTGTCGGCCAGCAGGTCAATGGCGGCCGGAAATTCATTTTCATATCCACAACTGAAAACAATCTCCTTTTCATGTCCCCACAGTTGCATAAACGGGACGACAAGCGGTTTGAGTGACAGGCCGACAACACAAATAACGCCTCTTCTTCCCGTGACTTTTATCGCCGTATCCAATGCCGGCTGATTGCCCACACAATCAAAGGCAATATCCGCCCGAAGCCCACTGGTCATGGACGCGATGGCTTTTCCCGGGTCATGCTCCGCCGGATCGAACACGGCATATGCCCCCAGGCGTGACGCCAGTTCCCGGCGCGCTTTCATCGGCTCCACAACAAACACCCGGCCGGCCCCGGCGGCCCGACATGCCTGCATCACCAGAAGTCCGATAGGACCGGCTCCGATAACCACGGCCGAGTCACCAATTTTTAACCGGCTCCGTTTCACGGCCCGGATGGCGACCGCCAGCGGTTCAACAAATGAGCCCATGTCATCATTGACCGAATCGGGCAAATGATACAGCGCATAATCCTGCAAGACCGCATATTCCGCAAAACCGCCATCGGCCGCAAACCCGGTGCTGCCCAGGCGGACACACATATTGTATGCGCCGCATCTGCAATAATGGCATTTGCCGCAGGTAATCAACGCGTTCAGGGTCACCCGGTCGCCTGCATGAAAACGTTCGACATCCGGACCGGGGTTGACCACTTCCGCGGAAAATTCATGACCCAGAATCACCGGACCGCCCTGCCGGCCAGTCAGGGGGTGCGGTTTTGCCGGGATTATGAAGGGGCCATGGTTGTATTCGTGCAAATCCGATCCGCAAATGCCACAGGCCTTGATTTTGACCATCACCTGGCCCGGACCGGGAACCGGTTCGGGAACATCCGCTATCCGGATATCGCCTTTTTTATACCAGACGGCTGCTTTCATCGATAATGATCCTTTCGCTTAAAAATGATTTCCCAACACCTTCCGGACGGCGGCGATCACATCCCCGGCATTGGGCAGATACGCCTGTTCCAGGCTGAAAGGCACCGGAACAAACGGTGCGCCAACCCGTCCAATGGGTGCATCCAGTTCATCCATGATTTCTTCTGCGACAGTGGCGCAGATTTCCGCACCAATTCCAAACTGTTTGACTGCTTCATGGGCCACGACCAGATGATGGGTCCTGGAAATGGACTGAAATACCGTATCCTTGTCCCAGGGGCTGATGGAAACCAGATCGATGACTTCCACGTCGATTTTTTCTGTGGCAAGGATACCGGCTGCCTTGAGGGATTCGTGAACCATCCGGGATGTGGCGACAACCGTGACATCGGCGCCGCTCCGTTTGATATCGGCCCTGCCGATGGGTATCACATATTCTTCTTCCGGAATTTCGCCTTTCAGGGCATGGAGCGCCTTGTTTTCCACAACAATGACCGGATTGTCATCCCGAATGGCCGATTTCAATATTCCCTTGACATCATAAGGTGTTGACGGCATCACCACCTTCAATCCCGGAACATGTGCAAACCAGGCCTCCAGGCATTGGGAATGCTGGGGCCCCGCATTCAATCCCCCGCCGCAGGGGGCCCGGATAACAATGGGCATGCTGAACTGACTGCCGAACATATACCGCATTTTGGCGATCTGGTTGACAATGCCATCCATGCAGACGGTCATGAAATCCATAAACATGATTTCGACAATCGGCCTCAGCCCGCAGGCGGCGGCGCCGGCTGCCATGCCGACAAAACCCGCTTCACTGATCGGAGTGTCGATGATCCGTTCCGGCCCGAACTGCTCAATCAGTCCGCGGCTGGCGCCGAATGAACCGCCCGGTTTTCCGACATCTTCGCCGATCAGTATGACTCGGGTATCGCGCGCCATCTCTTCACGAATCGCTTCCTTGATCCCGCCGATGTATCTGATTTCCTTCATATCCTGCTCCCGTATCCCAATATTGAGTGATTAATTACTCAACTTATTTATAAAAAAATTATACCCACAGTTCTTCCATCAATTCGGCGGGTTCCGGCATGGGGCTTTTTCTGGCCAATTCAACAGCCGATACAATTTCTTCCCGAACCTGATTTTGAATTGAATCGGCATGGTCCTGATCGATGAGGCCGTTGGCAAAAAGATGGTTTAAGAAAATGGCTATACAGTCCGACTTTTTGGCTTCTTCGATATCGTTGGCGGCACGATATTTCTGGGCGTCCCCGACAAAATGGCCATGCCAGCGCATGCTCTTGACTTCGAGAAGAGAGGGTCCTTCGCCGTTTCGGGCCTTTTCAATCATTTGTTTGGCCGCGTCATAAATACTGAAAAAATCATTGGGTACTTTCACTCCGGGGATACCGTATGCAGCAGCCCGTTCCGCCACATCCGGAATCTTCATATGCACGGTTTGATGGGTGAATTCAGCCCACTGATTGTTTTCACAGACAAACACAATGGGAAGATTCAATATGGCAGCCAGGTTGAGGGATTCATGAAACGTGCCTTCGCTGGTTGCACCTTCTCCAAAAAAGCAGACGGTCACCCGATTGTTTTGAAGATATTTGGATGCAAGCGCCGAACCATTGGCGATTGGAATGCCACCGCCGACAATTCCGTTGGCGCCCAGAATTCCCAGGTCGGCATCGGCCAGGTGCATGGAACCGGACCGGCCGCGGCAGGGACCGCTTCTGCGGCCGAAAAGTTCCGCCATAAAGCGGGTTACATCGATTCCTTTGGCCAGGGCATGTCCATGACCACGGTGCGTATTGGCCATATAGTCCGTATCATTCAAATGGCTGCAAACCGCTACGGGCGTCGCCTCCTGGCCGATGCATACATGAATGAAGCCGGGGATCTCGCCGTTTGCAAATACCTCCATCAGTTTTTCTTCCACCATTCGTATGCGAATCATTCGGGTGTAAAATCCGACCAGTTCATCCGTATTGAATGCCGGCATTCTTTTTTCTCCTTCCTGTTCTTCATACATCATCATTGTTGATATCCATTTCCCTGAAAAACCGGATCAGGAATCCATATAAAATTCCCATGCACACCAATACGCATCCGGATGGATATCCGGAGGGCATGCCACACATCGGGTATTGATTTTTGGATCGATGGTTTTGGCAAAATGACTGTATTCCTGTATTCCCACCGCTTTACATGGATAATCCGGTAATCCTTTCTTTTTTCTGGCCTGTTGAACCCGGCACTCCCGCATACGAAAAATACACCGGTTTTCCGAGACTTCAACAAAATCCTGCTGATTGATCAGATGATACATCCGGAATTTCAGGGCCTGCATCAAATCCGGAATTCCGCCGCTGTTCAGGTCAAATCGTTTTTTGATCCGTTTGGCCTCAATTTCGGAATAGACGGCAATGGCCTTCTGATTGCACAGACTGGCTTCTTCCGTGCCGAATTTTTCCTCCACGGCCTGAAACCACAGGCCATCATGGGCAAGCCAATTCAGGGATGCATCCTGCAATAACCCCAACAATTCATCCCTGCCGAGATCTTCGATGGTTTTCATTGTCATATGTACCTTTACCGTGAAAATGGAAAAACAGAAGTCAGTAGCCAGTAGCCAGAATAAAAAGGTATATGTCATTTTGTCTGGTTCCCAAGCTGGAGCTTGGGAACCAGACAAATGGCTGCTCTGCCTGAAGGCTGTATGCCGCACTTTCAGCCTTCAGTCTTCGGACTTCAGCCTTTATCATTCCCGGGGTGCACAAGCCGCTGATCATGAGCATTATTGTTTCAATTTATGCACATGCCGGATTCAATCCATCAGATTGGGCATCCAGGTCAGAAGAGCCGGAAAAATGATGCACAGAATCAGCACCGCAATTTTTACCATGCAATATGGCAGAACCCCTTTGTAAATATCGCCCAGCGAAACATCATCCGGAGCGACCCCCTTCATGTAAAAAATATTCAGACCAAACGGCGGGGTGATATACCCGATACAGGTTGCCAGAGTAAACAGCAGCATGAACCATAACGGGTCGATGGACAGGGCCTGGAGAACCGGCAGAAAAACCGGAACGCAGATCATTGTGATGGCCACCGGATCGATGAACATTCCCATGACCAGCGTAATTCCCATCATTACCGAGATCGCCCCGGGCGCACCGAATGGAATATCAGCCAGAAACGCACTGACCACACCGGCTGTTCCGGTCGTGGTCACAAGGGTTGAATAACAACCGCCGCCAATGACCAGCCACATGATCATGCTGGTGACTTTAAAAGAAACTTTCAGGCCGCTGTATAAATTTGAAAAGGTCAACTGTCGATAAATTGCCGCAATGATGATGGCGCCGATGGCTCCGAACCCTGCTGCCTCTGTCGGGGTAAAAATGCCGCCATAAATTCCGCCCAGAACCAGAAATATGAGTAAAATGGGCAAAAAGACTTCGCGAAGGGCTTTGATTTTTTCCAGGGTGGTTGCAATTTCTTCTTCAGGCAGGGGAGGGCCGTCTTCGGGGTGGGCCTTGCATCGAAGCCAGATATACAGGCTGTAAAAAATGGTGCACAATATGCCCGGAATGACGCCTCCCATAAAGAGTTTGCCGACCGAAAGAGATGCATATCCGCCGACAATGATCATCAGATTGCTGGGCGGAATCAGAGGGCCCAGCGCGCCGCCGGCGGTGATGGCCCCGACCACGAGGTGCTTGTTATATTTTTTGCCCATCATTTCCGGCAATGCTATCAAGCCCATGGCAACCGTCGCCGTCGCACCGATGCCGCTTAACGCCCCCAAAACCGCACTGATGATAATGGTGGCAATGGCCAGGCCTCCCTGGAGACGGCCTGTCCACATGCGCATGGTATTGTACAGTGTGGTCGCGATACCGGAGAACTGGAGTACACTGGCCATCAATACAAAAAGCGGAATTGCAATGAACACCTCTGTTCGGGCCTGGTTGAATGACGCCGATACAACCATGAAAAGGGCTGTCGGACCCAGCAGTATCATGAGCAAAATTACCGAAAGACCGACAAGCGCAAAGGCTACAGGCATCCCCGTCATCAAAACGATTAACAATGATCCAACGATGATTGAAGCGGTGATCATGGTCTTATACACCCCGGCTTTCGTTGCTATCGAAAATGATTTGAATATTTTTCAGACACTCGGAAATTCCCTGCAAGATCAATAAAAAGCAGCCGAGAGGCAGAAGAAGCTTCATCCAGTAATAGGGAGGCGCCCAGATCGTCGGCATTCTTTCTTTGACTTTCCAGGACATCATGAACATCTCCCAGGAGCCGATCATCAATGTTCCGATTCCGATGAAAAATATCAGATAGGTGAAAAGGGAAAGAATGGCCTGCTTTTTTCGGCTCATTCGAATGGTAAACACATCCACGGTTACATGACCTTTTTCCAGGAGTGCATACCCGCCACCCAGAAAAATAATCCCGGCAAATATCATGATGTTGAGATCCCAAGCCCATATCGTCGGCTGTTTCATCACATAGCGCATAAACACTTCCAGGGCCGTAATCAAAACCAATGGAATCATCAGCCAGCAAAAGATTTTTCCGATCCATTCACTGATCGCATCAACAATACGGATATACGCGCGCATACCTGTTTCTCCAGTTTTTATGGAAACGATATAAGGCTTGTGGAAATAAATCATCCCATAGTGTTATCACCGCAAAGACCGCAGAGGGAATTTAAAAAAAGGATGAAATTCGTGATCGATAAGCCTTTTCAAGATAACTTTGTATTTTGAATTAGTTCCAGTTAGCCTGAGTGCGACGGATTGGCTGGATGAGGTCGTCATGCGTTTGGCCCCATCCAGATTCATCGATTTCCCGAACGGATATCAGTCCAATGGTCTGCCGACATCACGCATTTGCTGTTTCAGAATATCGACCCCTTTTTTCATCCGGGGACTTTTGTCCGCCAATTCGTTCCAGACCGGGACAATCAATTTCCTTGCCTTGACCAACTCCTCTTCGGGCAGAAAACATTTGGTAACCGATCCCATGTTTACAGACTTGTTCAAGGAAGCTTTTGTTTCGGTTATATAACGGTTCCCCGTGTCCTCCAGGATGAAACGGGTACCATTTTCAACAACGACTCTCAGATCATGGGGCAGTTTTTCCATGGATTTCTGGTTGATTAACAGGGACACCGCAATCTGGGCGGCAGTGGGGAAGGTGTAATATTCGACAACCTCGTGAAATTTTACATCCTGAAGTCCGGATGCGTCATATATGGCGCCATCGATGGTGCCGAGTTTCATGGCCATATACAACTCGCCCCCCGGGATGGAAACGGCTGACCCGCCAAGTGCCTGCACATACTTTCCATATACCCCAAGCGCCCGAATTTTTTTGCCTTGCAGGTCCGCAAGTTTGGTTACCGGAAAATTGGTGTTGAAATGATAATAACATCCGGCAGCGGCCGGATAATGAATGATATTGTGCTCGGCATAGGCATCCCGAATGATTTTTCCCAGCCCCAGGTTCCAGTAAGCATCCCAATATTCATCCCAGCTTTGATGACCCATTGGAAGACCGATTTCCAAATCGGTTTCCGGTATCAATCCGGTATAAAAACCACCGTAGGAGATCGCACAGTCAAAAACACCTTTTTCCAGATAGGTTACAATATCCTGAACCGCACACATGGCGCCGGGAGGAAGAATTTCAACTTTCAGTCTGCCGTCTGTTAATTGTTCGATGAATTTCGCCCATTCAATACCATGCATCATTACGGAGGTTCCCAAAGGATAGGACGCCTGCATTTTCCATGTAACAACCTTTTTTTCATCGGCATGCAGGTTCAAGGAGAGGCTTAACACGAAGGTGAAAACAAGAATAAAACAAAGAGCTTTTTTCATTGTATGGCATCCTTTCTTGTTACAGCAGATAATGAATGGCGAGGTTTTTTCCCCGCCGCACCAGCAGCATAAAGGCCGGGGTATTGTCCCCCGTCAGCATAAAAAGATCACAGACACCCGGTTACGATTCACGATAATTTTTCACGGTAAACGCGCATGATCAGGGGCTTGTTCGTTTCCAAACATGAAAATATTCAGTTGACCCCCTCCGGACCACCCCGTATATGAAAATCATGCCATGAGATGGTCCAAGCCTGTTCGTAGTGACGCAGTCAGACGTTTTTTAATGTCCTTACGGGCACATTACGAATAGAGGGAAGCATTCCGCCAAACGCTATTTCCACGGTAAATCTGATCAAAGTGTCACTTATCCGAAAACGTGCATCCCCCCTTTCCAGGCTGCAACACATGACGTCACAAGTTGCATGACAGGATAACGGTTAAAGTAACAAACCATAATGATGACGACATCTCATTCCAGGCCATTTTTTGACAGGAATAAGCCAAATAAAATATAAGTGATTAATCACTCAATATTTGACATCGAAAAACGGAAATATTGTTCGTTTTGGATTAATTTCACAGGTCACAGTAAAAGGACTGTTGAAGGTTTCCGGGTCTTTTTCGGACTTTTATTCCCGGGTGAATTTTTTTGGGAAAAATCAAACCAGTAAATATAATTTCCGGAAGTCCATAATCAGGCATGGATATGTGTCCTGATAATCATTCACGTTCATCTGTCGGCATTTATATCAAGGTGCTGGCGTTATTCATCAGATGTTTTCATCCGTCAGGTTCACCATCTTGATCCTCAACGACAAACTCAATGCCGTGGAGGATAAAATCAAGAATGCCTGTCATTATCGAATCCATGGAAGCAAAGCGGCGTTTCAGACTCCACCTTCGGAAGGTTACAATAACCGGAATGTAGGAAAGAAGATCGGCAGCGAGTTTAATTTTGATCGGATTTACCATTTTTTCACCAAAATACGCTGTCAGCAATTCTTCAAACATCTGAATATATCCGGTCTCACGGGTCAGAACCGTGTAAAGACTTTCTTTGTCAAGGGAGTTGGACTCTTTATAGACAAACATGATGATATCCTGATATTCATCGATGGTCTTCATGTTTTGGATCAGCGCGGCCTTCAGGCGTTCCTGTGGATCCGTGAGTCGGGATATGGCTTTTTCCATATCGTCACGCAGAATCTGTGTGATATAATCGTAAACGATATAGATGATGTCTTCTTTGCTCCTCACATAATTGTAGAGCGTACCCTCTGTAACGCCCGCGGCCTGGGCGATTTCCCGGGTTGTTGCATCATGAAATCCCTTGACCGTGAAGACTTCAATCGCCCCTTTGATGATCTGTTTTCGCCGCAGGCTGACCCTTTTGGGATTTTTTATTTTGGATTCGATCCGTTTTGCCCGAACTGGCTTGTTTGTTTCCATTATATATTTTATCAACTCAACAGGTTGTATGGTTTTTGGGCAAATTCGCCGGGAAAAAAGCAGGTTTTCCCAAATTTGCTATAAAAGTGATTAATCACTCAGTTTCGAGATATTCAAATCCAAAGTATTTGTCAAGTGAAAAAATAAGATACGATAAAAATATTTTCAGCAGTGAGGTTTGCGTATGGAGAGGCAGCAGATGATTCACGATTATTTATCGTGAAAATGCAAAAAAGGTATCAGGGGGCAGATTAAAATCGGAAAAAACTATTTTTATTTGTGTTTCTCAGGGTGTAGTTTCTCAACCTTGACTCAAAATGATCACTCCAGTCGATTTCACAGAAATTGACAACTTCCCTGAAGAATGAAATAGGGCGGGAACAAAGGTCTTCGTATTTTATCTCCAGGATCTGCGACTGGGTACAAATTTTTTTGCTTCCTCGGCCGCATCCATCAGAATCTTCCATTGAATGGCTGCCAAAACAATGAATGA
>JBFXFK010000077.1:0-2358 GCA_050179135.1 Desulfatirhabdiaceae bacterium | reverse complement strand
CCAGAATCCGGCATTGATCAGGGAATAGGCAACAGCCCGTCCATCCCGTATGACATGAATGAACTTTGCATCATGGAAAATTTCAGACAAAAAACCAATTCCGGGCCATCCTGTAATTTTGAGCAGAAGGGTATGCCGTTTTCTGGTGATCAGCCTTGACATGGCATTGAGAATGTTATGTTTCATTTTGACACTGACGTCGGTTGCCAGAAGATCCCGGCAGGGCGTGCTGAAGCCTTTTGAATGATGTTCCCAGAAAGCAGGGTATTCTCCGGCATGAATCGCAGGTTTGAGAATTCTTTCCAACAGGGGATATTCGAGTAATTTCATCAACATCCGGTTCAGGAAAGGTTTGTCGGGACAGAGATGGCGCAGACCGGACATCCATGCCAGATTGGGATGTTCGGAAAACATGTGTTGAAAGAGTGTCGTTCCGCATCTTCCGGTTCCAAAAATGATGATCGGTTTTGATACAGGCATGTTTTCTGATTCTTCCTTCCTTAGGTCATATTTTGGATTCTGGTTTCCTGTCACGGATGCGGTGGCTGCTGTTCTGGGTTTTTTATCATCTTGGCGTTATTTTTGATTCTTCACAAAGGATAAAAACAGCTATGGCAGACCAGGAAATGATATGAATCCAATCGATTTAATGATAATATGGCGCGTCAATTTTGTGGAAATGCCGTAATTTCAGCATTCCGGTATTTCAACACCAATGATCAGGACATCCAATCCAATGCTCGTAATTTCATAACGTGTATATCAACGTGAACCGGTTGCATAAACAATTTCAGTCCAGCCATCTGAACAGCCGCATCCTGTTGATTCAACTGGGTGATATCGGGGATGTGATTCTAACATTTCCGGCGGTTCAGGCGATTCGCAACCATTTTCCGGATGCGAGACTCGTATTCTGTGTTCGGGAAAAAGCCGGAGAGATAGCGGCGGACCTGCCGTGGGTCAATGAGGTCATGACCGTGCAAAAAACAGGGCGCTCTGTGGCCGATGAAACCGGTTATCAGATTGACTGGTTTCGTCGTCTTCGCCGTCATCGGTTTGATTTGGCCATCGATCTGAGAACCGGCACACGGGGCGCCATTATTGCCGGATTGTCCGGGGCCAAGTATCGCATCGGCCGGTTTGCCGAAGATGGCGGGCTCTGGCGGAACCGGATATTTCACACCCTGGTGAATCCGGAAAATGAAGTCAATGAATATGCGGTGCAACACAATCTGAATATTCTGGCGCCGCTTCATTTGAGCCCCATTCCGCCCCGGCTTTATTTTCCGGTTCCGGAATACCGGAATCAGCGGGCGCATCGGCTGCTCTTGGACAGTGGCATTGCCCCAAACCGGCCGGTAATGGCATTTCACCCCTTTTCCCTGTGGTCTTACAAGGAATGGAACCCGGCTGCCTGCGCCCGGCTCATCGATCATGTCCACAGCCAAACATCCTTTCAAGTGATCATCACGGGTGCACCGGATGAAAGGCCCCGGGCCGACCAGCTTGTTCAGAACTGTGTGACCCGTCCGATCAATCTGGCGGGGTTGACCGGCATCGGGGATCTGGCCGGTGTGCTGAAGCACTGTCGGCTTTTTGTGGGCGTGGACACCGCAGCGCTTCATATATCGGCGGCGGTTGGGACACCGACCATTGGCATTTTTGGACCCTCATCTCCCATCAGTTGGGCGCCAAGGGGAGACCTGCACCGGGTGATCCAAAAATCCCTATCCTGTGTTCCCTGTCGACAAAAGGGCTGTTACAACCGGGAAACCAGCCGCTGTCTTCAGGATTTGAGTTTTGAAGAGGTTCGTCCAATCCTGGATGACTGTCTGCAATCGATTCCGGCAAATTGAACAATTCATGACAACATCCACTTCTGCATCCCGCTTCTTTTCCCCTGCCTGCATCCTGATTCTGTCTGCGGGACTGGCCATCCGGTTTTTTATGGCCGCGAACACAGTCATTGTCAATCCGGACGGCATTCTTTACATTCATCAGGCCAGAGCCATTTATTATGGACAATGGCAGAACCTGACTTCCTGCGGCCTGTCATTCATTTCCGGATACCCGTTTCTGATTGCCGGCATGCATTTTTTGATATCGGACTGGATCTGGTCTGCCCGAGTGGTATCCATCCTGTTGGGGTGGCTGACGCTGATTTCCCTGTATGGCATTCTTCGCCAGTTTCTGAAAGAGACAGCGGGCCTGTTATGTCTGCTGATGTTTGCACTGACGCCGGTTCTGGTCAGCAACAGCGCAGAAGTGGTTCGGGAACCCATGATGTGGTGTTTCGGGGTGACCGGTCTGTATCTGATCATTTTATATCTGAAATCCGGACAAAACCGGCTGCCGGTG
>JBFXFK010000076.1:20710-23230 GCA_050179135.1 Desulfatirhabdiaceae bacterium | reverse complement strand
TGAGACCGGTAATGGAATCACAGTATTTTTGAATATATGCATCCACAGGCAGGATATTGGCCCAACTGGATCTGTGAATTCTTGTGATGCCGGAAACCAGAAAGGCGGCGGTCACATTGTTGAACTCTGTGATGATCACTACCGGAGTTGTGCTTTCCTGGCGTTTTTTGTTCAACCACAGGGCCAAATCGATCAGCGTAATGACCTTGCCGCGATGATTGAATACGCCGGCGACAAAAGACGATGCATTGGGTGGACTGGCGACGCCTGACGGCAGACTGATGATCTCCAGAACCTTTGCCACATTCACGCCATAATATCCCCGGTATCCCCCCACTTCATCAATATAAAGTTCAATCAGCTCCAGTTCATTGGTACCCGTCTCCAGAAGAATTCCTTTGTTATCCGATGCGGCCATCGATCCGTTCCTTTATCCAAGTTCAAAAGTGGTAACCCCAAACAATCGGTTAATGGGCAAATCCGGGCTTTCTCCGGTGTACATTCGCGCTGTCTCAAACATATCCGTCATGTTGTGCCGCTTTGCCAAATCGACTGCCGCCGGATTGACTGCAGGCGTATCCAGGAAAACGGGGGCACCTCCCGGAGCATGTGCCTTCAGCGCCAGAAACAACTGTTCCGCCAATCCGGGATCGTCAGCAAACAATGGACCGATCTTGTAACCGGATCGGCAAATACGCAGTACCCCATAACCGGCCAGCCTGTGGTTTCGCAGGATGCCCAGGGCAGTGCTTTGAGGGAGATCAATCCAGCACTTCAGAAACCGGATGCGGTTGTCCGGAAAAAACGGTTTATCATAGTCACATATCCGGTCAAACGGTATGGTGGACAACCGGACGATTCCGGGGTCGGTTGGGCTGTCGCCGCCTCCGATTCCCTGATACCGGATATTCCGGTAAGCCGGTTTGAACCCGGATTTCTTATAGTTGTCCTGTTGCGCGACAACACCATCAAGGCCGATATTTCGACATTTCAGATATTCAATACCGGCGTTCCAGATCTGAAGACCGTAACCCTTGCCACGATACGCCGGTTTGACAATGTAAAATCCAAGAAAGCCAAATGAATGGCCATATTTCACAACCGAAATCGTTGCAATTGGCTCATCGCCGATCAATCCGACAAGAAAACCGTTTGGATCGGTAGAATGGAAACAATCGGCATCATACAGCCCCGGATTCCATCCTTCTGCCGCAGCCCAGTCGATGGCAATATCCAGTTCCTCTCGGGTCATTGTTCTGATTGTGTAGGGATTATTTTGCATCATTTTCTTTCAGAGCCTGTCTGTCTGGAAAAAAATCAGTCAAAACCGCTTTTCATTCTCTCCCGCAATGTATCTTCAGCCAGTTTTCGATCCGTAATGTCTCTTGCCACGGTATGCATAAACTTCTTGTCACCGATGCTGATACATGTATTGCTGAATTCTGTCAGCACCTTGATACCATCCTTGCGATGTATGGCGGCTTCGCTGGTAATGGCTTCTCCAGCCATGATTTTGTTGAAAAACCGGTTGAATGCATGAAGGTCTTCAATCTCATGGAGATCAGGAATGCCCATCGACAGCAACTCTTCCTCGGAATATCCTGTCAGGGTACATGCGGCAGGATTGACATACGAAAATCGGGCATCCGGTGCGGTGATGAAAATGGCATCCCGGGATCCCTGAAAAAATGTCCTGAATCGTTCCTCCCTTTCCTTGAGCGCATTTTCCGCCTGTTTGCGATCGGTAATATCCCTGAGAAAACAGACAAAATGCCCCTCCCCTCCCCCACTCACCCGATACTGAACACTGACATCAACATCAATGCACCTGCCATCCTTGCCGCGATGCCGCGTTTCAAACCGGTCCTCTTCGTGCAAAATCACCTTTTCGATATGCCTCTCCACCTCATTGGGCGGTTCGGAGACATCCAGGTCGGATATCTGCATCGTGAGAAGCTCCTCCTGTGTGTAACCGGTCATCCGGCAATACGCCTGGTTGACCTCCAGCAATCGTCCATGGCTGTCTGCCAATATAAATCCGTCAATTGCCGTCTGAAGGATGGATCGATAGAGCGCCTCTTTGTCATGCAGCGCCTCATCCGCCATCAGTTTTGACATTGCATGCTCTGAAAGATCCGTTAAAAAGCCCGCCAGAATCCTGTTGTATTGTACAATGTCATCAACCTGTTTATGACTGAATACACGCACACAACTCAGAGCCGTCAGATATGAATCAATATCAAAACCAAATTCACGCCCCTGTTTTTCAAATAATTCCCTTTCCGGGATTTCACCCTCATAAAAAAATTGCCCCAGAAATACGGTTGCCAAATGCCTGCCAGCGGTTATGACGGGTATCCCGATGTCCCAAAGCCCGTTTTTGCATTTATAATGGCACGCTTCGCCCGGCACAAGATGGTCTTTGATATAATCATCACTCTCCCGGCATCGTTTGAGTGACTCCGGATTTGCGCGGTGAAATTGAGCGCATATGTCCTGCCAGCCCGCGGCAACCAGAAC
>JBFXFK010000076.1:0-20610 GCA_050179135.1 Desulfatirhabdiaceae bacterium | reverse complement strand
CGGGATTCGGATTTAATTTTTTTGAAATCCCTTCTGGAGATCATGCCAACCAATTTTCCATCTTCCATAACCGGAAGGCCGGTACAGCCTTTTTCCCGTAAAATCTGAGCGGCAGTGTCCATGGTGGTATCCGCGGAAATGGTCACCACCGGAAATGACATCAGGTCACTGATCCGAACCGAACCCTGCTGGTTACCCTGAACCAGATCAAGAATCATGGCTTCAACAGCCTCAGAATTGACCGATTTCAGCATGGCAGATCCGGCTCCGGGGTGACCGCCGCCGCCCAGACCTTTCATCAGATGTCCCATGTTGATCGCATCGATATTGCTGCGTCCAATTACAATGGCACGCTGACGCTCCCGGTCTGTAAATATGCCGAATGCCGCATCCACATTCATGATTTCCCGATACATTCTCACCACAACGGCCAGGCTGTCCACATGCCCCTGAATATCCAGGCGGTTAATGCTGATGCTGAACCCGTTGATCCGGGTGCGATTGGCAGCCTGAAGCATCTCGAACAGAATATTTTTCTGCTTTTCGCCATAGGCCGGTCGCAGAAACGATCCCAGGATATTCAGATCTGCCTTTTGAGACATCAGGTATCCGGCTGCAAATGCATCCTCCGCCTGACTGGATGGAAACATCAAGTTGCCGGTGTCTTCATAAATTCCGGTCAAAAAAAGGGTTGCCTGAATGGGTGTGAGCTGAATATTCTGTCTTTTCAGTTCCCGAACCATCAGGGTGATGTTGGCGCCCATTTCCTCGACACATTTCCAGGCGGGTTCGATATCACCGGGTATCGGATGATGGTCCCACAACAGAATTTCCAGATCCGGTTTTTCACTTAACCGGCCAATCCGGCCAAGTCTAGCCCAGCAGTTGACATCCACCACAATGAGGCGGCTCACCTGATCAAAATCAATTTCATCCGCTTCGCAAAAAAGAAATATGTCTTTGTGAATGGACAGAAACTGCCTGACATTGGGATTGAGTGTTTTGGAGAGGACCGGAACCGATCCGGGATAGATCAGCGTGGCGGCAACCATGGAAGAAAGGGCATCAAAGTCGGTGTTCTTGTGGGTGACGACAACCTGCATGACAACCGTCCTGTAATCCGGGTAATGGGGTTTAAAGCGTGTTGTTGACCAGCGGTTTTGAAGTCTGGTTCCAGTCGATTTGACTGGATGTATTCGTATTTCCAATCAGATGAACGGGTTCGGTGTTTGTTCCGGAAGCTTCCAGTTGGAGGCGAAATTTTTCCAGTTCCATCCTGCTGTCAATCGTCCGCCTGGCCAACAGGTATCGCAAATAAATGATCCATAAAATAATGCCCGCAAAAACCAGTGCAAGGGCGATAAAAAACCATTTGAAACGAATGACGGTTTCAATACCCAGACTGCCCAGATAAACGATGAAATTGGGCACGATCCAGTATGAGAGAACACCAACCAGAATCAGAAAACCGATGGCGAAAATATTCAACCTGCCGACAGCTCCCAGGATTTTTTCCAGGCGGGTTTCATATTCCGCCGGTTGATCACCTGTTTGGGGTGATGAAAGCCTTTGTCCATAAAAAAGGGTGCTTACGGCGCGTGAAATGAATGCAAACAGCAATACCGCACCGACAGGAATACCAATGGCCGCACTGAACCAGGCTCTGAAAGGAAAGGGTTCTTCCCGACTGATGAGGTTAACCTGATACTGGTCCAGGGGACCAAAGGTTTTTTCAAAATAATATTTGTTAAAACTGCTCAGATTGTTTCCTTCGGTCATATGAATCACGTTGCCCTGGGTATTTCGAATTTCCAGCCAGGATTTTCTTCCGGACTTGAGAGCGGCAATGGCAAAAATCTCCAGCTCGAGCAAAAAAATGCCGATGGCGATGATTATAAACAGAGTCTTGTTTTCTCGGAATAAAGATGACATATTAATTACTGGGTCCGGGTTGAGGGTAATGGGGACAGCCATGCGGGTCTCTGAGTGTCTGTGCCATGAAAATAAATCGTGAAATTGTAAGAGCGTAACATCGTGAAGTGGTCCCGCTGTCATGCTTTGACGCATTCACGATTTATCCATATTTATTCATGGGGGCAAATGTCCCGGCATTTCATATGTTATACTATTGATGAATCATTATCATACTGTTGTTTCAAGATTCAAGCTGGAAAGAGAGGCGGAAAAGGCGAAATGAAAGAAATCCGTAATCAGGCCAGAAAACTGATGGAAGGATTTTGCCGGGTATGTCCGGTTTGTGATGGTCGGGCATGTGCCGGTGAAGTGCCGGGAATGGGTGGTATTGGGACAGGAGATGCGTTCCGGGAAAATGTCAGGGCACTGGCCGAACACAAGTTCAATATGCGGGTCATTCACACTGTCACAGACCCCGACACCCGGGTAAACATTTTGGGAATCGACCTGGAAATACCGGTTTTGGCTGCACCGATCGGCGGTGTCTCCTTCAACATGGGCGGCAAAATTTCCGAGCCGGATTATATTTCATCAAAACTGACCGGATGCTTTGAAAAAGGGATCATCGGCTGCACCGGAGATGGTGTTCCGCCCATTATCCACCAATCCGGCTTTGATGCCATTCACCGCCTGAATGGCCACGGCATTCCGTTTATCAAACCCTGGGAAGACCGGGAATTGACTGAGAAACTGGAAAAAGCATTGAATACCGGCGCAAAAATGGTGGGTATGGATATCGATGCCGCCGGTTTGATCACCCTTCGCCTGATGGGCAGACCCGTGTCACCCAAATCGTCTGAAACCCTTGAAAAAATCATTTCCGCAATTCCGGCGCCGTTCATTCTGAAGGGTGTGATGACACCGGATCAGGCCAGGCTGGCAGTGGATGTTGGCGCAAAAGCCATTGTGGTGTCCAATCATGGCGGACGGGTTCTTGACCATACCCCCGGGACAGCCCGTGTGTTGCCCCGTATTGCGGCTGCGGTAAAAGGGCAGATTGTCATTCTGGCTGATGGCGGTATTCGAACCGGTGGGGATATTCTGAAAATGATGGCGCTTGGGGCAGATGCGGTCATGATCGGCAGGCCCTTTTCCATTGCCGCGGTGGGCGGTCTGAAGGATGGCGTCATGCGCTATATCGATCAGCTCAGATCCGGGCTGATTCAAACCATGATTCTGACCGGGGTATCCAGTCTTCGGGAGATGGATGAGAGTATCCTGTTTCATTGATATGTTTACAGATCCACTATAGCTTTCAAGATAAAGATTTTGGGTGCGTTATCGGTCGGGGATGGCCGAGAAAAAGCCTATCCCCTCCCTGCTGCCTTCCCAAAATCATTATCTTAAAAGCTTAGCGTCCCATGCAATATGTGTAATACAGCGGCAAAAAGCTCAATCGCTGATCCGGAAGTTCGCTTGCCGGTGCGCATGAGAAAACGGTTCCTGCTGGGCTTTCGGGGTAGCTTTGCAAAAACAGGTGCAGACTCTTCAGCCGACCTGAAGACCCGCTTTTGACTTCCACGGGATAAACCTTTCCGCGGACAACCATCAAAAAATCCACTTCCGCCTTGCTGCTTCTGGCATCCCGTGACCAGTACACCAACTCGTTTTGTCCTGCGGCGACCAGTTCCTGGCCGACGAACTGTTCCGCCATCGCCCCCTGATGAATGGCCAGTAAATCAGTCCGGGCATATTCCACATCCACCGGCATTCCGGAAAGATGCTGCATTAGACCGATATCGAGCATCAGAGCCTTGAATTTCCGTTCGGAAGCCGATGCGCCCAGCGGCAACTGGGGGGATGAACAGGCCGGAATTTTTCGAATCACCCGGGCCTGACACAGCAGGTCAAACGCCTTTTTAATCGTTGGATTGGTATAGTCTTCCGCAAGATGGGCATATTTGATCTGGCATCCAACACGTCCGGCAACAGCGGAAAAAACCGCATTCAGACATCTTTTGTCCGCATGAGGGGCATATTTGGAAAAATCCTGGCGAAATGAATGGACCAGATCCGATTGAACTTCAAATGCATCCCGCAGTCGCTGGTTGCGAAGATAGGCCAGAATACATTCGGGCATGCCACCAATGAACATGTAGCGGCGAACTTCCTCCAGCAGCAATTGATGAACGCTGGCAGACAAATTTGAGGGCCCGGCCAGAATGGATTCCGCAGCAATATCCTTTCCGACGGCCATCAGATACTCGGCAAAGGACATGGGAGCCATGTTCAGAAACTGGAGTCGTCCCACCGGAAAAGAGATGTCCTGCATGGCGAATTCCAGCAGTGATCCGGCTGCAATGACATGCATTTCGGGACATTCTTCATAAAAATACCGCAGGGCCATGATTGCACGCGGACAGCTTTGAATTTCGTCCAGAAACAGCAGATCTGTTTCCGGATGAAAGCGGGCATTGATCAGAATTTCAAGTTCGGAGAGTATCCGTGTGGTTGAGAGGTTGGGTTCGAAAACCCGATGCCAGTCCGGATGCTGTTCCAGATCGATCACATGGACATGTCCATCAAAATGGGTTTTCCCGAATTCAACCACCGACCAGGTTTTGCCCACCTGTCTGGCGCCACGAATGATCAGGGGTTTTCTCCCTTCCTGATTCTTCCATGCCAGAAGTTGATTGGTGATAAAGCGTTTCATGATGAATCCACCTGTATTGTAAGGCACTGTTTAAATATACAGCCGTATATTACCAATCATCCTTTAAAAAAACAACCGTGATCACTTAAGGCCATCGGGTGTAAATCAACCCCGTTGTAGTCGACCCGAAATACACAGATCGCCTCTGCGGAGCTTTTTCTTACAACGAAAATGACATATACCTTTTTATTCTGAATTCCGAATTCTGTCTTCTGACTTCTGTTTTTTCATTTTCACGATAAACATGCCATACCAAGTAACATATGCTTCTGGATTTTAGATTTTAAAAATTGATGAATAGCAATGATTCTGGTACAACTGGACCAAATATGAACCAAGTCCGGGCAGTCTTGGGCTGGAATGGATTGAGAGTATCCATCCAGAATCCATCATCCACAGACGCCTGGAAAAGTGGAGGTAACCTGATCCTTATGAAAAAAGTCGTTATATCTGTATTCGGTCCCGACAGGCCCGGCATTCTGGCCACAGTATCCGCTATCCTGTTTGAACAGGGCTGTAATATTGAAAATGTTACGCAAACCATTTTACAGTCAGAATTTTCCGGTATTTTCATCGCCGAAATCCCGGATGAAATGGCTGCAGAAACGCTTCATGATCTGCTGGAAAAAGCAATCAGCAAGATGGATCTCCAGGTTTATGTGAAGTACCTGAAAATCGGCCTGCCCGCACTTTCCGGAAAAACCAGCGAGCCCTTTGTCATTACCACCAGGGGGCCGGACCGCAAAGGGCTTGTGGCCAAAATCACCCGGATCATCGCAAAATACGGGGTGAATGTCACCAATCTTCAGGCGGTATTCCGGGGCGGAGACAATCCATTTGACAACATGATGATTTATGAGGTGGATGTGCCATCGGATATTGACCAACAGGCGTTTCATCTGGATCTCCGTCAACAGGCTGCCGAACTCGATCTGATTGTCAGTATTCAGCATCAGAAAATTTTTGAAGCGATCAATCGCGTATAATTTTGGCGCGCATAATTCTGCCGCGTATAACACCGGCGATTTCACAGGGAGTTTTTATGCTCAGCACCACAGAAGTCATTTCCACGCTGGAAATGCTCCAGAATGAACATCTGGATGTTCGAACTGTCACGTTGGGACTGAATCTTATGGATTGCGTCAGTGACAATCTGAATCAATTCAAAAACAACATCCATCGCCGGATCATGGACAAAGCCAGTCAACTGGTATCTGTTTGCGATCAAATCGGCAATACATACGGCATTCCGGTTGTCAACAAACGGATTTCCGTCAGTCCGGTCGCGGTGATGGGCGCCTGTTTTTCAGCCGATCAACTGGTTCAGGTTGCCAAAACGCTGAACGATGCCGCCGCCGAGGTTCAGGTTGATTTTATCGGCGGGTTCACGGCTCTGGTCGAAAAAGGGGTCGCCCGCGGGGATCGCTCCCTGATCGAAGCCATCCCCCGGGCACTGACGGAAACACAACGCCTCTGTGCATCGGTCAATGTGGCATCGACCCGGGCCGGTATCAACATGGATGCGGTTCTGATGATGGGCAATACCATCCGGGAAGCTGCCCGGCTGACTGCAGATCAGGATGGACTGGCCTGCGCCAAACTGTGCGTATTTGCCAACATTCCGGAAGACATTCCGTTTATGGCAGGCGCCTATCTGGGTATCGGCGAGGCGGATGCGGTCATCAATGTGGGGGTCAGCGGACCAGGCGTGGTAAAAAAAGCGATCGATCGCGCACTGGCATCCGATCCGGAGTTGAATCTTGGCCAGATCTCCGAGATCATCAAACGGACCGCCTACAAGGTGACTCGTGTGGGTGAACTGATTGGCCGGGAAGTTGCCCAGAAACTGGGTATCCGGTTTGGCGTGGTGGATTTGAGTCTGGCGCCGACACCC
This sequence comes from Desulfatirhabdiaceae bacterium, assembly GCA_050179135.1. Classification (GTDB taxonomy): domain Bacteria; phylum Desulfobacterota; class Desulfobacteria; order Desulfobacterales; family Desulfatirhabdiaceae; genus UBA4064. The sequence goes on along the minus strand of JBFXFK010000076.1, from coordinate 14,089 downwards.
AATGTGGGAGACAGTGTGGGTGAAATTTTTCAAAGCCTGGGTCTTGACAGTATCGGGGCTCCGGGCAGCACAGCAGCGCTGGCCATGCTCAATGATGCGGTCAAGAAAGGCGGCGCATTTGCCAGCTCCCATGTCGGTGGGCTCAGCGGCGCATTCATTCCGGTCAGTGAGGATCTCAATATCGGCGAGGCGGTCAGAAACGGATTTCTGAATCTGGAGAAACTGGAAGCCCTGACCAGTGTCTGTTCAGTGGGCCTGGATATGGTGGCCATACCCGGAGATACGTCGGCTGAAACCATTGCCGCAATCATTGCCGATGAAATGGCCATCGGGGTGATCAACAAAAAAACGACTGCAACCCGACTGATTCCGGTTCCGGGGAAAAAGGCCGGCGACAGCGCCTTTTTTGGCGGGCTGCTGGGTCAGGCCCCCATCATGCCGGTCAACAACGGCACCCGGGGCAACCGATTTATCCGCCTGGGCGGGCTGATACCCGCGCCCATACACAGCCTGACAAATTAACTCCGGATTTTCTCCGCCAACACCATTATGTTGAACAACATCCCCGAAAAACCGGTTTTGACAAAAACGCCGCAGGAAAATCTGAAGCAGGAATACGGTGAAGTGGTGAAGCTGCTGCTGCGGGACAATTTTCTCACGCCGCAACAGTTGCAGTATGCGCAGCGTATCCGCGCCAAACTCACTACACCCGAGCCGCTGATCCTGGTTCTGAAGGAACTCCGATACATCAGCGACGAGCAGATCCAGAAAACCGTACGGACCCATATCGCATCCATCCGTATCGGGAGTCTGCTGGTGGAACTGGGTCTCATCAAGCCGGATGATCTGGAAGCGGGACTTGCCATCCAGGCAACCGAAACGCCCAAACGCAAACTGGGCGAAGTTCTGGTAGCGCATCATTTTATCGATGAGCGCAAAATGATCGAGGTGCTGTCCATGCAACTGGGGTTTCCGAATGTGGACCCCGAGTTTACCGAAATTGATCGGAGCCTGCTGGGCCGAGTGTCCTTTCAGGTGTGCTGGACCCATTATTTCATCCCCATCCGAAAAACCGGCAATGCCGTGCTGGTTGCGTTTGCCGATCCGCTGGACAGCCGGGATATCAACAAGGCCCGTGAGCTTTTTAAGAGCGAAATCACGCCCGCCATTGCCAGCAAGAAGTCCATCCAGGCCACCCTGCAGCAGTACCGGCCTACCGATTCTCCCCGGCAAACCGCATCCGCCATCGGGGAAGAACCGGTTGTGGCCATTGTGGATGACATCATTCTCTCGGCCATCCGGGAAAAAAATGTCAGTGACATCCATATCGAACCCATGCGGGACCGATTGCGCATCCGCTTTCGTCTGGATGGGGTACTGGTCCACCACAAGGATTTTCCGGTGCGACTGATACCCGCCATTACCAGTCGTTTCAAGATCCTTTGCGGCGCCAATATCGCTGAAAAAAGGCGCCACCAGGGCGGCCGGATCATCTTTAAAAACGATGGTCACGAGATGGACCTTCGGGTTTCCTTCTACGTGACGATCCACGGTGAAAAAATCGTGTTGCGTCTTCTCAACCGCCAGAATGAGCTGCTCCGGATCGAAGACCTGGGCATGCAACCGCGCATGCTGGAGCGTTTTCGGCTGGAAGCCCTGGAAACGCCCAGCGGTGTTCTGATCGTGACGGGTCCAACCGGTTCCGGAAAGACCACAACGGTTTACAGTTGCATCAACTATCTCAACAATCCGGATACCAGCATCATTACGGCTGAGGAACCGGTGGAATATATTGTTGAAGGCATAGCCCAGTGTTCCATCAACCCCGAGATCAACCTGACGTTCGAAGAGACCCTGCGTCACATCGTGCGCCAGGATCCGGATGTGGTGGTCATTGGTGAAATCCGCGACACCTATTCGGCCGAAGTTGCGGTTCAGGCCGCCCTTACCGGTCACAAGGTCCTGACCACCTTTCACACCGAGGACAGCATTGGCGGGCTGATCCGGCTGCTGAATATGGACATCGACGCGTTTCTCATTTCATCAACCGTCCTCTGCGTTGTCGCCCAGCGCCTCCTGCGCCGGGTCTGTAACAAATGCGCCGCTCCCTACCAGCCGACCACGGCCGATCTGCTTCGCTTGGGCTACACACCACAGGACCTTGCCGGATCAGCCTTTCGCAGGGGGCGTGGATGTATTGATTGTCGTCATACAGGCTACAGGGGACGGATCGCCATTTACGAAATATTGATTCTGAATGAGGATGTGCGGGACGGGCTTCTGGATCATAAGGCCGGTCATCAGATCCGCAAGATCAGCATAGAATCCACGGGGCTGGTAACCCTGCTGGAAGACGGCATTCTCAAGGCAGCCACCGGCATCACCACCATCGATGAGATACTGCGCTGCCTGCCGAGGCTGATCAAACCGAGACCGCTGCATGAAATCCGGCGATTGCTGGGGGAATAGACCGTGAATTCGAACAACTCTTTTCTTGACATTGTTCAGGCGTATCTCAAAAGCGGCAAAGTCGTTCTGCCCGTATTCAATCAGATCAGCCTGCGGGTTCAGCAGGAAATCGCCAAACAGGATCCGGACACACGCCTGATCGAAAAAATCATCTGCACCGATCAGGCCCTTGCAGTCCAGGTCCTTCGAACAGCCAATTCGGCTTTTTTCAGGGGTCTGAACAAGGTCAACACCATCCGTGAGGCAATCACCCGTCTGGGCGTCAATGAGGTGGCCAACATCGTCACCCTTTCCGCCCAGCGGGCCAATTTCCGGTCCCAGGATCCGTTTGTGTCGGATCTGATGAAAAAACTGTGGCAGCATTCGGTGATCTGTGCCATTGGCGCACAGTGGCTGGCCCGCCAGCTCAAATTTAACACCCTGGTCATGGAGGCGTTCACTGCAGGCCTCCTGCATGACATCGGAAAACTGCTGATTCTGAAAATCATCGAAGCCATCAAAGCATCAAAGGCTATCAAGGTTCAACCGTCCAATATCTTTGTGCACGAAGCAATGAACATTCTCCACGCCGAACAGGGCTATCAACTGAGCAAAATCTGGCATCTGCCCGAAACATATTGCCATGTCATTCAGGCCCATCACGATACCGAAATCAATGCCAGCGACACCCTTCTGATCCTGGTGCGCATGAGCAACAAGGCCTGCAACAAGATGGAAATCGGCCTGAGAGCCGACCCCGAACTCTCACTTGAAACCACGCCCGAGGCCAATCTGCTGGGGCTGAACGGCATTTTCCTGGCGCGGCTGGAAATCCAGATGGAGGATTCCCTTGCATTGACCGGAATGGTTTGACAAATCTGAAATGTCAAATTTGAAATATGAGATACAAGATATAGGGCAGTGTGGTTCAAAACAGTGAAAGTGGAGATATGGCCAAAATAATCGCGGTCCATTCATTCAGGGGCGGAACCGGAAAATCAAATACATCCGCCAATCTGGCGGCCATCTATGCGGCCGGCGGCAAACGGGTCGGAGTGGTGGATACGGACATACAGTCTCCGGGCATTCATGTCATTTTCGGGTTGCATGAGGATACCGCCGAATGGTCACTGAACGACTATCTCTGGGGGCGGTGTGCCATTGAACAAACGGCTTATGATGTCACCTCTTCGCTGGGGACGGACTGCTGCGGCGCCGTTTATCTCATTCCGTCCCGTGTCAATGCCGCCGATATCGCGCGTGTACTGCATGACGGCTATGATATCAACCTCTTGAGTGATGGCTTCAGAAATCTGGTAAAGGTGTTGAATCTGGATATCCTGATCATTGACACGCATCCGGGCCTGAATGAGGAAACCCTGCTTTCCATTGCCATTTCAGGCGCATTGTTGGTGGTCATGCGTCCGGATTACCAGGATTATCAGGGAACCGGACTGACCGTGGAAGTGGCCCGCGAGCTTGACGTGCCCAACATGATGATCCTGATCAACAATGTGCCCCCGACATTTGATACGGATCAGATCAGGAAAACGGTTTCCGGGGCATACAACTGCCCTGTCGCGGGGATCATTCCGCATTGCAGTGAAATGATGGCCCTTGCCAGCCATGATATTTTTGCACTCCGTTATCCCGGGCATCCGATTGTTGCCGAACTCCGGCGTGTGGCGGAAGCACTGATCCATTGATATGAATTTGACCGGCGCCATGTCATCGACCCGAACCCTGCGTATCGCTGTGATATGTGTACTGACCGGATGCGTGTACGGTTTTGCAAACATGCTGTCCGGAAAGTATTATCTGCCGGGTTGCAGCTTTGCGGAAATGCGTCCCCAGGTGGCGCTGCCCATGTTCATGGGTGTTCTGTATGGACCTGTCAGCGGATTTGTCTGCGGGGGGCTTGGCGATATGCTGGGCTACAGCATTGCCGGAAAAGGTCTTTTTTTTGCGGTTCACTGGAGTATCGCCAACGGCCTGATGGGATTGATTCCCGGGCTTGCAGGCGCTGTCGGCGCCAGGCCGGTTGATTCCATTCCGTCTTTTGTCCGGTTACTGGTTCTGTTGCTTCTGGCATCCTGTTTGCCGTTTGCCTTTTCAACCGGGATTGAATTCTGGCTGGGAAGAATTCCGCTGCGTGAAGCCGTGTTCGAATTCTTTCTTCCCATTTTCATTACCGATACACTCTGGGCCTTCATCCTTGTCCCTCCCATGATGCAGATGGCCCGGCTGCTCATTATCCGAATTGAAATGCGCACCATTCAGGCGGTTTATTATCTTCTGATTGCTACCGTCCTTGCCACATGGCTCAGCATCGTCATCAGCATGCGGGAGCAGATCACATTCGAAGAATTGTACAGCCTCGGGGCGGTTACCCTGGTGGTTCTGGTCATTGGTCTGGCGGTAAGCGCTTTTTTATCCAGACGAATCACGGCGCCGGTCATTACCCTCACGACCGTGGCGCGCCGGGTTGCCGAAGGGGATTACACCAATGTGACGGAACTGAAGGACATCTGCAATCGCCAGGATGAACTGGGCACAATGGGCGCCGTGTTTTCGGATATGCTTTCGGCAGTTGCCAGACGCGAACAGGATCTGCAAAAAGAGGTCACGACCCTGCGGATTCAAATCGATCGCAGCAGACAAAGCGCCGATCTGGAAAAAATTACCGGGTCCGAATATTTCAGAATGCTCAAGCAACGGGCTTCCAATCTTCGCCGCGAGGCTGGATCGGAAGAATAACGATAGACTTTCAGAAAATTAATTTCGCAAGGCAGCAGGGAGGGAATAGGCCTTTTTTCGGCCATTCCCGACCGATAACGCAGCGAAATTGTTTTTCTGAAAGTCTATAACAGGAATCAATATGTCGGAAGACTGTACGCCAAAAAAACAGATCGGGTCGATCCTTCAGAATCTCATGCATTCGTCGCGCTTTGCCAGGGACAAAGGGGAATCCGCCATTCCTCACGGCATGCTGCCCACATCCTTTGGCGTCCCCCTGATCGAACAGGATGATGGCAGATTTATCATTGACATGACCCCTGTCCGGGTTTTTGCCGGCCTGCATGCCTTTGTCGGTTACCTGGCCAAACAGGTCATGGAAGAATGCCATCATTCCACAGTGGATATCCTGACCCGGGTCATGGTGGATGACGAGAATACCCGGGAACTGGCAGCCCTGGGCGTGACCCATGTGGTCATCTATGCCAGGCGATCTGTGGTGCGATATCTGATCGATGCGCCTGAAGAACTGCTCCAAAATCTTCGGCTTGTTTTTGATGCCCTTGCCAATCCGAAATGGGGTGGTGTTCTGTTTCCCCGGGCTTTTGGTCAGCGGACGGAGCCGTCATCCGGTCTTGTCGAGGATGAAAAACTGGCCATGCTGTTTCCCTTTCATATGTCGGGCAGCGGGGCCCACGGTTATTTCATGCTGCTTGAACATGACCCGGATGGCCGCTTCTTGCGGATCACCATTGAAGACGGGGCCCAATCCCGGCTGTTTTTAAAACGGATACCCCATCGGGTTGTCAGTGATATCAGACGGCATCATTACAACCAGGATATTCAGACAATGGCCGATCAAATATTGTCCGGGATCCATCGGGAATGCCAAAATCAGCAGAATGAATACATGGAAATCCCGGGCAGGCAGGCTGCCCTGTTTGACGTGCTGGCCACTGCAGGTCTGTCAGGCGTTACGGGTGTCATGTTTCGATGGACCCGGGAACTGGCTGAAGAACTGCTCATGGGTGACAGCCTGCCTGTAATCACGCTTTTGTCAAAGATATTGATTTTGCTGGAAGATACAAAGGTCAACCAGGTCCTGTCGCTCGGTAGCCTGATAGAAATGATGGATGGCGATACGCGGGTTTATCTCGATCTGTCCCGAAAAGGCGCCATTCTCAACCTGAGTATCGGACAGCGGCGAAAGCAGCCGGACATGCAGTATCACCTGTGCCGGATGCCGTATCTGCTGGCCAGCCATCGTCAGGCGATTCGCGATTCACTGGAAAATTTCCGCATCGTTTTCATCCATCACAGCACATCCGAAGTACTGGGGTTTGTCAAGGCACTGGATGAATCCCGCGTCGCCTTTCTTACAACCCTTTTCATCCGGTATCAGGGCATTGTACCCGGATTTCATCTGGAAGACATGATGAGCATGCCCGCCCGGCGTTTCTCATTTCATGCACTGCAGCGGATCGAGATGCGTGATTCGGTTGAGGGCGCCTATATCCTGTCCCGTCAATATTCGTCCCTGACCGGACTGGGTGGTCTTGACGAGGCGCTCCGATCCCTTCAGGGAAATTATTTGGCATCCATGTGTCTTGCCGCCGGGCATCTTTTTTTCAGGGAGGCCATTGCCGCAAAATCATCCGGTCAAAAGCTCATTCTGGTCGAAGATGGCGGTTATCTGGCGCCGGTTCTGAACCAACAGTGTCATCAGTCCCGAAGCGTGGGCGATACTTTGAAACAGTATGCCGTGGAACCCGGGCCGGATACGCCGCTCGACATGCCGTTACAGACCTGGCTGTCGGATATCCTGCCGGCCACATTCGAGCACACCGCAAACGGCTACTATCATCTTCGTGATGTGGAAAAGAATTGCGGCGGGCTGATTTTCCCTGCATTCACAATCGCTACCTCCCGATACAAAAACATTGTGGAGGCAGAATCCTGCGCCGGTTCCATTCTCACGGCTGTGGAATCCATTTTTAACGGTCTTGGCAAAAGTATCATGCATCGGCATACGCTGATTCTGGGATCACGTGGCAATATCGGAGGCTTTCTGCTGAAAGCGATGGTTGACCGTGCCTCATATGGTTCGGTCTGCGGGATCGATATCAAGATAACGGCTCAACCAAACACGGATGTTCCGGAGTTTTGCTGTATTGCGGATATGCCGGATGAACACTGGAAGCGCCTGGACCTTTTTCTGGGCATTACCGGTGTTTCTGTTCTGAAAAGGGATTTCTGGGAAAGACTGATCCTTGAGGGTCGTGCTTCTGATATCTTCCTTGCCAGCGGATCGACAAAAACCGTTGAATTCATGGATCTTACGGAATGGATCGAGGAATTGTCCGCTTCTAAAAACCCGGCCGTCGGCGGATATCCGGTTCGCCTGGAGCATGCCCCCATCAAAGATCCGCAAAACAGGATATTACAGGGCCATCATATCCGGATTTGTTTTGAAAAAGGGCCAACCGGATTCGAAGAACAATCCGTTTCCTGCAAAAATCTGTATCTTTTGGGGGACAGCATGCCGATCAATTTCCTCTACTATGGCGTTCCCGGAGAAGTCATCGATGGGGTGTTTGAGGAATTGTATTGCCTGCTGACGGGTTTTGTCACCCGGTATGAGGCCGGCCGGTCATATGCACCCGGCATTTATGCGCTGGATGTGAATATCGACAAGCACGGGGAAACAGATTGAGAAACAAACTGACCGTCCAACCGCTGACCTGCCTGAATGCCGGTTGCGGCACCTTCGGTCTTCAGCCTTCAGTCTTCAGCCTTTACAAACCTTGTGAGGATGCGCCCATGAAATCTTTTCCCATCCGTGTTTTTATGGTCCTGTCGGTTATCATTACCAGCGGTTGCGCCACATCCGCCAACATCCATCCACTTTCAGCCAGGCGGGTGATCGACTCACTGAAACTGCTACCCATGTCCGACGCGGCATGTCCGGGTTTTTTTCGGCCGACCTACGAATCCGGGCTGAAAGCCGATATGGATAAATCGCGTTCTGCGGCATCCCTCATCTATTATATGATGACATCGGATGTCCGGATTGATCCCTGGCATATTCTCACCTCTGATGAAATTTTGCTTTACCATGCCGGCGCCCCCATGATTCAGATGCTGTTATATCCGGACGGATCATGGGAGGAAATTGTTTTGGGCCCGAAAGCCGATCAGGGGCATGTCATGCAGCAGGTCATACCCGCCGGCACCTGGATGGGATTTGTCATGCAGGATGATCCGGATTACAACTGGGGGCTGTATGGTGTCATGGTTGTCCCGGGCTGGCATATCGAGGACATCCGGATGGTCAGGGATTCTGGCGAATTGAAGATGCTGGAAGAAAAATATCCGGCAACTGTCTTGCGCGGGAAAGAATTGGGACTTTTCTGATTACCGCCGCTGCCATGCCAGCCATCCGGAAAACAGTTTCCTGACCAAGGGGGTCAGCCGGGACCGGTTAAACGCATCGGCAACCTGACGAATCGCTTCGGCCTGTGTGGGATAGGGATGAATGGTGTTTCCAATCTGTTTGAGGCCAAGTCCATTGGTCATGGCCAGCGTGATTTCCGAAATCATGTCCCCGGCGTTGGCGGCAACAATTGTTGCACCGAGAATCCGATCCGTTCCTTTTTTGACATGCGCCCGGACAAAGCCGTTGGTCCGACCCTCCAGAATCGCACGATCCACCTCCTTCAGCTCCCGGGCGAAAGTATCGATGGCAATCCCCTGTTCCCTGGCCTGATTTTCATACAGTCCCACATGGGCGATTTCCGGCTCGGTATAGGTGCACCACGGAATGATCAGGGCGCTGGCTTTGGCGCGACCCTTGAACAGGGCGTTTCGGATGACGATGCGGGCCATGAAATCGGCCGCATGGGTAAACTGAAACGGCGAACAGATGTCGCCGGCCGCATAAATATCGGGATTGCTCGTTTGAAGCTGATCGTTGACCTGAACACCTTTCCGGGTGAAGGCCACACCGGCTTTTTCCAGGCCCAGTTCCTCGACGTTCGGCGCGCGCCCGACAGCCACCAGGAGTTGATCGACGACTTCATCGTATCCTTTTCCGTGGGAATCAACGTTGAAACGGATGCCGCTTTCATCGGCCCTGAACAGCTTCAGCCCCTTCCCGCAGCAAAGCAGTTTGACGCCGTCCTTCACCATGGATTCAAGAACCAGCGCCGAGGCATCGCTGTCTTCCCTTGGCAGAATGCCATGAACGGTTTCCAGCAGAAACACCTCCGATCCCAAACGGGCAAAGGCCTGGGCCATTTCGCAGCCGATGGGTCCTGCGCCGATGATGGCCAGCCGCTTGGGAAGCCCGGTCAGGGAAAACAGGGTTTCGTTGGTCAGATACGCCACTTCCTCCAGCCCCGGGATGGGCGGGGCCGCAGCCCGCGCACCCGTGGCAATGACCGCCTTTTTGAAGGACAGCCTCTCGCCCCCGACTTCGATCGTACGGGCATCGACAAATCGCCCTGCGCCAATAAACACATCGACACCCAGGTCTGTAAACCGTTTGACCGAATCGTTTGTCGCAATGGCGGCCCGCAGTCGGCGCATCCGCTCCATGGTTTGACTGAAATCGAATTTCGCGCCATCGGGAACCTGCACGCCAAAAGTTCCGGCATCCCGCACGGCGGCTGCTGAACGCGAGGCGCTGATAATGGCCTTGGACGGCACGCAACCGACATTCAGGCAGTCGCCCCCCATCAGGTGGCGCTCGATCAGGGCAACCTTTGCTCCCAGGCCGGCCGCACCGGCCGCACAGACAAGGCCTGCGGTTCCGGCGCCGATAACGACCAGATTGTAGCGGGATGCGGGCTTCGGGTTCTTCCAGCCGTCCGGATGAACATGCGTCACAAGCTGTTGATTGTGTTTGTCCCACGGCATGATGATGTGTTGATTGTTTCCGTCTTTTGTCATGGTTGTTCTCCTGTCCTGAATCGATTGCCGCTATATTGCCTTTATTTTTGCAGTCATCGAGCGACAATTCAGGAAATACGCATTCGTATCTTTTCTCCTGGGGCGAGGGAGGCTGATGGTGATGTCTTCTTTGATACGGCCGGGGCCTTTTTCAAAAAGAAGGATCCGGTCGGCCAACAATACCGCCTCACCCACATCATGGGTAACAAAAAGAATGGTGTGTTTGAATTTCTGCCACAGCGACAGCAACAGATTTTGCATTTCTTCCCGTGTCTGGGCATCCAGAGCGGCAAAGGGTTCGTCCATGAGAAGCACCTCTGGCTGCAGAATCAGGACCCGCGCCAGGGATACCCGCTGTTTCATGCCGCCGGAGATTTCCTGAGGCAGGTAATTTCCAAAATCCGTCAAATCGACAAGTGACAGGAACCGGTCGATTTCGCGTTTCTTTGTATCGCGGTCCATTCGGCGGTCTTTCAAACCAAAAGCGATGTTTTCCCGGACGGTCAGCCACGGAAATAACGCATCCTCCTGAAATACCATACAGCGGTCCGGGCCGGGGCGCCTCACCGGTCGACCGTTCAACCGTACGCTGCCGCTGGTCGGCGGCATGAAACCCGCCAGGATTTTAAGCAGGGTGGATTTGCCGCATCCGCTCTGGCCCAATATGCAGATCATTTCCCCACGCCGGGCCGTAAAGCTGATGTCCTTCAGGATGCTGACGTCACCCGATCCATTGGTTTTAAACCGCTTGCTCAATTGGTCGATTTCAAAAACTGCAGGGGCCAGGCTTGGCTGCGGTTCGTTTTTTACAATGTGTAGTCGGGTTCTCACGGATGCCTCCTGGCGCTTTTAAAGCATAGCCTCAAGAACTGGTGCAATCCCACATCGCACAGGCGGCCAATAATGGCGATCAATATGATACCCACCATAATGATGTCGATGCGGCCGAGCATGCGGGCATCCATAATCAGCGCACCCAGGCCGTCCGGCACACCGGTCAATTCACCCAGCACCAGGTATGCCCAGGAAATGCCCATGCCAAGGCGCAGCCCGGCAATGATGTGCGGCATGGCGGCCGGCAGCAGAATCGCAAAGGTTCCACGCAGACGCCGAACCCCCATCATGGCGCCGGCCTGCAACAGAATTGGACTGACCTGACGGACACCGGCTTCCGTGTTAAGGTAAATCGGGAAAAAGGCCGCCAGAGCCACCAGAAAGACGGTCGTTCTGATGCCGATGCCGAACCAGATCATTGCCAGAGGAAGCCAACTGATGCCGGGAACCGCCCGCAGCGCGTTTATGGTGGTGCTCAATATCCGATTGACCACTATCAGCCTGCCGGAAACAGCACCCAGCGGAATGCCCACCGCTACCGCAAGACCAAAGCCCAGCATCACCCGCATCGTACTGGCCAAAAAATCTTCCAGGAATCTTCCCGCGTATGCCCCCTGCCCGGCTCCTTTGAATATATATTGGAATGCCGTTGCAAATACGTCCCCGGGATGCGGAAGCAGATAGGGAGGCGCCATGCCGGTACCGCTAACCACGGACCAGATCAGAATAAACAGTCCGGGCAGAACCCAGGGAAGCGCCCGGCTCAGCCATGGGCCTGTCGAAGAGCGATCGATCATTTGAGTTTTTCCTTTGCCTGTCTGACAAATGAGAGATCAAACAGGCGATCATAATCCGGCTGCCGTTCGATGATGCCCAATGCCTGCATACGGCTGCCCAGGGCTTTGGCTTTTGCAACGTAGGCATTATCCATTTCCCAGGCCAGCTCCATGTTTGGCGCGGCCGCATCCAGTACATCCATCGGAGTCCCGAATTCAGATGCCCCCTTCAGCCACTCATCCGGATGTTTGATCAGATATTGTGTGGCCCTGGCATGGGCGAGCACCAGTTCGGCCACCTTTTGGGGATGTTTTTCAATGGCGGATCGTTTCACCATCATCCCGGCGTTGATCGGTCCCACCGAGTCTCCAAAGTAGGGGTAAGACAGAATTCTGCCGTACCCCTGCTTCACGGCTACTGTTGGAAAAGGCTCACCGGAAAGAAAGGCGTCAATGCTGTCTCGGGCCAGCGCCATACCCATGTCGAAGAAATCAATCCGAATGAGTTTGACATCTTTTTCCGGCGAAATACCGTTTCGCACCAGCGTTTCCCGAAGCAGGATTTCATGCATGGTTCCAGGGACATAACCGATTGTTTTTCCTTTGAGGTCTGCCTCGGACTGAATCGGACCGTCTTTTTTCACCACCAACGCAGAAGATTTGTTGCACAAGGCAGCCACGACCACAACGGGTTGACCTGCCGAAGCGGAATAGATGGCGTGGACCATCGTGGTTCCACACATGTCGAGGCTTCCCGCAAGCAGTGCCGTTTTTTGATCCGCCGGATTGGTAAACGCAAAGACCCGGCTTTTCATGGATTCGGGAAGAAACCGGTCGTAAAAAAAAGGCTGGATCGTCTGTGGTGTTTTCCAGGTTCCGATGGAAATCGGCTCGCCGGCAAAAGACCCCATCGGGGATAACGACAAGATCAGGATCAGAATCAGGATCGCAGTCATTCGAATTCGTTCATTGAAAAGCCGCATGAAAGTTCTCCTTTTCTTGGATGGTCGTCGTTTTCACAGTACTGCTGCTGATGGCGTCATTTCAAAGCAGTTTGAACGGGATCGGGGGTCCCATTCCATTTCCCGTTGCATTTTCTGGCAGATTTCGATGCCGGTACCGCGGCCCTTTTCGGTGTCGGCTTCGCCATCCCGGGGACTGGCGCCCACTTCGGGAAAAAAGAGGTTGGCGCCGGCCATAAGAGATGCCGAGTGGGGTTCATGGGTGCAGTGTGCCCGGGGAACATCCCCCATGACCAGGCGGCTGATGGCCACAAGACGCGCCATTTCCAACTCGGTAATCATGCCGAAGCGTTCCATGGGCGAACCCGGAAAATTGATCCGTCGCATGATCCCGCTGTAAACGGCCCCGTTATCCCGGGCCAGGAGCATCAGATCCACGATTTCCGCCGCCGAATGCTCCGGCCCCACCGGTTCCACGCAATTCATCCACAGCAGGCCGACATCGTTGAGCACCTGGATCGTATGGATGCGCTTTTCCCGTTTCAGGGGGGTGTCCTTGCCTTCTCCGAGCCGGACCGCGTGATAAGCCCCGACAAATCCGGCATCCAGCAACGCCTCTCCCTCACGATGCGAAATATCCCGTGTGTTGGCCACCAGGGGGACGGCGGTTATCTTGCGAAGCATGCGACCGACCTCAAGCAGCCGTTCGAAGGGGTATGTACCGGTTGTCATGAGGTTTAATGCATCGGCGCCATGCGTTTCCGCCTGTTTGGCCCATGCAATCACCTGCGCCATCGAAAACTCAATTTTTTCCCTGAAAATACCGGCCTTGCGCGTGAGGCTGCAAAACAGGCAATCCATGGGACAGGGCTCGACATTGAGCCCGATATGGAAATGATTCTCGCCCTTCCCGTTAAATTGCAAACGGGACATCCGGTTGGCCGCTTCCATCAACGCATAGCACGCCTTTGTGTTCAGCCCCACCCGCATCAGCGTCAATGCCTCATCGCGGGTAAGGGGCTCCATGTTTTCGGCTTTTAACAAAATCTCTTCAAATCGAGGCTCCAGCTCCGATATCATCTCTGTTCAGTCCTCCAATTGTATAACCCGTTGATCCCGACGCCATCGGGTATTTTAAAGGGCAAGTTCTTAATCCCGCAGTTCCGCTTGAGCCTGGGCAGTTGGCCCCCCGTCCGAAATATTCACGGATCAGGCGCGGAGATTAAGGAAAACATCCTGTTGACGTTGTCCTGACTTATATATCCCCTTTTCCGGAAAGCAACCGATATAGCTAATTAAATCGGATAGATGAATAAATTAATTCTGTGACTACACTCATATCGGGGCGATTACATGATTAAACAGCAATATGCTCCATTCCAA
>JBFXFK010000075.1:0-23276 GCA_050179135.1 Desulfatirhabdiaceae bacterium | reverse complement strand
ATTCATCTTTAACCGGAGGTGACGCGGTGAAAAGATTGCTGTAATAACGGTTTATGTTCCAAAACCTCCCAAGTTTATTGATCCATGGACCCGGAGGAAAAAAGATGATGAAAAAGTGTAATTTCTGCGGCGCTACCGACTACGAAGACCGTAAGACCGAATATCTGTATACATACAAGGGTAATTATCTGCTTGTTCCAAATACACCCGTTGAGATTTGTGCGAAGTGTGGAATGGTGTACTTTGTGGCATCCGTATTAAAAGAAATCGAGCGGCGATTTTTTGCGATTCAGAAAAAAGAGGAACGACCAGACGTGTTTATCGAACTTCCTCAGATGGCATTTTCATAGTCAGGACCGGGTTTCATCCGGAGCGGATTTGAAATTTTTAATTGGAAGGACATTCAACATGTTGCTGCAATATTTTCAAGAAGCCCTTGAACATGCCCATTATGAAAAAATTGATGATGAAGAGCCATATTATGGAGAAATTCCAGAATTGGCAGGGGTATGGGCTACCGGAATAACATTGGAGGAATGTCGTCGCAGTTTGGCCAGTACTCTTGAGGATTGGCTACTGTTTAGCATAGCCAAAAATCTTCCAATTCCTCAACTTGGCGAAATTAAAATAAATACACCAGAACTGTTAGCAGCTTAGATGGGCCGTCTGACACCAGTAGGCAGAAGAGAGTTGATCCGCCGCCTGAAAAATTTGGGGTTTGATGGGCCGTATTCTGGCGGAAATCATGAATTCATGTTGCGGGCAGAACTGCGACTGACGCTTCCAAACCCGCATCGCACAGATATTGGTGTTGATCTGTTGAGTCGTTTACTCAGCCAGGCAGATGTTACCCGGGATGATTGGGAAGCAGCCGATGAATGAATAGCGGGTCCTTTGGAGAAATCAAGAATATTTTGCAGGATAAAGCCTGTGCAGGCAAAGTCTTGTTGAAATTTTGCAGGATAATTCAATATTCGGCTTTTGGCTGAATGGATTTTTGTTGAATCACAATTGGGATTTCGAGCCGCTGGGATTCATACGAAGGAGACAGCAAAATGATTGCTGAAAAATTATCTGATACAGATCTGAGAAAGAAAGCGTTGCTGCTTTTGAACGAAAATCTGGGTGCCGCCAATACGATTCGTTTTTTGAGCATGTACAATACCGGAAAGCTGAATTACATGCAAATCCGGGATGAGATGTTCAAAAACTTGAATGCACGACAAATTTTTGAGGAAGCGGCCGATTTTTGGAATCGAAAAGAAAATCAGAACGATTGATGTTCAAAAGAAAAAACAACGTGACCGGGACAGGGGATAAAATCCTTATCAAATGATGACCCAACACTTGCCAGAATCCATGCGTGAAGAATTGTCGGACTTCGCTGAATTTTTAAGACAAAGAAAAGTGTATGGTAAAAGACAGTCCGGAAATATCGCACAACGGATTCATACGCGGTTCAAAGACCTGGAAGGGGAATCCTTGCCGATTCCGGAACGTCAGTTATCCCGCACACCATCCCGGTGGGATCTATGAATTGTCTTGATACCACACAACTTGAGGTTCGATCACGAATGTCTCTTTGGCGATCACCCTGCCCAATGATTTTGTGCAAATGCTAACCCCGGCAGTAATCGAGCGGGAAATGCGCATCAGCTATGCACTTACACTCTTCAAGACTTCCAGTATTACCCTGTCAAAGGCTGCTGAACTTGCTGATATGACCATATATGATTTTATAAAGGTCTGTAAGGAAAATCAGATAGCCGTTATCGATATTTCCAGAGAGGAATTGATGCAGGAACTTGAATCCATGAGGCTGCCATTGCATCGGCAGAAATAGTTTCCATGTCATGCGCTGCCTGACCTTGACCGAATTGCAAGTGGATCAGGTATGCGAAGCCGTGATACATGCTTTTTGTAGAATATATGATAAGGGGTCATCATTGAAAATATTGGAGAATTGTAATGGCTGCCACAAACAAATCAACGGCCCAAATAATTATCGACACGATCCCCTTGAATGAGGTTCAGGAAGCCCTTATCAACGAATATCGAAGGCGTATCATCCGATATCGTATGGTAAATGAAGGGATGAAAAAAAAATATGGGATGACGTTTGAATTTTTTGAATCCAAAAATATTGTCAAAGAAAAAGATTTTTCCTGGAATGTCGAATCGGATGCAATGGAATGGGAACATGCTGTTGAAGGAATCAGATACGCCAAGAAAAAACTGAAGAACCTGTTTTGCTGAAAGAGTTTTCGTTCAATCGCCATTGGGATTTCGAGTAACAATGTCCGACATCGTCATTAAAGCCGAAAATCTTGGGAAAAAATACCGCATCGGTCATCAGGCTGAACGCGGACGCTATACGGCCCTGCGGGATGTGCTTATGGAAAATGCCAGGGGCGTATGGAATAAAACCCGGGATTTGTTCACCGGCAGGCCGGTTGTGCCGGGTGATACCCATGAAGACATTTGGGCGTTAAAGGATGTCAGCTTTGAAATCCGTCAGGGCGATGCGGTCGGCATCATCGGCCGGAACGGGGCCGGGAAAAGCACGCTGCTGAAAATTTTCAGCAGCATCACAGAGCCGAAAGAAGGGTGAGTGACCAGTCTCATGGAGGTGGATATCTGAAGATGACGAATGATGAGAATATTATTCATGAATATCACTGAATATATAGAACAAATTAAAACACAATCTTCCGGGAAAAAGATAGTCTTCGTTTCTGGAAATTTCAACATTCTTCATCCCGGCCATTTACGATTACTGCGATTTGCCAAGGAATGTGGCGACTTTCTGGTTGTTGGGGTACTGGATGGAAAATCTCCCGGTTCGTTTGTCAGTGAAGAATTGCGGCTTGAGGGGATTCAGGCAATTTCATGGGTTGATTATTCGTTTATCCTGCATGAACCAGTAGCTTTCTTTGTTGAAAAATTGGAGCCGGAATTTGTGATCAAGGGAAAGGAGCATGAGGAAAGGGAAAACCCGGAAAAAGATGTTGTTCAGCAATATGGTGGAAAACTGATTTTTGGTTCTGGCGAAATCCGGTTTTCATCCATCGATTTGATGAATTCAGAGTGGAAAGAGTTATCCCGTTCATCCATCAATAAACCGGTTGATTATCTGCATCGGCATAATTTTGGTTTTCAGCGGCTACTTGAAATCATTGATCAGATGAACGGATTGAAGGTCTGTGTATTGGGGGATATTATAATAGATGAGTATATCACCTGTGATCCGCTTGGAATGTCACAGGAAGATCCAACCATTGTTGTTACGCCCATAGCCAATGAAAAGTTTTTGGGGGGAGCAGGGATTGTCGCACTCCATGCAAAAGGGTTGGGCGCATCGGTCCATTTTTTTTCTGTGGTCGGAAATGATGACGGTGAGGCGTTTGTCACACAGAGACTGGCGGCGCAGGGTGTCAATGCACATCTGTTCAATGATGAGAGCCGGCCTACCACGCTGAAACAAAGATACCGGGCCAAACAAAAAACACTTCTTCGCGTCAGCCATTTGCGCCAGCATGCAATTGATGGTGAGATCCGGGAAAAATTGTACAGAGAAGCAATCGATGTCATTCCCGGATGTGATCTGGTGATTTTTGCTGACTTCAATTATGGCTGCCTTCCCCAATCTCTGGTGCAGCCAATTGCGTCATTTTGTCGCGAAAATGATATCATGATGGTGGCGGACAGCCAGTCTTCTTCACAAATTGGGGATGTGTCGCGATTTCCGGATATGACCCTGGTGACGCCCACAGAAAGAGAAGCCCGCTTTGCCATACACGATTTTGAATCCGGGCTGGTGGTGCTGGCAGAAAAGCTGAGAGAAAAATCGGGTGCAAAAAATGTGATTATTTCGCTGGATGAAGAAGGAATTCTGATTCATGCCGATACAAAAAACAGTTCGAACTGGTTAACCGATAAATTGCCTGCATTCAACAATGCGCCCAAAGATGTTTCCGGTGCTGGCGATTCATTTTTGACATGTACTGCCATGTCGGTTTCTGTCGGGGCAGATATCTGGCAAAGCGCATATCTGGGCTCCCTGGCCGCCGCCTGTCAGGTTGGACGGATTGGAAACATTCCTCTGACCCCTCATGACTTGAAAAGGGAGATAAATGGAATGAATCTTGTACAATGAAAGCGCTCCTTCTTGCCGCCGGTCTGGGAACGCGACTCCGTCCCATCACGGACAATATTCCAAAATGCCTGATTGACATACATGGTCGGCCGCTTCTGGATTACTGGATAACATTGCTGGTGAACGGCGGAATTTGGCCCATTCTCATCAATCTTCATCATCATGCGGATAAAGTGGTTGAGTTCATTCATAGTTGTCCATTCCGTGACCGGATTGCCACTTGTTATGAAGAAAAATTACTCGGTACCGGGGGAACGTTGCGTCAAAACCGGCATTTTTTCGAGTCTGAAAAAAAAGAACCATTCATGCTGATTCATGCGGACAATCTTTCCCTGTTCGATGTCAAGGCGTTTCAGAACAGCCACAGTAACCGACCCGATGGATGTGAAATGACCATGATGACATTTACAAGCCCCACCCCGCATAGCTGTGGCATTATCGAAAAGGATTTACAGGGACGTGTGCTGGCGTTTCATGAAAAAGTGATCAATCCACCGGGCGACCTCGCAAATGGCGCCGTTTATATTGTCGAACCAACCCTATTTGAATACCTTGACACTATTAACAGGGATTTCATCGATTTCAGCACGGACGTCATTGCATCTTACACGGGTCGTATTTTTACATTTCATAACAACATATACCATCGGGATATCGGAACATTGGAAAGCTACAGGGCTGCATGGCAGGAATACCCGGACATTGAGGAAAAAAATCAAGAGCTGTTTGAAAAAGACGTGGAGAAGTCATTCTATGAATGAACGGGCAGTGATAATTGGCAGTAATTCCTTTTCCGGCGCCAGCTTTGCGGACTATCTTATCACCCAGGGCGTCGATACAATCGGAATCAGCCGTTCACCAGAGCCACATCCAGTTTTTTTGCCCTATAAAAAACGAAATTCTTCCCTGTTCCAATTTGTTCAACTGGATATCAACCATGATCTACCGGAAATCATGCAGGTTATCGATACGCATCGTCCGGATTACGTGGTCAACTTTGCATCCCAGTCCATGGTTGCAGAAAGCTGGCAAAATCCGGTGCACTGGTTCCAGACCAATGTCGTATCAACGGTCGCGCTTCATGATCAATTGCGAAAAAAACAATCTCTGAAAAAATATGTTCACATATCAACGCCGGAAGTTTATGGCTCCTGTGATGGCCTGGTCCGGGAGAATACCAACTACAACCCCAGCACCCCGTATTCGGTTTCCCGGGCTGCCTCAGACATGAGCCTCATGACATTTTTTCGTGCTTATGGTTTTCCGGTGGTTTTTACGCGGGCAGCCAATGTATATGGACCATGCCAGGCGCTTTACCGGATTATTCCCCGGACGATCCTGTTTTTTCTGACGGACAGAAAGCTGATGCTGCATGGCGGCGGCCACAGCGTACGGTCCTTTATCCATATCCGGGATGTGGCCGATGGGACACTTCGGGCTGCCAGAATCGCCAATCCGGGAGAAATATTTCATTTTTCAACCGAACGGAATATTGCCATAAAAAATCTTGTCGAAATGATTGCCCTTCAGGTGGGTGTTTCTGTTGAAAAACACGTTGAAATTGTGGAAGAACGTCCCGGAAAAGATGCGGCTTATCTTCTGGACAGTTCCAAAGCAAAAGAAAAATTGTTATGGCAGGATCAAATTATCCTGGAGCAGGGAATTGAAGAAACAATCGCCTGGGTTCGGGACAACCTGAAGGAATTGCAGAAGCAGCCTCCTGATTACATTCATAAACCATAGGGAAAACCCATGAACATTTTGATTACCGGGGGCTGCGGTTATATCGGCAGTATCCTGACCCCACGGATGCTTGACGATGGCCATACCGTAACCGTTATCGATATCCAATGGTTTGGCAACCATCTTCAGCCGCACCCGAATCTGACGATTATCCAGGATGATATCCGCAACATCGATGCCCTGCCCATGGCAGGAGTCGATGCAATTGTTCATCTGGCCAATATTGCCAATGATCCAGGTGTCGAACTCAATCCGGTCCTGTCATGGGAAGTCAATGTCCTGGCAGCCCAGCAGATTGCCGACCGGGCTGCTCGGTCCGGAGTCAGGCAGATTGTATATGGCAGTTCCGGCAGTGTGTATGGTGTCAAGGATGATCCGCAGGTTACCGAAGACCTGACACTGGTGCCCATTACGGCTTACAACAAAACCAAGATGGTGGCCGAGCGGGTATTGCTGAGTTACAAGGATCAGATGCGCATCCACAACATCCGGCCTGCTACGGTTTGCGGCTGGTCGCCCCGAATGCGTCTGGATCTCAGTGTCAACATGCTGACCATGCAGGCCCTGAAAAATGGCCGTATCACGGTTTTTGGCGGCCAGCAGACCCGGCCCAACATCCATATCCAGGACATGGTTCGGGTATATCAGCATTTTTTGACCCATCCCGAGCTGCCGTGTGGATGCTACAATGCGGGCTTTGAAAATATTTCCATACTGGATATCGCCAATCGCGTTCAGGCCAAAGTCCCTGCTGATATTGTCATTACCGAATCCAACGACCCGCGCTCTTATCGGCAGAATTCGGACAAACTGCTCGCCACCGGCTTTATCCCGATGTTTACAGTCGATGATGCCATGAATGAAATCATCGAAACATATCGGACCGGTCAACTGATCGATTCTGACCAGTGCCATACGGTGAAATGGATGAAACATATGGGATTGAACGGTTGAAAGCGTTGAATGGCGTCAACACCTCAGCATTGGCATCTCACCTGAGAGCCGAAGTCATCGAGATGTCCCACCGTGCCCGGGCCGCTCACCTGGCATCGGCCCTGTCCTGTATGGATATATTGTGTGTCCTGTATGCAGATGTTCTTCAGGTCGATCCCCAATACCCCAATGCGCCGGATCGTGACCGCTTTATCCTGAGCAAGGGCCATGCAGCCGCGGCCCTGTATGCGGTTTTGGCCTGGAAAGGTTTTCTCCGTCGGGAGCAATTGCTCTCGTATGGTCAGCAGGGTTCATTGCTCGAGGAACATCCATCTCCCAAATTGCTGGGAGTCGAAGCCGCATCCGGCTCTCTTGGCCATGGGTTGCCCATTGGCAACGGCATGGCGCTTGCCGCACGGATCCGGCAACACCCATACCGTGTGTATGTTCTGATCAGCGATGGCGAATGCAACGAAGGCTCCGTCTGGGAAGCTGCGATGTTTGCGGCGCGACATGGTTTCGACCATCTCACGGCCATTGTCGATTACAACAAATGGCAGGCGACCGGGCGCAGCCAAGAGGTGCTTCAACTGGAGCCCCTTGCAAAAAAATGGGTCAGCTTTGGCTGGGATGTCATCGAAGTGGATGGTCATGATCATCGGGAACTGCGGCAGGCACTAACCCGAAAGCAGATCGGTCTGCCCAGATTGATCATCGCCCATACGGTCAAGGGTAAAGGGGTTTCCTTTATGGAAGATGACAATAACTGGCACTATCGTGTGCCAACAGCCGAGGAAGTTCAGGCTGCCAGAGTCGAGCTGGGTATCCCATGAGAAATGCCTTTGCACGGGCCGTCACCGAACTGGCCGAAAACAACCCCGATCTGGTGCTTTTGGCTGGAGATATCGGTAACCGGATGTTTGACACATTCAAGGTCAGATTTCCCAACCGGTTTTATAATTGTGGTGTTGCCGAAGCCGGGATGACCGGGATTGCGGCCGGCCTGGCCGCCTGTGGACTGCAACCCGTTACCTATACGATAACCCCGTTCAATACCCTGCGTTGCCTGGAACAGATCCGGAACGATGTCTGCTACCCGAATCTGCCGGTGATCATCGTTGGAACCGGTTCTGGTTTGTCTTACGGCAGCTTGGGCGCTACGCATCACTCGATGGAAGACATCGCCGTATTGCGGATGCTTCCCAACATGCATGTCGTTTGTCCGGGTGACCCTGCAGAGGTGTCTCTGGCGGTATCTGCTGCTCTGGAACTACGGCGACCCACCTACATTCGGTTGGGGAAAAAAGGAGAGCCCGCTGTACATGCCAACATGCCTGATTTTGAAATTGGACGCGCCATTGTCATGCGGAAAGGAACGGACATCACCCTGATGGGAGTTGGCAACTTAATGCCGGTAGCCGTCCAATGTGCCGACCTGCTTGACCAGCAGGGATTGTCTGTTGGATTGGTCAGTCTGCATACGGTAAAGCCTCTGGATGAACAATTGCTGTTTTTGCTCTTCGATTCCTGTCGTATGATCGCGACCATCGAAGAGCATGGACTGGCCGGGGGCGCAGGGAGTGCGGTACTTGAATGGGGATGTGCCCATGGTGTTGACCTGAAGAAATTGCGTTGTTTTGGGGGGCCAGACCGTTTTTTGTCCGCGTGTGGCAATCAGAATCAGGCACGGGTCGCCCTGGGGCTGGATGCTGAAGCAATAACTCGACAACTCCTCAAGCTGATGGAAAACTGATGCTGCTGGGTCTTGATTTCGACAATACCCTGATCCGGTATGACTCCCTGTTTCATCGTGTGGCACGGGAACAGTGTCTGATACCGGACGATCTTCCGGTTCACAAGAGTGTGGTCCGGGACTATCTTCGGCAACATGATCAGGAGGATGAATGGACCCGTATGCAGGGGGAAGTATATGGCCGGCGGATCATGGAGGCGGAACCATTTCCGGGGATGCTGAAATCGTTGCAGACGCTACGGCAGAAAAACGTGCGGGTATGTATCGTCAGCCACAAAACCATCGCTCCGTATGCCGGGCCTTTCTGTGATCTGCATCAAGCCGCTCATATGTGGCTGTATTTACATGGATTTTTTGATCCGGACATATTGGGATGGCATGACGACCAGATCTTTTTTGAGCTGACAAAGGCCGACAAGGTGCAGCGGATTCTGGACCTGGGCTGTACCCACTACATCGATGATCTGCCGGAGATTCTGGATTTGCTGCCGTCACACCTGAACAGGATACTCTTCTCGCCTGCTGGTGAGGATGGCGACACAATTTCCGGCTGGTCGAGGATGCGGGAATGGTCGGAGCTGACAAGGCTGCTGGACACATTGCCGTCATGAGGGATTCGATACCTGATTTGGGACTGTATGCATTTCTGAAGCAGGCTGGCATTGTTGAATCAAAGGTTTTCCGGCTTACAAGTGGGCGCAACAGCCGGGTATGGCGTGTCGAAAGTGCCAACGGCCCCTGTATCGTCAAGGAATACTACCGTGATCCGGGTGATCCGCGTGACCGGCTTAAAACAGAATTCGGTTTTCTTTCATTTCTGCATTCACACGGCATCACCTGCGTGCCCCGACCGCTTGTTATTCAGCAAGAGGCTGGACGAGCATTGTACAGTCATCTTTCCGGAACTGCCGTTGATCAAATTTCCGATGACCATATCCGGCAGGCTGCTGATTTTATCCTGCAAGTCAACCGGTTCCGGGAATCTGAATCTGCCAGTCGCTTGCCGATGGCATCCGATGCCTGTTTCAGTATCCGCGAGCATTTGCAGCGGGCCAATGATCGACTGAACCGGATTGAATCGGCTGTTGTCAATGCTGACACCCCTGTCGTGTCAGAAGCACACGATTTTGTTGCCGGATGCCTGCGTCCTGCAATGGCGCAGCTCGAGAAACGTTTGATAAAACAATTTTCCGGGAGTAGGATGGATTTTATTTTGCCGGAATTGGAACGTATTTTGTCTCCTTCGGATTTCGGGTTTCACAACATGCTTGTATCGGATAATGGAAGACTTTCCTTTCTGGATTTCGAGTATGCCGGATGGGATGATCCTGCCAAACTGATCTGTGATTTTTCCTGTCAGCCGGAAAGACCAGTCTCCCGGATACAGTCTTCAAAATTTTCCATTCGGTTCGTTGATAACTGTTTCGGTAATGACTGTCTGGCAAGGGCCACGGCATTGATTCTGGTATGTCGAATCAAATGGTGCTGCATTCTTCTCAATGAATTCCGCGCCCAGGATATAGAACGCCGCAAACATGCCGGGCATGATCGGCCCGATTTGCTTGTGACACAATTGAACAAGGCGCGAAACTATTTCAACCAGCATCTGGGAGATATGTGATGGCCAATGTGGATTTCATGTCGGTGCTGCATAACAGCACCCCCCGTGATTATCTGGCCCGGGTCAATGATCCGGATTATCCCAAAGCCAAAGCCGCTGAGCTGGCTAAAAAATGGGGATACGATTACTGGGATGGCGACCGTCGTATCAACTATGGTGGCTATCGCTATTTGGAAGGCCGATGGGAAAAGGTGGCCCGGGCCATGGCTGATCACTACCATCTTCCTTCAAAAGCGAAAATCCTTGATATCGGTTGTGGCAAGGGATTCCTTTTATTTGATTTTCTCAAGGTGCTGCCGGAGGCGGAAGTTTTTGGCGTTGATATATCGGAATATGCGGTTTCGCATTCCAAGGAAGAAATCAGAAATCGACTGCAGGTCGGAAATGCTGTTCGGCTGCCCTGGCCGGATGAGTTTTTTGACCTTGTTATATCGATCAATACGTTTCACAATCTGTATAATTACGATCTCTATGATGCCCTTCGCGAGATGGAGCGGGTGGGCAGGCGGCACAGGTATCTTTGTGTTGAATCCTACCGGAACGAGCAGGAAAAGGCCAATCTGCTGTACTGGCAGGTGACATGCGAATCCTTCTGTACCCCTGCTGAATGGGAATGGTGGTTTCGGCAGACCGGATATTCCGGAGATTATTCCTTTATCTATTTCGGCTGAGGGGAAAATGGCGATTCCAAGACGCATGAAAGCGGCCATTCTTACGGAACTTCATAAGCCTCTGGTTGTCGATGAGGTTGAGTTGCCACAATCACTGGAAGTGGGTCAGGTTCTTGTCAAGATTCATTACAGCGGAATCTGCGGATCCCAACTGGGTGAAATCGATGGGGTAAAGGGTGAAGACCGGTTTTTGCCCCATTTGTTGGGCCATGAGGCGTCGGCTACGGTACTGGCTGCAGGTCCTGGTGTGAAGCATGTCAGACCGGAGGATCGGGTGGTGCTTCACTGGCGAAAGGGCCTCGGTATTGAAGCAGAAGCTCCCAAATATCGCTGGAATGGAAGGGTGCTGAATGCCGGATGGGTCACCACATTCAACGAATTTGCCATTGTTTCGGAAAATCGCTGCACCCTGATTCCGCCGGATAGTGAGCTTCAGGTGGCGTCACTGTTCGGATGTGCTGTAACCACCGGATTTGGTGTTGTAGAGAATAATGCCAGGCTCCGGATCGGGGAGTCCATGGTTGTTTTTGGTGCCGGAGGGATTGGCCTGAATATTGTCCAGGCCGCTGCTCTGGTAAGCGCCTACCCCATCATTGCCGTGGATCGGTATGATAACCGGCTTCAGTTGGCTGCAAGAATGGGGGCAACACATCTGATCAACAGCAGCCAGGAAGATGCCCGCTCCCGGATCATCAAAATTGCGGGTATGGATGGCGTGGATGTATTCATCGACAATACCGGCCAGCCGTCAATCATCGAAATGGGCTACACAATGACAAAGCCACAAGGTCGGGTCGTTCTGGTTGGGGTGCCCCGCAGGGAGGACAATATCCACATTCATTCCCTGCCACTTCATTTTGGCAAGGTCCTGTCAGGATCACATGGTGGTGAATGTCTGCCCCAGACCGATATCCCCCGCTACCACAATCTGTTCCGTCAGGGACGAATCAAATTGTCCGAACTGATAACGGATATATTTTCACTGGATCAAATCAATGATGCGATCCAGAAAGTGCGCAGCGGCCACGTTGCAGGCCGGTGTCTGATTCAGGCCGGAGGAAATGGTGCGCCGTGATGGCCTCAAAATGCCACATTTGCAACGCTCCATTGGTGGTCAATCCGGCAGCATCCCGGTTATCATCCGTCACCTCTGACTGTCGTCCCTGGCACCCGATTTTCCAGCCGGTTGTCTGTTACATGTGCGGCACTGTTCAGAAGGTGGTCTCACCTGAGTGGCTGGAAGACATTCAAAATATTTATTCCGGTTACCAGGTGTATTATCAGGGTGGTGGGGCAGAGCAAAAGACGTTTGACACAACAGGTAGTGGTGTTGCACGTTCTGTACGGATCGTTACCTGGCTGGACCAGACCGCCGAATTATCGGGCAACGGTACCTTGCTGGATATTGGATGTGGAAACGGCGCTTTTCTCAGCGCATTTCAGCATCGATATCCCGGCTGGAATCTGACTGGCCTTGAATTGGACTCACGCAACCAGGATGCGGTTTGCCGTATCCCCAACACCTGTTTTTTTTGCGGATCGCTCCAGGACTTGCGTCAAGAGTTTGATCTGGTCGTCCTGATTCATGCGTTGGAGCATATCCCCGTTCCATTGACGTTGCTGAAAACCTTGGCTACCAGGCTGAAACCAGGTGGAAAACTTCTGATCCATGTACCCAATCTGGTTTTATCCCCGTTTGATCTGCTGATTGCAGACCATTGCACCCATTTTACATACCGGACGCTGAATCAACTCATGGCATCTGCCGGATGGGATATCTCTGCCATTTCAACAGACCAAATTCCCAAAGAACTTTCCGTTCTTGCGGCGTTCTCTGCCAGGCATGATAGGGGCAGGATATCTCTATCTTGTCCGGATCAAAACAATCCGGTTGAAGAAGGCTTGACCCTGCTGAAAAACCATCTTGCGTGGCTTCAGGAAATGTGGCATCAGGCATTACAAACCAATGATCAGGTTTGCATTTTGGGTTCCAGCATTGCTGCGGCATGGCTGGCCACCGCAATTGGCACAAGGGTCAAATTTTTTTTGGATGAGGATGTCAACCGTGTTGGGAAACAGTTCATGGGTTTGCCCATTTTATCCATCCAGGACGTTCAGGAGAAAATTCCTGTCCTGATGCCATTGCTGCCGGATATTGCCAAAAACATCATTGGTCGCTACAAAAACCGTTCATTGCAATTTATTCCTCCTCCGGGGATGCATGCCGATGATTAACCGCACCAAAGAACCACAGTATGACATGCTTTTTGATGTCATCGAAAAGCACGGGGTAACGCAACTTGGCATGATGGTCAACGAGTCCTGGAACAATGATCCCAAACGGACCCTGTTCACCTTGGCGCGTTACAAGTTTGTTGCAAAAATGCTGGCCGGCAAATCACGTGTTCTGGAGGTTGGGTGCGCGGATGCGTTTGGAACCCGTCTGGTTCAGCAAAGTGTCGGTCAGGTTACTGCCATTGATTTTGATCCGGTCTTTGTCGCGGATGTTGCATCCCGGCAAAACCCCAATTGGCCCATAACCTGTTTTGTTCATAACATACTGGATGGACCGGTTCCCGAAATGTTTGATGGCATTTTTTCCCTGGATGTTCTCGAGCATATTCTGCCAGCGAGCGAGGACCGGTTCATGCAAAATATGCTCACATCCCTGGATGACCAGGGCGTGATGATCTTGGGGATGCCTTCTCTGGAATCCCAGCGATATGCTTCTCCCCAGAGCAAGGCCGGCCATGTCAACTGCAAATCCGGTTCTGATCTGCTTGGATTCATGGGGCTATATTTTCACAACGTATTCCTGTTTTCCATGAATGATGAAATCATCCACACCGGTTTTTATCCCATGGCCCATTACCTGATGGCCCTGTGCTGCGGAAAGAGGAATTCCGTAAACCGGGGAGGCTGATAAAGATGCGGACAAACAATCACCCGGTATTGATAGTCGGTGGTGACAGTGTGCTCGGTCAGAATCTGGTGATCACCTGCAACCGGTTGGGATACAGGGTATATCAGACCACCCGAAACAAAACCAAAACCGGACCACGCACCGGTTTTCTGGATATGGCAGAAGATCCAGGGCTGTGGCAGATCCCGCAAGAGGATTTTGATGCTGCCATTATTTGCGCTGCTGTTACATCGATGCAGAAATGCCATGATGATCCCGATGCAACACGGCACATCAATGTTGTCCGGACGGTTGCCGTGTCCAAAAAACTGGCTGACCTGGGGATTTTTGTGGTGTTTCCATCCACCAATGCGGTTTTTGACGGGAATAAACCATTTGCCGGTCTGATGGATCCGGTATGTCCGACAACAGAGTATGGAAGACAGAAAGCAGAATCGGAAAAACATATTCTTGCATCGGGAGGTGCGGTTGTGCGACTAGGAAAGATTGTTCATCCGAATATGCCACTGTTTCGTTCCTGGATTGCGGATTTGAAAGATGGCAAAATCATCCGGCCATTTGCCGACTTGATCTTTTCTCCCGTTTCACTTGAAGCCGCTGTCAACCTGATTCTCAAAATTACTAGGGAAAAATCAGGCGGTATTTTCCAGCTATCCGGTCAGGAAGATATCTCCTACGCCGATGCTGCAAAATGGTTTGCAGCCAGGCTGGGTGTAAAACATTCTCTTATTCAACCGGTAAGTGCCACAACCCGGTCACCGCATATCAATCGACCACGTCATGCCACACTGGCAAAAAATTTTCTGGAGCAAGAGTTTATCCCGATCGGATGGGAAACTCTTGAGCGAATGTATTGTGAGTTTGGGGTTGAATAGTTGAAGTGTTCAATGGTCGATTTATAGGACATTCAACACATCAACAATTCAACCTATAGACATTAAAAAAAATAAGTTCGATGCGTATCGGTTGGGGATGACCGAAAAAGGTTTATTCCCTCTCTGCTTCCTTGAGGCATGATTTAATAATTTCTAATCAATCTGACTGTAAAAATCTTAGAGAATGTTTGAAGACTCCATCTAAGACACGCTACTGCATTGAAAAACCATAAACTGCTCATGTACCGCGTGTATGCTCCTATTTTAATGCACTTTTCGCCTTTTTATTGGCATGATCCAGAATCTTCAAACTGGCTCTTATAGAATGGAACAAAATAAAAGGAACGGCAATTATTGAATACTGAACATGTTAAAATTATCAGAAAACGTCATGGGCTTATTGGCGTTGATTTAAGTGAGCTGTGGCGTTATCGGGAGCTTTTCTGGTTTCTTGCGCTTCGGGACATATTGGTTAGGTACAAACAGGCGGTAATAGGCATCGCTTGGAGTATCCTCCAACCATTATTTACAATGGTGGTTTTTTCTATTATATTCGGTGCGTTGGCAAAATTGCCTTCAGAGGGTGTCCCCTATCCAATTCTGACCTTTGCTGCCCTCCTCCCCTGGCAGTTTTTCGCGCATTCCATGACCTCATCAAGCCAGTCTATTGTAGGCAACGCCTCAATTATTTCAAAGGTTTATTTTCCACGCCTGATTATACCAACTAGTGCCGTTATTTCAGGAACAATTGATTTTTGTATTTCATTTGTCATTCTTATCGGGATGATGGTTTGGTATAAGATTATTCCAACTGCGAATATCATTTATCTCCCCTTATTTTTGCTGCTGGCTTTTACAGCGGCATTGGGTGTTGGTCTGTGGCTGTCGGCGCTGAATGCTGAGTTTAGGGATGTTTTTTATGTTGTGCCATTTTTAATCCAGGGTGGCCAATATATCTCGCCAGTTGCTTATTCCTCCTCCATCATTCCAGAGAGATGGAAATTGCTTTACTCCTTAAATCCAATGGTTGGGGTAATCGATGGCTTCAGATGGTGCATAATAGGAACTGCAACGCCAAACTGGACTGGTATCATCATAAGCACCATCTCCGTTTTGATTATATTTATGGGTGGGTTGCTATATTTTAGAAAAATGGAAAGGACCTTTGCGGACGTCATTTAATTATGGGAGAATCAGTTATTTCGGTAAAAAATTTGGGGAAACGTTATATACTGGGAACGGGTGGCGGGGAACGCTATCGTGCTTTGCGCGATGTCATATCCAACACCGTTAAAAATCTCTTCAAAAGGAATAATCAGAACGAATACCCACAAGAACTTTGGGCGCTGAAAGGCATTTCTTTTGACATACGTGCAGGAGAAAAAGTTGGAATTATTGGTAGAAACGGAGCAGGCAAAAGTACTCTACTGAAAATATTAAGTGAAATCACAGAACCAACGGAGGGTCAAGCATACATTCACGGCCGTGTTGCAAGTCTCCTGGAAGTTGGCACGGGGTTTCATCCTGAACTGACGGGCAAAGAAAATATATTTATGAACGGCGCAATCTTGGGGATGAGACATGCCGAAATAAAGAAAAAATTTGATGAAATCGCTGCTTTTGCAGAAATTGAACAATTTCTTGAAACCCCTGTGAAGCGTTATTCCAGCGGTATGTATGTCCGCCTTGCATTTGCTGTGGCAGCCCATTTAGAACCGGAAATATTATTGATAGACGAAGTATTGGCTGTTGGGGATGCCGAATTTCAAAAGAAGTGTTTGGGAAAGATGGACGATATTTCAAAGGGTGGTCGAACCATTCTCTTTGTTTCCCATAATTTGCAAAGCATATCAAACTTGTGTAGCAGGGCAATTCTTATGAACAAGGGAAAAATTGAAATTGATGGTGTGACAACAGATGTTGTCAGAGATTATATTTTTTCTGTTGGAAAAGAAGCAAAAGGCGAAGCGAGATGGGATATTCCCGAATTTGCACCTGGTGACGAAAAAGTCCGGTTGCATTCCATCCAGGTTCTTTCACCTGATGGTATAATCACGGATTCATTAAGTATAGATCAAGAAATCGTAATAAAAATATCCTATTGGAATCTGAAAGAGAATAATACTTATTGTTTAAACATAAATCTGAAAGATCAAGACGGATCTTGGGTATTGACAACATTAAATGTGCCATCCGCGAATATAGAGGTAGATCCGTGGTTCAATCGACCGCAGCCCATCGGATTGTTTGAGTCTTCGTGTCGTATTCCGGGGAATTTTCTGAATAACCATACTTATTCTTTATATCTGGCTATAGTTCAATATGGCCGAGGTTATGCTATGCCATCGGTAAGGGTTGAGGACGTAATTTCATTTACAGTTTATGATAACGGATCAATGACAAAAGAATATAACAGTGTTTGGCACGGCCCAGTAAGACCTATATTATTCTGGCGTACGGATTTTAAAGAGATTATTAAATGATAAAATTTCATTTTATTATGGTTGTATGGGGGGAAGTATATACAAACTTTTACGTGAGCATAATCCTTCCGACGCAGCTATCGCCTGGCAATCTTCTATATGTTCAAGGAAGATCAAAGTCTGTTTACCACATATATACAACATCCAAGGATGTTGAAAAAATAAAAAATGCATTATCGTATGTTAATCTTTCTCGAATCATGACCACAGAAATTCATTTAATAGATGGATTGGATTTAAATTTCAAATACCAAGCAATGGCCGAATGTCATAAACAGGCGATACAAAGAGCAGATAGGGAAGGATGTGCCATGATTTTTCTTTCACCAGATGCTATTTGTTCAGATGGTACGTTTATGAATGTTGTCAATCTTGCTGAAAAGGGCATACGGGCGATAATGGTTGCTGGGATTCGTGTAGCCAAGGAAACTTTTATCCCTTCTTTCTTGGCTCAACATTGTGATAATGGTATTTTCAGTATATCAATATCCTCGCGTCAATTGGTTAGAATCGCAATGGAAAATCTTCATCCAATTAGCAAAACGTTATTCTGGAATTCTAAATGGTTTAACAACGGATGGCCATCTCATCTATACTGGAAGGTCGATGGCGAAGGATTAGTCGCAAGATGTTTCCATATGCACCCCCTAATGGTCTATCCAACACGGAGAGGCGTATTGCCATTCGGTACTATTGATGACGATTTTATATCCTTATCGTGCCAAAGCCTGGATCAAATACATGTAGTGGATGATTCTGATGAAATTGCTGTTTGTGAAGTCAGCGATTCAAATCAATGGGGAGAATTTCTGCTTAGTAGGTCATGCATCTGGCGGGTTGTCACATGGGTTGTAAAACACACAAATCTTGTCCATCGTGATTTTATCAAGAATAAGATTCGCTTTCACAGCGAAGATCTGACTATCTGTTGGGGAAAAACTGAACACGATTCTGAAGATGTTGTACGAAAGATATTATGGCTTGCTGAATTATTGAAATCTTTACAAATTTACCGACTCAGGAGTTGGTTAGGGGAGGTAATAAGAAGCATTAAATGATTATGTGACGTGGTTAGGTATGGGGCAAATAATGGAGAAATATATAGAAAAGACGTACCAAATCTGATTGGATATTTAATAACAAAAATTAATACAATTCGGGCTGATGAGCAACTAGGTGTCGATGCCTTTTGTTATCGCCGTCCTTTTTGGCTGTGCATTGCCCACGGGACAGGAATGGTGCTGAACGAGCTTTCCATTGCACCGGAAAAGACGGTTGTTGTGCTTGGGTTGGGAGGCATTGGTCTGTCTGCCCTGACGGAAAGCAGATTGTTAAAGATTTTGGGTGCGTTATCGGTCGGGGATGGCCGAGAAAAGGCCTATCCCCTCCCTGCTGCCTTCCCAAAATCATTATCTTAAAAGCTATAGTTGGGGGGGGGATCGACCCGTCCGGACCGGGATATTCCACAACTGAATGAAATGTTCACCCAGTTAAACATCCCGCTGAATTTCTTTCTCAAAAGACGCTATACACTCGAACAGATAAATGATGCACTATATGATTTGGAAATAGGGCAGGTGCTCCGTCCCTTGATTGTGATGCAGCATGATGAAGGGGACTTATTGGATATTGTGAAAAACATGCCCGCAAATTTTTCGTCCTGAATTCATGACATGCATCCAAACCATTGCTGAGATCAAACTGGATATGCCAATATAGCCTGATGCTTCTGAAAGATGAATATATGGTCGAGTTAATAACCAAATTTTTCAAACTGGCATGTCGGATAGACATAGATCGTGCCGTTCTCTATGGATTGATGAGTAGGCTTTTGTCTATAGATGATAACAGCTCGATGAATTTTGGATTATTCAATATTACAAGGTATAAAAAGATATTCATAAAATATATGTTTGGATGTACTGGAACAGAATTTATTTTATCTTATTTAAATTTATTCAAACAGATAGTGTATACACCATTAGCCGTGACTTTTTGGTGCTCAAGAATACGTATTCCTAAATTTTTTGTGTTGCGGATCGGGCACCTCATGGTTGAGCCTGATAGTTACTTGAAAGAACATTTAATGGGTAACAAATCCATGCTGTGCACAGTAATGCTTGCCCCTCATGGATTATCAGCAAATTCGGCAGCGATTCGGTATTGGTCCAGATATTTTGCAGTTATTGAAAATCCGTTTTTGGCAAAAGTACTTAAGCCCTTATCAGTGCATCCTTTTACCGGATATTCAACTTATCGCTATGCCACAGCAATGTATCAGTCAGCCGATACTTTTCAGATTCAAAAGAAATGGAGCAATCGCCCACCACTTCTGATACAGGAAACAATCGATTCTGAGCGTGGAAAACTCATTTTGAAGCAGATGGGTATCCAGGAAAACGCCTGGTATGTTTGTATTCACAACCGAGAGAAAGGATACTCTCCGATAGATGATCATTCCCATTCATATCGTAATGTTAGCATTGACAATTTTCAGTTGGCGGTTGAATATATTGTCTCACAGGGCGGCGTCTGCATACGTATGGGTGACCCGACAATGCAACCGGCACCCTTCATTCCTGGCCTGATCGATTATGCCAAAAGTCCATACCGGTCAGACTGGATGGATTTATACTTGGCATCCACCTGTACTTTTTTTTTGGGCTCAAACTCAGGTGCATTTGAAATGGCAACAACTTTTGGCAGGCCGGTAGCTGCTGTAAACATGGCTCCATTAACTACCAGCCCACGCGGCCAAAATGATCTCAGCATTCCAATGCTGTATCGGGAAATTGCAACGAGCAAAATTTTGACATTTAAAGAAATCCTTGATTCTCCTTTGGCATCTTTGCGGCTAACCGAAGAATATATAACAGCAGGAATCAAATTGATACACAATACACCTGAAGAAATTCGTGATTTGGCTATGGAGCAACTGCATCGTGTTCAGGGTACCTTATTCTCAGATTCCGCAGGCGAGGCCCTTCAAATAAAATTTGAATCAATGTTAAAGCCGGGGCATTACTGTTATGGCAGAGCATCCCGTATGGGAAGTTTTTTCTTGAAAAAACATGAATATCTTCTGAACTGAGAGTTTTTAAATACTTGACCCTTCGTAGTTTGGCTTATGACAAAAATTAATGCTAATATGATTCCAATCGAGAGAATTGAAAATACCAGATTGAAAAGAAAATCCCATGAAAGTAGATGTTAAAGTCGTCATACTTTGCGGCGGCCTCGGCACCCGTCTCCGTGAGGAAACGGAATTTCGCCCCAAACCCATGGTCAATATCGGTTCCCGTCCCATTCTCTGGCATATAATGAAGTATTATGCACAGCATGGATGCCAAAATTTTGTTCTGGCGCTTGGATACAAGGGCGAGATGATTAAAAATTATTTCTGCCATTACGAACTGATGAATAATGATGTCACCATCGAACTGGGCCAGCCTGAAAACATGTGCATTCATCACCGTCATGACGAATCCGGCTGGAAAATTACCTTGGCAAACACCGGGGAAAAGACCCTGAAAGGCGGACGCCTAAAAAAGTTGGAAAAATACATCACCGATGACACATTCATGTTGACCTATGGGGATGGTATTGCCGATTTGAATATTAACGCTCTTCTGGCCTTCCATCAGTCACACGGTAAAATGGCAACCGTTACCGGAATCAATCCGGCATCCAGGTTTGGCGAACTGAAAATCGAAGGGGATCGGGTGGTATCATTTTATGAGAAACCAGAGGATGGAGAAAGCTTTATCAATGGCGGCTTTTTTGTGTTCAACCGATCCATTTTCAACTATCTTTCAACGGATGACTCTTGTGATCTGGAGGCAGGACCACTGGAGCAGATCGCCAAAGAGGGGCAGTTGATGGTTTACAAACACCGGGGGTTCTGGGCATGTATGGATACATTGCGGGATATGGAATACCTGAATAAACTCTGGGATAATGGCCATGCGAGATGGAAAATCTGGTAGTAAGCAACGCATCCATGTTCAATCACATCTATACCAATCGAAAAGTGCTGGTTACCGGCCATACCGGATTCAAGGGGTCTTGGCTGGTGCTGTGGCTAACTCAACTCGGTGCTTCCGTAACCGGTTATGCACTGCAGTCACCGACAGATCCCAGCCATATTCAGCAGCTTGACTTGTCCATAAATTCAATTATTGGTGATATCCGTGACTCAGAAAAGCTAAAACAGGTATTGAAAGAGAATCAGCCAGAAATTGTGTTTCACTTGGCGGCCCAGCCCATCGTCAGGCTCTCTTATCGCGACCCGGTTGAAACCTTCTCCAGCAATGTCATGGGAACCATCAATATATTTGAATCCGCCAGAGGCTGTGGCTCAGTCCGCGCCATCGTCAATGTCACCAGTGACAAATGTTATGAAAATCGGGAGTGGCCTTGGGGCTATCGTGAAATCGATCCTGTCGGCGGCTATGACCCCTACAGTGCCTCGAAGGGGTGTGCAGAGCTTGTCACCAGGTGCTGGCGCAGTTCATTTTTTAATGCCAAAGACTATGGCAACACCCATAATACGCTTCTGGCTAGCGCCCGGGCCGGAAATGTTATCGGTGGCGGAGATTGGGCCATTGATCGGCTGATTCCGGACTTGGTCCGTGCAGTATCCAGCAATGAAACACTCAAAATCCGGAATCCATTGGCCACTCGGCCGTGGCAGCATGTACTGGAACCGCTTTATGGTTATCTTCTTCTGGGGCAAAAATTGCTGGAGGGGCAAAAAGAATATGCCGAAGCATGGAACTTTGGGCCATCCGAGGACGGTACAGCAACTGTGCTGGAAATTGCAGAACAGTTTCAAACAGTCTGGCCTGAGAGTAAGTATGAAATACAGAAATCACCTGGTCAACTGCACGAGGCAGGTATGCTACGGCTTGATTGTTCCAAAGCCCGTACAAAACTTAAATGGATACCTGTCTGGGATCGAAAAATCGCTGTTGAAATGACGGTACACTGGTACAGAGCATTTTATGAATCCCAAGAAGTGCAGAGTCTTGAAAACCTTCAACACTACATTGACGATGCAAAAGACAGACAAACACTTTGGGCAGAGACATGAAGTTCATTGCAACACCTATGGCTGGCGCTTATGTGATTGAACTGGAGCCTTTCCAGGATGATCGTGGTTTGTTTGCACGGACATTTTGCCAAAAAGAGTTTGCGTCAATTGGTTTTGACAGGCAGATTGTTCAGATCAACCATTCCATCACCCGGCAAAAAGGCACCATCCGCGGTTTGCATTTCCAGGTTCCGCCTGCCTGTGAAACCAAGATCATCCGGTGTGTCCAAGGCGCTGTTTTTGATGTCATGGTCGATATTCGAAACGGCTCATCCACATTTCTGCAATGGTATGGGGTGGAACTGTCAAAAGACAACATGCGTATGGTCCTAATTCCGAAAGGTTTTGCACACGGATTTCAGACGCTCACAGATGATGTCGCATTGATTTACCATCATTCCGATTTTTACAGCCCACCACATGAACGGGGATTGCGATATGATGACCATACACTCGCCATCCATTGGCCATTATCCGTCTCTGATCTTTCCGGGAGAGATAAAAACCATCCATTGCTTGAGGAAGATTTTTTCGGTATTCAATTTTAACCACAGTAAAACGCAACTGTGATCAAACGCAAGATGTTTGATCCATGATGAAACGGTCTTCGTCCATTTGCATATTTCTACGGCCAACTTATCAAGGTGTTTATGTATTGTCGTTTTTGCGGTAAAATTTTGATTCATGATTTTATTGATCTGGGCAGTGCCCCGCTATCGAACGCTTACCTTGCAGCCAGTGACCTCAACCGGCCAGAGGTGTACTATCCGCTCCGTCTGAAAGTCTGTACTGACTGCTGGCTGGTACAGACAGAGGACTATGCCTGTGCAGAAGAATTGTTCTCTCCGGAGTATGCCTATTTTTCATCCACATCCACAAGCTGGCTGAAACATGCACAGGACTATTCACGGATGATTGTTGCCCGCCTGGGTCTAAATAACAACAGCCATGTTGTCGAAATTGCCTCTAACGACGGATATCTGCTGAAAAATTTTGTCCAAGCTCATATCCCTTGCTTGGGGATTG
>JBFXFK010000074.1:0-23357 GCA_050179135.1 Desulfatirhabdiaceae bacterium | reverse complement strand
AACTGTGGAAAACAAAATCACCTGCCAGGATTATTCCTGTAGTCAGACGGATAACTGCCCGATTCTGAAGTTCGGAAGCGGACACTGCCGGAATATTTCGGAAACCGTGATATATGGTGAACAAAATGAGGCATTTTTCAAAATTGTTGAAAAATGTCTGTCCTGTCCCTGCCTTGATAACATCAGCACCCAAACCAGTCCGCTGAAATTTTTGATGGAGATGGTTCGTCATCTTCTGGTCATTGCCAGACAGACAGCGACGAAAGATCGTGACCTGGAAAATATCAGCCTTGAAATGGTGATGGGGCTGTCCGAGGCCTTTGACGCCCTGAAAAAGATTTCTTCCGGAGATCCGTCTGTTCGTATAACGGAAACATCCGACATCGAGCTGATTGTGCGGCTGAAACAAATGGTTAATGAAACAGCCGTCAATCTGGGTGAGATTGTGGATATGCTTCATGAGTTTGCCATGGGGCTGGCCGAACATTTTGATGTGCTGCACCGGGTATCATCGGGTGATCTGAGTGCCCGGGTAACGGGATCTTCACCGGTTGAACTGCTCTCATCCCTGAAGCAGATGACCAATCAGATGATTCAGAATGTCGCCCACGAGATTGCCGAGCGAAAAAAAGCCCAGGAGGATGCCCAGGAAAGCGGGCGTCAGTTGTCCACCCTGATGGGAAATCTTCCGGGAATGGTGTACCGGTGCAATTATAGCGAAAAATGGACAATGTTACTGGTGAGTGATGGATGTAAAAATCTGACCGGTTATGAGACACAGGATCTGAAACACGATGCGGTTATTTCTTATGGCGACCTGATTCATCCCGATGACCGTCAAAAAGTCCTGGATACGGTTCAGGCCGCTTTGTGTCAAAAAAAATCGTTTCAGATGGAATATCGGATTGTTGACAGAAACCTACAGATCAAGTGGGTGTGGGAACAGGGTGTCGGCGTATATTCGGATGATGGCGAGGTAATGGCTATTGAGGGGTATATAATTGATATCACAGATAAAAAGCAAAGCGAATTTGAACGGCAAATCCTGGAGCAGAAACTTCAGCAGGCCACGAAAATGGAGGCCATTGGCACCCTTGCCGGGGGTATCGCCCATGATTTCAACAATCTTTTGATGGGAATTCTGGGAAACGTGACACTTTCCCTGATGAACATCGATACCAGTCATCCGCTTTATGACCGGTTGAAGAATATTGAAAAACATGTCCAATGTGGCGCGGATCTCACCCGTCAGCTTTTGGGCTTTGCCAGAGGAGGAAAAATCGAGGTCAAAACCACAAACCTGAATGAACTGATTCAAAACAGTCTGGAGATGTTTTCTCGAACCAAAAAGGAATTGTCCGTTTCCAGCATGTATCAGCCGGATCTCTGGAATGTGGATGTGGACCGGGGGCAGATTCATCAGGTCATGCTAAACCTGTATGTCAATGCCTGGCAGGCCATGCCAGGGGGAGGGCAACTCATTGTTCGGAGCGGAAATGAGGTCATTGACTCCCATAATGCCAGGATGATTCATCTTCCATCAGGAGATTATGTCAAAATAACGGTGGCAGATACCGGTGTCGGGATGGATGCCCAAACGTGTGAACGGATATTCGAGCCGTTTTTTACAACACGGGAAAAAGGACGGGGAACCGGGTTGGGGCTTGCGTCCGCTTATGGCATCATCAAAAATCATGGCGGAATTATTCACGTTTACAGTGAAAAAGGGATTGGAACGACATTTACCATATATCTTCCCGCATCAAAAAAAATGGCAATTCAGGAAAAAAGACCGGAAAATACACAAATGGCTGCATCCGGCACCATTTTACTGGTGGATGATGAAAATCTGATTCTGGAAGTGGCGCAACTCATGCTTGAAAAATTGGGATTTCGGGTGATTTCCGCATCAAACGGGCCGGATGCGATTGAAATTTTCAAAAATCAGAAGGATGAGATTACCCTGATCATTCTGGATATGATCATGCCGGAAATGAGTGGCGGCGATGTGTTTGACAGACTGAAAGCCATCGATCAAAACGTTCGGGTCATTTTGGCCAGTGGTTACTCCCTGAACGGTCATGCGGCGGATATCATGACAAGAGGCTGTCGCGGATTCATCCAGAAACCGTTTTCACTTGAGGACCTTACCCGAAAAATTCGGGATGTGTTGACCAATGAATGAAAATTCATTTTGACCATTCCCATTATCCGTTCTGTTTTTTTTGTTTCTGTCGCGGTCAAGATAATGATTTTGATCAGGCGGAACAGGAAGCGGACCGCACGTTTTCCGATCTTCTCAGGTTGATAACACCTCCCCGAAAACTTGTCCTGACGGCATCGAAATTTCCATTTTATCATTTATCAAATCAAAATATTATAGAATCCGTTCGCAGCCTTCACATTTTTCCTGTCCTGAAATCCGGTTCATCCTGTCAAAAAAGAAACAACTGGAAGGCGATATATTGACTGAAATGACATTTCGGCGTTTCAGGGTTTTTTCTTGACATCATAATTCAAATTTTGGTAATGAATGAGCATTCATTCATAACAGTGATTTGAATGGTTTGTTGAATCGGTTCGTCACCCAATTTTCAGGAGGTCATTATGAGCAGAAAAATCAGAACAGCCGCTGTCATCGGCTCAGGCGTCATGGGCGGTGGCATTGCCGCGCTTCTGGCCAGTGCAGGCATAAAAACGCTTTTGCTTGACATTGTTCCGTTTGATTTGAAGGAAGAAGAAAAACAGAACAAAAAAGCCAGAAACAGTCTGGTTCAAAAGGGTCTGGATGTCGTTTTGAAATCGCGGCCGTCCCTGATCATGCACCCCAAAGATGCGTCCCTGATCAGCGTTGGCAATCTTGAGGATGATTTTGACAAGCTGGCCGGATGTGACTGGATTGTCGAGGTTGTGGTTGAAAATCTCAAAATCAAACAGCAGCTTTTCAAACGCATCGAACCGGTTCGAAAACCCGGAAGCATTGTCTCCTCGAATACATCCGGCATTCCGCTCAAAGCCATGTCTGAAGGGCTGAGCTCCGAATTCCGTCAGCATTTTCTGGGAACCCATTTTTTCAATCCGGTCCGCTACATGAAGCTTCTGGAAATCATTCCGGGGGAAGAGACCCTGCCGGAAGTGCTGTCCTTTATGGCGGATTTTGGTGAACGCATTCTGGGCAAGGGCATTGTCTGGGCAAAGGATACCCCCAATTTTGTCGGTAACCGGATCGGTGTTCAGGGCATGGTCAAGGCCATGCAGTTGATGGTTGAAGACGGCATGACCATACCGGAAGTCGATGCGCTGTTCGGGCCGGTCATGGGCAGACCCAAGACCGCCATGTTCAAGACATCCGACCTGGTAGGCCTGGATACGCTGTGTCATGTGG
Organism: Desulfatirhabdiaceae bacterium; assembly: GCA_050179135.1. GTDB lineage: Bacteria > Desulfobacterota > Desulfobacteria > Desulfobacterales > Desulfatirhabdiaceae > UBA4064. The sequence goes on along the minus strand of JBFXFK010000074.1, from coordinate 19,972 downwards.
CCGGCAATACCTATGATCTGGTAACGGATGATGAAGCCCGGAACACATTTGTCATGCCGGAATTTGTCAAAACCATGATTGAGAAAAAGCTTCTGGGTAACAAAACCCAGGCCGGATTCTATAAAACCGATCTGACACCGGAATGGAAAAAGATTCGAAAGGTCATTAATCCCGCCACACTGGAATATGCCGAATATGGCGCTGTTGAATTTCCCTGTCTGGCCGAGGCCAAAAAGGCCAGAACCCTGCCGGAGAAAATTCAGGCGATACTGTATGGCGAAGATAAAGGCGCCCGGTTTGCCTGGAAAGCGGTTGCCAACAATCTGATTTATGCGGCCAACCGGGTTCCGGAAATATCCGATACCATCGTGGAAATTGACAATGCCATGAAGTGGGGCTTCAATTTTACCATGGGACCGTTTGAAACCTGGGATGCCATTGGTCTGATCAAATCCGTTGAAAAAATGGAAAAGGACGGATTGGCTGTCCCGGCCAAGGTCAAAAAAATGATTACCGCGGGATGTATGTCGTTTTATCGAACTGAAGCCGGTAGAACCCAGTTCTATGATTTTGCCACTGAAAGCTACAAAGATGTGGTTGTCAGCAAAAACATCATTTCCCTGGCCGCACTCAAAGCCGATAACAAAACCGTCAAAACATGCAAATCCGCATCCCTGATCGATCTGGGGGATGGCGTTTTCTGTTGTGAATTTCACACCAAGATGAATGCCATCAATGGCGAGATTGTGGATTTTATGGGCACGTGCATCGATTATGTGGATGCCAACGGTGTGGGACTGGTCATCGGGAATCAGGCCGGCGGCATGCCCGGTGCATTTTCCGCCGGCGGGGACCTGGCATTTATGGCAGGCTTGGCCAAAGAAGGCAAGTATGACGAAATCGATGCGTTTCTGGCCAAGGCCCAGGCCGGTATGCAGAAGGCCCGGTATGCCAGCTTTCCCATTGTCGCAGCCCCCTACGGCATGACGCTGGGCGGCGGATGCGAGGTGTGCATTGGCACGGCGGACCGGATTGTGGCCCATGCCGAGCTGTACATGGGGCTTGTGGAAATTGGTGTGGGACTTCTGCCCGGTGGCGGTGGATGTCTCAATCTCTGGAAAAAGATGACCGCCAGCATTCCGGAAGCCGTGACCGACGTGGATCTGGCCAAGTTTTTTGTCCCCACATTCATGGCCATCGCCATGGCCAAGGTGTCCACATCTGCTGCCGAAGCCCGCGCCAACGGGTATCTGGGTCCCAAGGACCGGATCGTGTTCAACCGGGATTACCTGATTGGTGAAGCCAAAAAAGAGGTTCTGAAAATGGTGGATGAAGGGTATGCGCCACCTGCCAAACGCAAGCTCCGGGTATTTGGAGAGGCGGCCCAGGGCATGATCAATGGTGAGCTCTTCAATATGCAGAGCGCCGGATTTGTGAGCGAATACGATGTGTTTCTGGCCAAACGGATCGCCTGTGTCATCAGCGGCGGGGATGTCCGGACCAACAGCGAAATTGATGAGGACGTCATTCTGAAACTGGAGCGGGATGCGTTTGTGGATTTCTGGAAACAGGAAAAAACCGTGGCCCGGGTCGAGCACATTCTGAAAACCGGAAAACCCCTCAGAAATTAGTCTAAACGGATGACAGACACAGACGACTGAGGGCAGATATGTTTCCGTCTTCGGTCAACTGACATCCGTCATCTGCTATCAAGGAGAAATTTATCATGAGAGATGCATATATCGTTACATCCGTCAGAACACCAGGATGTCGAAGAGGCAAAGGCGCATTTGCAGACACCCGTCCCGAAGATCTGCTGGCATTTATTCTGAACGCCGCAGTCGAAAGAACCCCGAACATGGAAAAAAAGCTGGTTGACGATGTCATGATCGGCTGTTCATTTCCAGAGGCGGAACAGGGCCTGAATATTGGCCGTATTGTCACCCAGATCGCCGGATTTCCGGTGGAAACATCCGGTGCAACCGTCAACCGGTTTTGCTCCTCCGGGTTGGAAGCCATTGCTCTCGCATCCCTGCGGGTCATGAGCGGCTGGTCGGATGTGGTCATTGGCGGCGGCGTTGAATCCATGACCTATGTCCCCATGGGCGGAAATCTGCCCCGTCCTCATCCGGAATACACCAAACTTCACGCCGACATGTACACATCCATGGGCATTACGGCGGAAAACGTGGCCAACCGGTACAAGATCAACCGTCAGGATCAGGATGAATTTGCTTTTAAAAGCCAGATGAAGGCATCGGAAGCCAAGGCCAAAGGGCTTTTTACCGAACTGGTCCCTACACCGGCGACAAAGTTTGTGAAGCAGGCGGATGGCACGTACAAACGGGAGACCTTCATTCAGTCATTTGACGACGGTATCCGGGAAAGCACTACCCTGGAAGGGCTCAACAAACTGCGTCCGGTCTTTGCGGCCAATGGGTCGGTGACTGCGGGCAATTCCTCGCAAACCACAGACGGGGCCGCCGCCACCATTATCATGAGCGAGAGCAAGGTTCGGGAACTGGGGCTGACCCCGGTGGCCAAACTGAAATGCTACACAACCGTGGGATGTGAACCGGATGAAATGGGTGTTGGCCCCCGGTATGCCATCCCCAAGCTGCTGAAGCTGGCGGGCATGGATGTGAAAGACATCGACCTGTTTGAAATCAATGAGGCATTCGCATCCCAGGCCATTTACAGCGTTCGGGAATGTGGTATCGACTTCGCCAGGGTCAACATTCATGGCGGCGCCATTGCGCTGGGTCACCCCCTGGGCTGCACCGGCGCCAAACTGTGTGCCACACTGCTGGCCAACCTGAAAAAAACCGGCGGCAAGTACGGTGTTGAGTCCATGTGCATCGGTGGCGGAATGGGGGCTGCGGCATTGTTTGAAATGGTCACAGACTGGAAACCCTGAATTTCGGGCGTTTCACATCCATCGATGAAAAAGGCTGAAGACTGAAGGCTGAAGATGGCAGCAACCAGCATTCAGGCTGAGCAGCTTTTGTGCGTTCAGGCTGCCTGGCTGGTTTCTCGATTCAAAAATTCGAACAGTCATATTGCATGTCACAAATAACGGGACAGTCGGATAACCGGCTGTCCCGTTTTATTTTTCATGTTGCACCTGTTTTTTCCCGGATTCAATATCCGCTTTCCCGAGGAGAAAGACATCATGCCGGAAACATCTATTTCCAATGAATTCAGACAGAGACTGGAAAATTTTCTTCAGGGCTGGGAAAATGGTCCTCCCACCCGGGAAGTCTATCTGAATGCGGCGCGGGAATTGACGGTGTGGCGGAAGGAACGGAATCATACCGGTTTGTGGACGGTTCCGCCGCTGATGGTGACAGCGACCATTGATGATGGGTGGGGGCATGGCCTTGAAGTGATTGAAAAACTGGCTGAAGCAGCCGGAATTCGGGTTCATTCCCTGGGTCTGCTTCAGCCTCCGGTTGCCATCATTGACGCCTGTCGACGAATGAAACCGCATTTTCTGGGAATGACGGTTCTTCAGTTTGACTCGGACGACAAGGTTGCAGAAATTGTCCACGGATTGCCGTCATTCACCCGTCTGGTTGCTGGCGGCGCAGCATTTTACCACGATCCGGATTTTGCGGTGCGTACCGGAACCCACGTGGTGATGAAAAATGGGGCGTTATTTTTGCAGTTTCTGATTGAAGACAATTTGAAATAAGTCATTCACGATAATGGAGTTCATTCCGGACAGAATGACACGGTGCAATTTCATGCGTCAATTCTTTTATCAACCGGCTTTCTTCGGGATTATGGATCACGCCCTTTATAACAATTGCCTGCCCGTCATGAAAAATTTCCAGTGACGGGATAAAAAGATCCGGGTGGGTAAATATTCGGGCTTTCAACTTTGCCGCCAGTGCGCGATCGTTCAGCCGCTGGAGGCTTTCAGACGTTCCGCGATGATGCCATTCTTCAAGGGTTTTCACCAGATTTTCCGTGATCTTCTGGTAGGTTTGAACACCGGTGTTAAAAAGCATATCGTAGTTTTCCACATCCTTCATCTGTTTCCCATAAATGGCCTGAATATAGCCGCTCCGGCTTTTATCGATTTTTTCAAGGGTCTCCCTGGCTGTTTTTTGATCCACATTCTCCTTTTGCATCAGCCGTCCGATTCGTACATCCATAGGGGCAAACATGCGAACCTTCAACACCTGGGGCATATCATGCAGAAGAAAGGCGCTTCCCCGTCCCAGAATCACCGCCCGATCCGTGGCGGCATATTCATAAATGGTGGATTCGACCAATGAAATGAAACCCCGGTATTCCCGGTCATATTTTTCCCAGATACTGGGACGCTCCTCGTCCAGTTCTTCGGCCATCCGACCCCATTTTTCACCCGTCTTTCTCAGATTGGCATAGATGCAGCTTTTATCCACAAATTCGTAACCCATCTGATGGGCAACCGCCTGCCCAATCTCAACACAACCCGTCTGATGCTCCCTGGAAATCGTTAAAACGGCCATAAAGACTATATCCTTTTATCCTGACACAGGTTTTTGGGTGAAGGCTGATCTTCAATCCGAATATCTTCCCGATGGATCTTCCATTTTATCCAGGCCTTTCCGACGACCAGCACCCCGATCATGAAAAACGCTTCAACACCGTACTGGAGCATTTTGGATGGATGAATCAGTTCTATAATGAACGGATCACTTATCATCATCTCTCCGGCGACCCGGCCCAAAATTGCAGCGCCGATATAAATAACAAAGGAATATTTGTCCATCAGCATGGACAGCAGGTTGCTGGTAAACACCACAAATGGAATGCTGAGACCCAGGCCAAAAACGAGAAGCGCAATGTTTCCTTTTGAAGCAGCGGCAACAGCCAGAACATTATCCAGGGACATGGTAATGTCGGCAATGATAATAATCCAGATAGCCTGTCTGAGGGTGGTGGCCTCTTTTTTGACATCTCCATCCGGAGTCCCGTCCACAAACAGTTTTATGGCGATCCAGACGATAACGGCGCCGCCAATAAATTTGATGAATGGATACTGTAAAAGCTGGGCGGCAAAAAAGGTCAGGACAACCCGAAGGATAACCGCAGCCCCGGCTCCAAAGGCAACCCCTTTCATGCGTTGCTTTCTGGGAAGGGATCTGACCGCCATGGCGATGATTACGGCATTGTCACCCGCCAGAATAAGGTCTATCAGGACAATGCTCAAAAAGGCCAGGACAAAATCCCAACTGAAGCTGATCTGATTCAAGATTCCGAAATCCAAAATTTATCCTTTCCAACCTGTAAGCCGACATGTGTATGCCGGATGTAATGGGCAAAAGACCCTCAGTATTTAGTGTCTGAACGGAAACATTTTTCTGTATCATAAAATTCGAAATTCGAAGCATGAAATTCGAAACAATGACCCAAACAAAAAAATTCAAAACGGTGTATTGACTGATATATCCTTTTTGTCATTCCGACATTTGGATTTTGAATTTGTTTCGAATTTCGGATTTCGATATTCGAATTTTGCTTGAACAGGGGTTTCCGTTCAGACACTATTTAGATATGAGTATTGCGTATTGAGAAGCCGTATGACCGTCCGACGGCAGCTCAGCCGGAATGCTGTGAGCAGCCTTCACCCTTCTGCTTTCAGTCTTAAAGTCGTTTGACACTGATCATGTTGGTCAGACCGGCTACCCAGACCGGGTAACCGGATGTGATCACCACCAGATCACCCATGGTGCACTGGCAGGAATCAAGTGCGGTTTTGGCCGCCTTTTCAACCAGGTCATCAGACGCGCTCGCATCCGGTACAAAGACCGGAAGACATCCCCAGTACAGGCAGAGTCGGCGAACCGTTGCCATTTCCGGACACAGGGCCAGAATCTGTTGTCTGGGACGGAATTTGGAAACCTGCATGGCCGTATGACCGGACCGGGTGGGCGTGACAATGGCAGCGGCATCCAGATGGTCTGCCAGAACACAGGACGCATGGGCCACGGATTCCGATATGTCTGTTTCCGGCACCTGGTCCAGCATGCGGTGATACGAAAAGTTCTGTTCTGCGCAACTGGCAATTTTTGCCATGTATCTTACGGCTTCGGATGGATAACTGCCGCTTGCGGTTTCTTCGGACAACATGACCGCATCGGCCCCGTCCAGAACCGCATTGGCCACATCCGAGGCTTCGGCGCGCGTGGGTCTGGGGGAATCCACCATGGATCTCAGCATCTGTGTGGCGATAATAACCGGTTTTCCCGCTTTTCTGGCTTTGTAAATCAGGGATTTCTGAATATGCGGGACATTTTCCAGCGGGATTTCGACTCCCAGATCGCCTCGGGCCACCATGATGCCGTCAGCAGCCCGAATGATTTCATCGATACTGTCAAGGGCCTCATGTTTTTCGATTTTGGCAATGACCGGAACATCTTTCCCCGCTTCAGTCATGATGGTTTTGACCGTGTTAATGTCATCGGGTTTTCTGACAAACGACAGGGCCACATAATCCACATTGTTTTCAAGGCCAAATGCCAGATCGATGCGATCTTTTTCTGTCAGGGACGGAGCATGAAGCGTGCCCGTGACCAGATTGAGCCCCTTGTGCGAGGTAAGGGTGCCACCGATAATGACCCGGCAGAATATATTTGATCCGGCGATGCAATCGACCTCAATCTCCATCATGCCGTCAGCCAGCAGAATGCGGTCGTGGGCTTTGACTTCATCTGGCAACGTGGGATAGGATACAAAAATCCGGTTATCTTCTCCATCCGTCATGTCCGGAGTCAGAATCAGTTCATCTCCGGGAACCAGCAGCCTGCCGGCATCGGGTATCTGTCCGACGCGGATTTTTGGGCCGCAAAGATCCTGAAGAATGGCGACCGGCCTGCCCAGTTTTTCTCCAAGACTTCGGATACGGTGGATCAGGTTCAGGTGATCGGTATGGGTTCCATGAGAAAAATTCAGTCTGGCGACATCCATTCCCTCAAGAATCAGTTTCTCGATCATGTCTTTCGAACTGCTGGAAGGGCCTATGGTGCAAACAATCCGTGTTTTGGTCATGATGACGGGATTTCCTTGATGCCGGGGCGTTTGAGATGATTGTGAATCAACATATTTGACTGGCGAACATTCCGACCATATAGTTTTTAAGATAAAGATTTTGGGAAGGCAGCAGAGAGGGGATAGGCCATTTAGGCCATCCCCGACCGATACGCACCCAAAATCTTTATCTTGAAAGCTATAGCGCTGTTTGAAACCGGCTGTATTGGAATCAGGCGCGCAGTGACGGATCGAGCAGGTAACCGGTAATCCGGTATTCAATCCGCCTGAAGACATAAAGAACGCCATAAACCAGAACCAGATACAGCAGGGCCGCGGTCAGGTACAGCTCGTAGAAGGCAAAACTGCGGGATGCAATGACCCGGGCAGCGCCGGTGATATCCATGATGGTAATGATCGACACCAGGGATGTGGCCTGAAGCAGAAAAACAACCTCGTTGGTGTAGGCGGGCCAGGCAATACGAAATGCCTTGGGCAGAATGATGCGCCGATACAGCAGCGAACCGGACATGCCGCAGGCTCTTGCGGCCTCAATTTCTCCAAACGGTACGGATTGGATGGCGCCCCGAAGAATTTCTGCGGTATAGGCCGCGGTGTTCAGAGTCAGGGACAGAATGGCGCAAAACCAGGCTTCGCGGAATAACTGCCAGAGACCGATCTGATCAAAAATCGCCTGAAACTGGCCGCTGCCATAGTAAATGAGAAAAATCTGCACCAGAAGTGGCGTGCCCCGAAAATAAAAAATGAATCCATACACCGGCCACCGCAACACCGGATTTTTATGAACCCGCATCAGTGCAAGGGGAACCGCGATGCATAAGCCGATCGACACGCTGATAAATGTCAATTGAATCGTGGTGATAGACCCGGTCAGAAGCTTGGGAAGGCTGTCCCAGATGATGTCAAGCATTTATGCCCTCCTGATTCCGCGGTTGGCCCATTTTTCCGCTTTCTGCTGAACCAGGATCGAAATGACTGTAATTCCGAGATAGATCAGGGATGCGGCAAAATAGCAGGTGAATGGCAGCTTGGTGGCGCGGGATGCAATATCGGCATTGCGCATCAGTTCCGGCAACTGGATGACCGAGACCAGCGCGGTTGCCTTGATCAGAACCATCCAGACATTGCCCAGACCCGGAAGGGCGAACCGCCACATCTGGGGCATAAGGACCCGGTGGAAGGCCTGAATCCGGCTCATCCCCACCGCTTTGGCTGCCTCCATCTGACCTTTTGGCACAGCCATGAAACTGCCCCGGAAGACTTCGGTCGCAAAGGCCCCGTAGATGAATCCGATCGTGGCAATTCCGGCGGAAAACGGATTGAAGTCAATGACAATATCCACTCTGGAAGTTGACAGAAAGTCCTGAATCAGTGTAGGGACCCCGTAATACACCAGCAGAATGATCACCAGCTCGGGGACACCCCGGATGATGGTGGTGTATGTCTCGGTAATGCCCCTGGCTGTTTTTGACCGGGACAGTTTTCCCCATGCACCCAGAAGACCCAGAAGCATGGCAATGACCATGGAACCGATTCCGACCAGAACGGTTTGCCAGGCCCCTTCCCATAACAGCCATCCATAACCCTGCAGATTGATCATATGTGTCAGTTCGGTGTGGTCTTATTATCTTTTGAACAGTCAAAATCTGTGGATTACATGGACAGAAGTCAGAAGACAGAATCCAGTAGTCAGAATAAACAGGGAATGGTTGCTGTTTATAGAAATGATATTTTCCTTATTTATTCTGAATTCTGGCTTCTGAATTCTGTGTTTCCACTTATTGACAGACAGCAGTATAAAAGATTTGCAGTGCGTCACGGCATGCAATCATGCCGTAACAAACCCGAATCAATCCCCATAAACATCAAAATTGAAATATTTTTCGTTGATTGTTTTGTAAACACCATTGGCGCGGATGGCCAGAATGGCCTTGTTGAATTTTTCCTGCAGATCCTTGTCGCCCTTGCGAATGGCGATACCGACACCATCTCCAAACCATTTTTTGTCGATATATCTGGGACCCACAAATTCAAAGTCTTTTCCGGCATCCGTGTTGATAAACCCGCCCAGAAGAACCGTTGCGTCGGCAATCACCAGATCCACCCGACCGGCGACCAGGTCCATGTTGGCCTCATCCTGGGTCGCATAGGCCTTGATATTGACCGAGTCTCCAAACATGTCCCGAACAAAATTTTCATGAATGGTCGCCCGCTGAACCCCGACGCTTTTGCCTTTCAGTCCTTCCTTGGTTATCGTAAAATTTGCGCCTTTTTTGGCGACAAACCGGGCCGGGGTCAGATAATACTTATTGGTGAAATCCACCTTTTGTTTTCGTTCATCCGTAATGGACATGGAGGCGATGATGCAGTCAAATTTTTTGGCCACCAGACCGGGAATGAGACCATCCCAGTCCTGAATCACAAATTCCGGTTCCACGCCCATTTCTTTGCAGAGCGCCTTGGCGATATCGATGTCAAAACCCTCGAGCTGGCCGCTTTTATTGACCATGTTGAACGGCGGATAGGCGCCTTCCGTGCCGATTCTAACCGTTTTTTTTGCATCTGCGGCAAATGCAATGCCGGATAATCCTACAGCCAAAACCAGAATAAGAAGTACGAGCATCAATTTTTTCATCAGTCACCTCTATCATTGAAATGGTTGGTAAACAAGCTGCGGCTGTAACGGGTCATGATGACTGTTTCGGCGCAGCCATGAATAAATATTGCGTTAGTGGGTGTTTCCCCCTGTCTTTCCAAGAATTCCGGATAAAAATTGTCTGCACCGGTCTGAAGTTGGATTTTCAAACAGATAATCCGGAGCACCCTGATCCTCGACAACACCGTTGTGTAAAAACATGACATGGGACGCGACCCGTCGGGCAAATTCCATTTCATGGGTCGCGATGATCATGGTGCGGCCTTCTTCAGCCAGTTGCTGCATCACCCGAAGCACCTCACCCACCAGCTCCGGGTCCAAAGCGGATGTGGGTTCATCCACAAGAAGCGCCGCCGGTTCCATGGCCAGTGCACGGGCAATCGCGGCCCGCTGCTGCTGGCCGCCGGACAACTGGGACGGATAAAAATGGGCCTTTGCATCAATGCCGACTTTTTTCAACAGGGACATGGCCAAATCGACGGCATATTTTTTCGGTTTTTTCATCACATGAACCGGGGCCTCAATGACATTTTCAAGAATTGTCATATGACTCCACAGGTTGAAATGCTGAAACACCATTCCCAGCCGGGTTCGAATCCGGTCGACCTGTTTGTGATCTTCCGGAACTGTTTCGCCCCGCCGGTTTTTTTTCATGCGGATCAGTTCGCCGGCGATATACACGTTGCCGGAATCCGGCGTTTCCAGCAGGTTGATACACCGAAGCAGCGTACTTTTACCCGAACCGCTGGAGCCGATCAATGCAATGACATTGCCTTCATCAGCAGAAAGGCTGACACCTTTCAGGACCTCAAGCTGACCAAATCGCTTGAAGATCATTTCGGCTGCAATGGCATGGGATGATGCCGTCTGTGTCACAAATGTCTCCTTATGCGTCAGATAGCTTTCCAGATAAAGATTTTGGGTGCGTTATCTGAAAAGCTATAGCACGTCCCTGAGGACGGATTCAAAAATTTCCAGAGCCGTATCGATATCATCCATCCCGATGATCAGGGGCGGGCAGAATCGAATGACACTTTCGCCGCAACTGAGCAGCAGAAGACCTTTTTGAAAACAGCCCTGAAGGAGCTTGTCGCGAAGCGCTTTGTCCGGAGTTTTGGATTCCCGATCCACCACCAGTTCCACCGCCTGCATCAGTCCCAGTCCGCGGATATCACCGATACATTCCAGATTCTGCTGCATGGCAAGCAGCCCGGAACGCAGTCTGTCACCCAGAATCCGCGCATTTTCAACCAGCCCGACCTGAATCACATGGATGGAGGTCAGTGCCGCGGCGCAGGAAACCGGATTGCCGCCATAGGTGGACCCATGCGCTCCCCGGGTCCAGTCCATGACCTCGGAACGCGTGACCAGCGCACTTAACGGCATTCCGGATGCAATGCCTTTGGCCAGGGTAATCAGGTCCGGATCGACACCAAAATGCTCCATGGCAAACAGCTTGCCGGTCCGGCCCATGCCGGACTGAATCTCATCGACCATATACAGAATGCCATGCTTTTCGGCCATGGCTTTCAGACGGGCGTGATAGTGTTCTGGTGGCACAATATAGCCGCCTTCTCCCTGAATGGGCTCGATGACGATGACCGCAACTTCCTCCGGCGGCAGGATGGTCCGGAAAATATGTTCTTCGATGAACCGGATACATTCAAAATTGCAGGATGGATGGGTCAGGCGAAATGCACATCGGTAGCAGTTGGCATACGGGACATGATGGATACCGGGAACAAATGAGGAAAATCCCTTTCGCTGAACCGCTTTGGAGGCGGTCAGGGACAATGCGCCCATGGTTCTGCCATGGAACGCCCCCAGAAATGCAATGGCCTTGTCCCGGCCGCTGTGCCATCTGGACAGTTTGAATCCGGCTTCAACCGCTTCGGCGCCGGAATTGGCCAGAAGCACCCGTTTTTCAAAGTGACCCGGGGTGATCTCTGCCAGTTTTTCCGCCAGTTGAATCATGGGCAGATGATAAAAATCCGAGCCGCACATATGGATGAGGCTGGCCAGTTGGGCCTGGGCCGAAGCAACGACATCCGGATGACAATGGCCCGTGTTGCACACGGCAATGCCGGATGTGAAATCCAGAAATTCATTGCCGTCAATATCTTCTATCCACTGCCCTTTGCCTTTGAATGCGACCAGTGCATATTCTCTGGGCAGAGAAGGAGACAGAATTTTGGAGTCCCTCGATATCCATTGCGATGCCAGCGGGCCGGGAATTGGTGTCTTTAAACATGGTTTTTTCATGACCGGTTTCCTAATCTGAAGCATGTGATGGGAAATATATCGTTTGTTGGAAATGGCATTTCATGAAGCCTTATGGGATATGACTTGCAACCATTTGTATTTTAAATGAAATATGAGTCAAAGATAATCGTCGGACCCGGATATTGTTGAATAGTCCCTTTAATTGCCATGCTTTATTCACATAGTCAATGACTAATTCCAGTTTGTTTCCGGGTTACTGTATCGGGTGATTGCGTACTGTCGTGAATTTGACGGTCAGGGCAAGCGGTTTTGATGACCGGTGAGGCACTGTCAAAAAGGCTCAGCGGCTAACCGGGCTCTGGATGCCGTGTCTGCCAGCACCCTTAACCAGTTTTCCACCTGGGTAAATACCAGAAAATGGTCATACACCCGTCTTTGTGCATTCCGTCCATACAGATCGCGTTGAATCGGGTTTGACAGCATGTCATCGAGAATGTCGGCAATTTCATCCGGATCCCGGGGATTACTGGTCAGACACCCATCGATCCTGTCCCGTATTTGCTGCCGCAGACCACAGGCCGAAGATCCCATTACCGGGATGCGCTTCCACATCGCTTCGGTCACTGTCAGACCAAATCCCTCCTGCAGCGAGTTTTGAACGACCACTGTGGCACAGCGTTGAATCACATTCACCAGAAGGTGATTCTGTTTGATGGATGCCATTGGCAGGGAAAGCAGGACAACACTTTTCTGTTCTTCAGGCTTCATTTTGAAGAATGTTTGGCACAAAGCGGTCAGAACTTCCTGGCCTTCAGGATCATCCTGTATGCCGGATGGGTCCGGCCCGGCCAACACCAGCCGGGATATTTCAATGCGATGGTGATGGCGATCCGTCATTTTTTTGTGATGACGATATCGTTTTTTGAGCTTCAGAAACCCTTCAAGCAGGGGTATCCATCCTTTCAGATGGTCCCATCTGGAAATTTGAGCAATAACCGGGCGAAACATCATGCCGATGCCGCCGCCTGCATGGGCAGGTAAAAATTGCCCATCGGGATTCAGCCGGAGCGCCTGATGATCCCAATTCGGGGTCAACACCGGATGATGGCTTTTCATAAGACCCGCATTACACAGTATCCCCACCAGCTTGTGTGCCGAGAGTTCCCGGTTTTTGTGGCTGAGCGGGTCGATGGCCGGGTGGATGACAGATGCCTTTCCCACCAGGTAGGGTGGAATGTATTCCACGGCGGAAAATACGGCGTGATCAACCGTCAGGGCATGGGGCTGGAGAAATTTCCAGGCAGACTCGGTGGCCGGTGTGTGACGATCCAGTCCGATATGACAGCGCCAGATGGTACGGATCCCGATCCGGCGTTTGAGTTCGGCCCCGACGCCCAGGGGCTGCGGATCATGGATAACAAGGATATCTTCGGGATCGACTATTTTTGCCAGGGAATCTGCTGCTTCCCGGGTGGCAGCCTGATAAATCGATTTATCCCGGGCGCTGAAACCCGGGGCGCCAAAATCATGGATCAGGTTATGGATGCGTTTTGTCACTTCAAAAAAAGCCGGGTCCCTGGCGCCCATCACCAGCCATTTTGTCCGGACATGTAGATCCGACAACATTTTGATAAGACATGGCATCATTTCCGCCACGCCGCCACCCCGGGCTGTGGAATTGAGCATCCAGACGGTTCGCCCCTTTAATTTGGGTGCCAGCGTTTGAGCGGATAATTTTAAATTTTGAACGACTCCGGACAGGTATGTCAGGTTGCCATAGTCATCCAGGTGCAATTCCTCCTGAAGTGCAATTTGTTCGATCATTGAATACCCCCTTTTTTCACCAGCAGCGCCACTGGAAATCCTTCCAGCACCCGGCCCACGGTGAATCTCCCGCCGGTGTGGATTTCTCCATTTAAACTGTTTTCCCACCGTCCGGCCGGTACATCGATAATGGTGTTTTTCCAGTCGCCATTCAGTGTGATCACCAGCCTTGGCGCCAGGACCAACACCCGATCCCCCCGGATAAATGACACCAGATGTCTGGCGCATTCGCCACTGGCGGCCACCGGGTGGTAGTCGCCCATGGGGCCAAAGGCTTCTGCGATCTGTTTGCGGACAGAGAGTACCTTTTGCAGCAAAAAAATTTTGGGCAATCCTTCGGCATGCCGTTTCAGTATCCTGTCAATGGGAAGCGATCCGATTTCATCCAGCAATTGTTGGCGGATATCAAAATCGACCGGACGCCGGTTGTCCGGATCGACCAGATTCCGGTCCCAAAGTTCAGTCCCCTGATAGATATCCGGTACGCCCGGGGCGGTGCATTTGATCAGCGTCTGGGACAGGGATGTGACCATTGCCGGCCAGGCAAGCGTTTCAACAAACCCGGCCAGATCAGATATGAAATGTGAATCCCCCATCACCGTTTCGATAAAGGTTTGCAGCGCTGCCTCATAAACCGGGTCCGGATCTGTCCACGAGGTATAAACCTTGGCCTCTTTGACGGCCTTCAGCATTGCGGGCGCCAAACGATCACATCCAATGGGCCAGGCACCGACAAGCGTCTGATAAAAAAAATATTCCGTGTTGGGATCGGGAAATCCATTTTGACGAAATCCGGCATTCATTCGGGACCATTGCCGGACCGCATCGATCCAGTCTTCCGGAATCTCCGACAGGAGCCCGATCCGGATGCGTGTGTCCTCACCCCGTTTGGTGTCATGTGTGGCGCTGGCCAGCATGGTGTCCGGCCAGCGGGATTGTATCCGTTGGCAAAACGCATGAAAGTCATCACATGATGTGCCAAAGTGTGCAGGATTCCCGCCAACCTCATTCAGGGAAACCAAGCGGTTGAAGCAATAAAATACGGTATCCTCGACCCCCTTGGCCATGACAGGACCGGTCAACTGCTGAAATCGCCAGACAAATTCACACGCCTGTTTTCCGGGATGCACCAGCAGGAGAATGTTTTCGATCAATTGCCAGATGTCAGGGGTAATGTCCGGTTGCAGGCCGCGGGCCCGGGTCAGGGCTTCCTGAACAATTGTCCGATCCCTGTCACTGATGTGGCCGGTATCGGGCCGAATATAGGTTCGATAAACCGGAAAACAGGTTAGAACGGCTGTCAGGGCCCCGCCCAAATTTTTTTGCCGGGAAATATCATATCCGAAAAATTGGCGGGAACAGTCTGTCAACAGGTGTTTCAGATGAGACACCTCGCTTTGAAACAGGCGATCAATAATCAGACATTTCTTTTTGTGGACAATGGCATTGTAGTCTGTTGATGCGCCGGTAAACTCCCCGTAGAAATCGGTCATGCGGCCTGCACTTCGGGAATCCACGAAGAGTCCGTTGATCTGATTCAGAAAATCATAACCGGTGGTGCCGGCAACCGGCCAATCCGGATCAAGTGTCTCCCCGGGTTCCAGAATTTTTTCAACGACAATCCAGGTTCGGGGGGCTGCCATCCGGAGCCGCTGAAAATAGGCATATGGATCCTTTAATCCGTCAGGATGATCGATACGCAGTCCGTCAATCCGGCCGTTTTTGACCCATTCCAGGATCAGCCCATGCGTGGCTTCAAAGACCGCTTCTTTTTCCACACACACGCCGGCCAGGTGTTGGATGTCGAAAAACCGGCGGTAATTCAGATCAAAATTGGCGCGGCGCCAGAATGCAAGCTGATAATGCTGACGATCCAAAACCTGTTTCAGCCGCACCGGATCCGTGTTAATGGCCTGAATCATTGTATCGGTTATCAGAACCCCGAATTCATTCCGGTTGGTGACAAGAAAATCACGGGAGGGGGGATTGGGGGACGGTTCAACCAATCCGTTGATGGAAAAGGATTCGAAATCCTCGCCGGTTGTATGAAGCAGATCAGCCATTGACAGGTTTGAAACGGGAAATTCGTGTTCGAAATACACCAGAACCATTTCCGAATCCTGGCGACGGAGTTGAATCTGCCGGTTTTGGATGCAGCGGTCGGGCTCATCCCCAAGAACCGGTAACAGAATTCTGCCACGCACAGCCGGGTCCGGATGGTCCCAGCGAATGTCAAAAAAGCCGGCATACCGGCTTTGGGGGCCGTTGGCCAACACATCCCACCACCAGCGGTTTTGCCGATCAAAAACAGCCATGTGATTGGGCACGATATCCAGCACCAGCCCGATTTCATATCTGGCCGCTGTTTTCCACAATGCGTCAAATCCCGCTGGGCCGCCCAGTTCTGCGCAGAATTCCGAAGGATTGACCACATCGTATCCGTGCGTGCTTCCGGAGGCCGATTGCAGACAGGGGGACAGATACAGGTGGCTGATGCCGAGATCGCGAAAGTAGGGGATCAGATTGCAGACTGTTTGAAAGCCTAGATCCTGACCCAACTGAAGTCGATACGTGGCCAGCACATTTTTTGAAACGGTGACGCCCATCATGAAACGCCGTCAGATGATTTTGGGCCGGGACCGTGCCTGGCGCAATTCGTCGTAATAATCCAGTGTCTGCCTGGCAATGGCATCCCACCCGAAAACGGCTTCCACCCGCTGACGGGCTGCGGCGCCCATGGCGGCCCGCCTTTCGGGTGAATTCAGGAGCGCATTGATGGCTGTTGCCAGATCATGGGCATACTGATCCGGCCTGCGTGGCTCGGGGTCCGCATCACTGACCGCCTGGAAGGGAACCAGAATTCCGGTTTGATCGGGTACCACGACTTCGGGAATGCCCCCAACCGCTGCTGCAACCACCGGGGTGCCGCAGGCCATGGCCTCCAGATTGATGATGCCAAAGGGTTCATAAACCGAGGGGCAGACAAACAGGGCTGCACCACTGTATAAGACCACCAGGCGGTCAACAGGCACCATTTCGGGAATCCAGATGATGGCGTTTGACGTCTGTGCACGGGCCTGTTCAACTTCAGTGCGCATTTCCTGAGAAATGGCTTCGGTATCCGGCGCCCCGGCGCATAACACGATCTGCACCCCTTCCATGATATCTGACAGGGCATGGACCAGGTGAATAATCCCCTTTTGACGGGTGATACGGCCGACGAAAAGGACATATGGTTTGAGCGGATCGATGCCATAGGCGGCAAGGACATCGGGATTGGATGTTTTCCGGAACTCCGTTGTATCGATGCCGTTGTAGATGACCCGGATTTTATCAGGGTCCGGGTGATAAACATTCAGAATGTCATTTTTCATTCCCTGTGACACGGCGATGATCCCGTCAGCCGTTGCCATTGCGGTTTTTTCCAGCCAGGTGCTGACGTTGTAGCCGGTTCCGATCTGTTCCCGTTTCCACGGGCGTTTCGGCTCCAGGGAGTGAACGGTGATGGCCATGGGAATATCCAGGAATTCTTTGGCCAGACAGCCTGCCAGAAAGGTGTACCACGTGTGGCAATGCACAATATCGGCATTTCCGGTTTGTCCGGCAATGACAAGATTCCGGCCCAGAACATCCATCACCTTTTTATTGATCCCGTCCCGACAGGAAAGTTGGGACAGACCCGAAAAGCCGGTTACATCAAAATTTGCGCCGGTCTTCTGCTGATCGCCAAAACACATCACCTGCAATTGATGCTGACCGCTGTCAAGCCGAATCAGCTCCCGGCAGAGATAGTCCACATGGACACCTGCACCGCCATAAATGTTGGGTGGATATTCATTGGTCATCATCAGAATTTTCATGGGGCACCTCATTCGCACTGGTAAGGGGCATCCCGGATTTATTTCCGGGGTGCGGTTTTGTCAATTTTTTTCAAGGCGTCACGATATTGTATGAATTCAAAAACATTCGCCAATATATAAAGTGCCAGAATCACCACGGTAGCCCAGGGTGACAGATAATATGAAAAAATGGCACAAACAAACCCGACAATGATGACTGCGGATGGAAATGAGAAGCGTTTTTCTCCTGACAGATGTGCAAATAGCAGAAACACGATTAACGATCCAAAAACGCCAGCAGCGAAATGAAAAAGTGGATTTGTCATGATGAAAACCACTAGATGGCCTGACCAACAGGCTGTTAAAAAAAGGCTATAGTTCCGAATACAGCTTTCAAAGCTACGCCGTAATGCCGAAAGCCTTATCCGGTTTCCCGAATGATTTTAAGGATATCATCCCCCAGCGTTCTGATCTGCCAGGATTTGATGCCCGGCAGCAGCTCCAATGCCTCTATGGTGGTCGGCGGATTCAGGGCGATCCGGTTCAGGAGTGCGTTGTTGCAGATGAACCCGGGATCCATGGACAGGGATTGTGACCAGGTGAGGCGGATCTGCTTGAGGGCATTCAATCGTCTGGCGTAGCCGTTATCCTTTGCCGGCTCGGTATGTCTGGGAAAAACCGGGAGTTCCGTTTCCGGAATTTCCAACGCCGTTAAAACCCGTTTGATGAGATCATCGCCGTGCATGCCAAGCTGTCTGCCACTCAGTATGCGCAACCGCTCCAGGCTGTCGATGCTTCGGGGCAGTTTGATACTGATTTCCAGAAGAATCGGGTTGCCCAGAATCTTGAACGGGGGTTTGTCTTTTTTCATTGCAATGTCATCCCGATACATCAGAAGGGATTCCAGAACTGCCAGATTCCTCGGATGAAGTCGTCCTGCCCCCTTGACTTTGACAAATCGCGGCTGACTGGATTCGGTGTATCGCACCTGACTGATTAATTGGCATTCTTCATGAAACCAAGCCAGTCTGCCCATTGAAGCCAGATTTTCCTGAAGTTCTTTTGCCAGCGGTATCAGATATTGGACATCCCGTGCTGCATATTCCTGCATTTCTTTTGAAAGCGGGCGTTCAGACCAATCCTTTTTCTGGAAGCGCTTGTCCAAAACGACATCAAAGCGTTCGGTCAGGACCGCGTTCAGGCCGGACTGCTTCAGTCCCAGAAATCGGCAGGCCAGTTCCGTATCAAACAGATTGACGACTTCAATTTCATAATCCCGGTACAGGCTTCGAATATCATAATCCGATCCATGAAAGATTTTCTGAATGTCCGGATTTGAAAAAATAGGGGCAATTGGCCTTAAATCCGGAATATTCAACGGATCCACCAGGCAGATGAACCGGGGACATGCCAGTTGAATCAGGCAGATCTTTTCGTGGAAGTGAAACAGGGAATCGGCTTCAAGGTCGATGGCAATGGCGGTTTCCCGACTGAGGTCACGGGCCAGTTTTTCCAGATCGTCTTTTTGGTCGATCCATCGGAAATCAGGCGGCTTCATGACGGGATCGATTCGATAAGTGCGACACACATGGCAGACATGCCTTCTTCCCGGCCAATGCTCCCCATTCCTTCGGTTGTGGTGGATTTGATGTTGACGGATTCAAACGGGATGCCGGCGGCTTCCGCAATGTTTCTCTGCATTTCCGGGCGAAATCCGGACAGCCGTGGCGCCTGGGCCACAATGGTGGTATCAATATTATTGATTTGAAATCCCTTTTGACGCAGCATGACTGCGGTTGTTTTAAGCAGATTGAGACTGCAGACATCCTTATATTTGCTATCCGAATCCGGAAAATGCTGACCAATGTCACCCATGCCGGCAGCGCCCAACAATGCATCACAGATGGCATGGACCAGCACATCTGCATCCGAATGGCCCAGCAGCCCTTTTTCAAACGGTATGGTTACCCCGCCCAGAACCAGTTTTCGACCGGGAACCAGCCGGTGGACATCATAACCCATTCCAACTCGCATACAAATTATTCCTTTCCGATAGCCTTAAACCGCATTTGAAAAAACTCCTTTGCCACGTTGAACCTGAACCCTTATCATGGTTTACCATTCAAGCATGTCTTTATCAATCCGTTTTCGCTTGAAAACGTTTCAGGGTGTGTTATATTTTAATTGTTGGATCAAATCGGGTAGTCCGGATGATGTCTGTTTTGGACAAAAGCCGGTCGCATTCACACCAGGCCCGAATACTTTGTAAATATTCGGTAAACCAGTTTTCAATATGACTATGCAGTAATACAAAAAAGGAAAGGCTTGATCGCAAAACAGGGTTATTTGCAGAGCAGCTCTCGGAAGCGTTTATGAAGCGGATATAGCC
>JBFXFK010000073.1:0-23788 GCA_050179135.1 Desulfatirhabdiaceae bacterium | reverse complement strand
CCGGCCATCAAGCCCATGAAACCGGGCAGTGCCGGACCGGGCATGCCGGGTATTCATCCCATTATTTACGATGAGGATGGCAATGAGCTCCCGCTGGGATGCGGCAAGGCCGGAAACATCTGTATCCAGAACCCTTGGCCGGGCGCGTTCCAGACCATTTGGGGGGATCGGGACCGGTTTGTCAAACAGTATTATGCCCGATATTGCAAAAATCCGGACAGCAAGGACTGGAGAGACTGGCCATATCTGACCGGTGATGCCGCGGTCAATGCGCCCGATGGATATTACCGGATCCTGGGCCGGATTGACGATGTCATCAACGTATCCGGACACCGGCTGGGAACCAAGGAACTGGAATCCGCAGCATTGACCGTGATGGAAGTGGCCGAAGCCGCGGTTGTTCCGGTGGCGGATGACATCAAGGGCAAGGTTCCGGATCTGTTTGTGGCGTTAAAACCCGGATTTACCGCCAGCAAGGAACTGGAAGACCGGATTTCCAAAGCCCTGGCAACGGAAATCGGCCCAATTGCCAAACCCAGAAAGGTCTGGATTGTACCCGATATGCCCAAAACCCGGTCCGGCAAGATCATGCGGCGGGTATTGGGTGCGATCTCCAACAAGAAGGATGTGGGGGATGTCATGACCCTGGCCAATCCGGAAATTGTGGATGCGATTATGGCGATGGTGCAGAAATAGATGAAAGGCTGAAGACCGAAGACTGAAGGTTATAGATTGAACGGTATTGAGGTCTTCATTTGAAACGATTCGGTACCCGACAGAGTGGCTGTTTTACCGCTTTGTCGGGATAATCAACCGACGGATTACAACAGGAAGAGGAGATCATGAACACAAAATTTAGAGTTTTTCTGGCTGGATTTCTGGCGGTGATATGGTTGTCAGCTACGGTATTTGCCGGATCACTGGCTGCTCCGGAGTTGGAAACGCCCAAAGACAAGGCCAAAAATCAGGTTTTGACAACGGTTTTGAAGTGGAAACCGGTTGCGGGCGCCAAGAGCTATCGGGTTTTTGTGGCATCATCTGCCGACATGCTGAACAATCTGGCGCCCGGCGCAGCCTGCAAAGACTGCTTTGTGGATGAAAAAACCGATGTTCCGACCTATCAGATCCCTGCCAAACGGTTGAAGAAAGATATTCCCTATTTCTGGACCGTGCGCGCTGTCAGCGATGCCGAAGAAGGGCCGAACGCAGTGGTTCGATCCTACACTATGGCCTCGACATTTTTTATGGATATGGATTGATACCCAAATGTGTCAGGGCTGCTGCATGGTCAGGATCGGGGTGAGTACCATCTCGATAAAAAAATATGCCGTGAAACCGATGAAAATCACCAGAGCCAATACCACATAAATCCGGTTGTAACGGTTTTTGCGGACATCCCTGGCATCATAAAAAACCTGTTTGCCGCACGAGCGGCACCAGTTGGAACGCTGTTGACTGATAAATTTGTTGCCACAATCACAAACAAGTTCTTTGGGTGGAAGCGATGTCGTCACGGATAACACTCCTTATTTAATTTCTTTTCCGGTTTCATCAAATTTTTGGGGTTCCCGTTCTTTAAAATATTGGGATGTTTCCTTGACCATCAGGTAATACGAGCTCAGAGCAAACAATAAAATCGTCAATACGGCATGAACGCGCAATGCCGGAGTCGCTATACTGACAGCCCAGACGATAAACCAGGCAATATTTCCAAAATTGAAAAAGATGCACAGTTTTCTCGCCCAGGGTTTGATTTTGAAAACAAAATAACAGATCCCGATTCCGACGGCCATCACCCGAAGAATGACCGCGTTTGTAAATGCCTTATCTGGAAATAGCCAGTTCAAATGATACAGAAACATAAAAATCGACAGCCATCCCCCCAATAGAAAACCCAATGCGTTTCGGACAGCAGGCGGATAGTCAAAAAATAACAACACTCGGTTCAGCATAATGGTATTCCCTCTGCGATATGATGGTTACGCTCTGAACGGCAGTGAATGACGGATGGTCTTTAATAGACACGGATTTAAAAATTATCAAGGTTTATCCAACTGAATGTATTTTTTATTGACAACGACACTCAATTAATTTTAGAAACCAATACACAATAAATTGCGTTCATTTAATGTAGATAGCTATTATGTGAATGTTGGGGTTTTGTAAAGACAGAAAAACAAAAACCAGAATTTGGCAACCACAAAGGAGGTGGGAAAAGCACTTTCGGATCATGCGACAATAAGCCCGTCCGGCCATATGGGTCGGTCAACCTTTCGCAGTCAGTGTTATTCAAGGAGGATATTGTATGAGTTCAGTGACATGGGTTTATATCTTGTTGGGGTTGTATATCGTGTATTCGACCTACGAAGGCATGAAAGGCTTTTTCAAAGAAAAGACCGCGGCGGGTTATGCGATCGGCGGACGATCCGTGCCGTTTATTGCCTTCCTCATGGCTGCAACCGCAGCCTCCTTCAGCGGCTGGACCTTTATCGGCCATCCGGGCCTGATCTGGCGGGATGGTCTGGCTTATGCCTTTGCCTCGTTTTATGTCATTACCATTCCCATTACCGGAACATTTTTCGCCAAGCGTCAATGGCTTCTGGGCAAACGTTACGGGTTCGTGACACCCGGTGACATGTATGCCTATTATTTCAACAGCGAGGCGCTCCGGTATCTGGTCGTACTGACCGCCGTTCTTTACTCCATCTTCTATTCCGCTGTTCAGCTGATGGCTGCCGGTGCGCTTTTCAACGTCATCACAGGGGTTGATTTCATTACCGGTGCTTTATTTCTGGCCGCCATCGTGTGGTTTTATGTGGTCACCGGCGGTATGAAGGCCGGCGCCTATGTCGGCGTGCTTCAATTTGTCTTGCTGGTCGGTGGTATCATCCTGCTGGGCTTTTTTGTCGTTCATCAGCCCCAGTTTGGCGGATGGAGCGGGTTTTCCGCCTCCATGGCCAAACTGGATCAAAAGTTTCTGACCGTTCCGGAGGTAATTACCTGGGGACTGGGGAAAAAGGGCGCGGCCTCCTGGACCTCCATGATGATTCTGACCTACATGTTTGCGCTGATGGGCATTCAATCCTCTCCGGCATTTACCATGACTTTTTTTGGTATCAAATCTCCCAAACCCCTGGCCTGGCAGCAAACGTTCATGTCCACATTCGTGGTCGGTTTTGCGCTGTTCTATTTTACCGCAATTCAGGGCATGGGCGCAAAAGTTCTGGAAGTGGCCGGCGTTGCAGCATTTCAGGGACTGTCTGATAGAACCATTGTTCCCACACTGATTCAGCAGTTCTTGCCACCGTTCGTAGTGGGTCTGGTTTTCATGGGCGCCATCGCCGCGATTCATTCAACGGCGGCTCCTTACATCAACACGGGTGGCTCCATTCTGTTGCGGGATGTTTACTGGCGGTTGATCCGGAAACAGCAGGCCGGTGATGCGGAACAGATCTGGGTCAACCGGATTCTGACAACCGTTCTGACAATCGCAGCCC
Organism: Desulfatirhabdiaceae bacterium; assembly: GCA_050179135.1. Taxonomy (GTDB): domain Bacteria; phylum Desulfobacterota; class Desulfobacteria; order Desulfobacterales; family Desulfatirhabdiaceae; genus UBA4064. The sequence continues at coordinate 20,291 of JBFXFK010000073.1, read as the reverse complement.
TGTATGTGGGTATCAACTCCAAGGCAGCCCTGGTTATTCTGGGCGCCCTGGCCACGGCATTCGGGTTTGTCATGTATGTCCTGTTAATTGGTGTGTGCTGGGGATTCAAGTTCCCGCGGGTTGGTGCGGTTCTGGGGACTGCCGCCGGCATGTTTGCGGTTTATCTGACCTATTCTGTCTGGCCCAATCCGCTGTCCATGCACTGCGCGTTCTGGGGCACGTTTGTGGGTCTGGTCGTTGCCTATATCTGCAGAGGCATCGGCATCAAGGATGACCAGGCAACCATCGACCGGCAGGCCGAAATCCGGCAGTGGCTGGACAGCGTGGATGCACCCACCGAGAGCGGACTCAAATGGCGCGGCATCATGAAGTTCGTCGTTCCGCTGTGGTTTTTCTTTGCTATCGGGCCGGCCTGTATTCTGGGCAACAACGCATTTTCCTTTGCCGGCTTTCCGCCCCTGTGGTCCTGGCAGATTTTCTGGTGGGCCGCAAGCATCGTCATGATGTGGGGATTGTGCTTTAAAGCGGAGATGTCCACCACCAATGATGTTCAGATAGAACGCGCCAATAAGGAGCATATGATTGTTGTCAAGGAATAGGGTAAGCCGTCATTCCGGCGGACGCCGCAATTCAGAATCGGTGACGCATATTAAAAAAGGAGGTCAGTATGAACCTTGAAGATAAATGGTTGGTCGGCATCATTGCATTTATCATTCTGTTTACATCATCTTTTGGCATGGGCATGTGGGGATAGGGTATTTTCCACCAGCCTTTGAATTGATCTGTTGATAATCGGGGCGGGAGTTTTCCCGCCCTTACCATCTTTTGAGGAGGATATAGATGACCAATCCGTATGTGGAGGCATTTACCCAATCCATCAACGACCCGGACGGTTTCTGGGCAGGCCCTGCCAGTGACTGCCACTGGTATAAAAAATGGGACAAGGTACTGGACGACTCCAATAAACCCTTTTACCGCTGGTTTACCGGCGGCATCATGAATACCTGTTACAATGCCTTGGATCTTCATGTGGAAAATGGCCGCGGCGATCAGGCGGCCCTGATTTATGACAGCCCGGTCACAGACACCATCAAAACCTACACCTACACCCAACTGCGGGATGAAGTGGCAAAATTTGCCGGGGTTCTGGATGGTCTGGGCGCCAAAAAGGGTGATCGGGTAATCATTTACATGCCCATGATTCCGGAAGCCGCCATCGCCATGCTGGCCTGTGCCCGCCTGGGCGTGATTCATTCCGTGGTATTCGGGGGGTTTGCACCCAACGAACTGGCCACCCGAATCAACGATGCCAAGCCCAAGGTCATGATTACCGCCTCCTGCGGTATCGAGGTCAAGCGGGTCATTCCGTACAAACCCCTCCTGGATCAGGCCATCGAGCTGGCAGCCAGCAAACCGGACCACTGCATCATTTTTCAGCGTCCCATGGAAAAAGCCAGCCTGATTCCCGGCCGGGATCTGGACTGGGCGGAACAAATGGCCAAGGCCAAACCCGCGGACTGTGTGCCGGTGGCAGCGACGGATCCGCTGTATATCCTCTATACCTCCGGAACAACCGGCATTCCCAAAGGCGTCGTGCGGGACAATGGCGGCCACATGGTGGCCCTGAAATGGACCATGAAAGCCATTTACAATGTGGATGCCGGTGATGTGTATTGGGCCGCCTCCGATGTCGGATGGGTGGTCGGGCATTCCTATATTATCTATGGTCCGCTTTTGAAAGGCTGCACCACCATCCTGTTTGAAGGCAAACCGGTTGGCACGCCCGATGCCGGTGTATTCTGGCGGGTGATCTCCCAGCACAAGGTCAAGGCCCTGTTTACGGCGCCGACCGCGTTTCGGGCTATCAAGCGGGAAGATCCCGATGGCAAACTGATGAAAGGCTATGACCTGTCACAGTTCAACACCCTGTTTCTGGCCGGTGAGCGCTCTGATCCGGATACCCTGAAATGGGCGGAAACCAAAATCGGTGTGCCGGTCATCGATCACTGGTGGCAGACCGAAACCGGATGGGCCATTGCGGCCAACTGCATGGGCCTGCATCAATACCCGGTGGTTCATGGATCACCTACGGTTCCGGCGCCGGGCATGAATGTCCAGGTAGTGGATCCCAACAACAACCAAGTCAAGGCCGGTGAAATCGGGGCGCTGGTGATCAAACTTCCGCTGCCGCCCGGAACCCTGCCCACCCTGTGGAACAACGATGCCGGATACATCAAATCCTATCTGGAGGAATTTCCCGGATATTACAAGACCGCGGATGCCGGATACATCGATGAAAACGGTTATGTGTATGTCATGTCCCGAACCGATGACATCATCAATGTGGCGGGTCACCGGCTTTCGACAGGGGCCATGGAGGAAATTCTGTCCGATCATCAGGATGTGGCGGAATGCGCGGTGCTGGGTGTGGATGACTCTCTGAAAGGCCAGGTGCCCGTGGGATTTATTGTTCTGAAATCCGGCGTTACAAAAGATCATGCACAAATTGTCAAGGAAGTGGTTCAGATGGTGCGGGACCGGATTGGCGCAGTGGCGTCCTTTAAAACCGCCACGGTTGTCAAGCGGCTGCCCAAAACCCGGTCCGGCAAGATTCTTCGCGGCACCATTCAGAAAATTGCAGACAACAAGGAATACAAGATGCCGGCAACCATCGATGACCCGACCATTCTGGGAGAAATCGAGGAAGCTCTGGTCAAGATCGGATATGCCGGTGGCCGGAAATAACCTTTAACAAAATTTTGTTCCGTCATTTCGGAATGGTACCATCACATCCATAACCACAACCGGTGCAGACTGCTGCACCGGTTGTGTCATTCTGGAAAGAATCGATTGGACTCACACAAAAAATTCTGGCTGTTTGTCGCTATTTCCGCGACAATTACCGCAGCGGTCTTTGTTTCTCTCGCCAGTCTGTTCTGGAGCCAGTTCACCCCGGAAGAACAGCATCAGCTCATTGAGCTGGTTCACCGACACATGGTGTATGTGTTGGGTATGGTCGTCATGTTTATCGGTGGATGGATTGTGTGGCTGGATGCGGTGCTCTATACCTATGTTCTGCCCACGGTTCAGATTGCGGATGAAACCCTGATGATCTACACGGTCAATCCATCTCACCGCATCAAAATTGACGCCAGCAGGGACATGAACCGGCTGGCCGGCCTGATCAACGAAGGTGCGGACCGGTATGAAGCCCTTTTTGAAAGCGTGGAAGATAAAATCCGCCAGGCCAGGCAGGAAGTGGAACAGGACAAAAATGTCCTGGCGGCCATTGTGGGTCAACTGCCGGAAGGAATTGTGATCTGCAATCCATCCGGATCGATTCTGTTGTTCAACAAAAAAGCCCAGGAGCTTCTGACAGTTCGGGAAAAATCCTGTCAGTATCCCAATTCCGAAACATTGTCCGGACCCTTTCTGGGATTGGGCCGAAATATTTCAAGTGTCATCGACCCGGTTCAAATCGATCGGGCGGTTTCCCGGATAACCCGAAAACTTCATGAATCATCGGATGATCCAAAAGAGCATCCACCAGACAACCCGGTTTCCTTTTTTTCCATCACCGGCCCGATGGGAAATCAGTTGAGTGTCGAGATGGTTCCGATACTGAACCAGCGCCAGCAACTGGCCGGTCTCATTCTGATTATCCATGATCTGACCCAGGCATTGACCCTCGAGGCCAGGCGGACGGTCATGCAGGTGCTGTCCGGTTTTCAGGAAGGGCTGGATGAAATATGGTCATCGGTGGAGACCCTTTTGGCCCATTCCCAAACCACCTCATTTCATCATACCCAGGTACTGAAACTGGTCTATGATCAAACCTGTCGCATGAAAGAGCTGATTCGCCTTTCCTCTTCAGAACCGGTTGATTTTCAAACCATTTCACCGATCACCCTGATGGAGTCCAGCCGTCCGGAATTTTATGATTTTGATCTCTTCAATCGGCCCGACGCAAGCCCTGAGCTTCAGGACAATTTTTTAACCGATATCAGTTACACGGTTTTTGACACCGAAACAACCGGCCTTGACCCCCGGACCGATGAAATTATTTCCATTGGTGCGGTCCGGATTGTCAACAATCGTCTGCTGCGTGAGGATGTATTCAATATGCTTGTTGACCCCAAGCGTGCGGTTGGGGCAGAGTCCATCAGGGTCCATGGCATTCAGCCGGAAATGCTTCAGGGGCAGCCCCCCATCACAGTGGCCCTGTCCGAGTTTCGTCGATTTTCCGAAAATACGGTTCTGATTGGCCACAATGCCGCGTTTGACATGCGCATGTTTCAGATCAAGGAAGCGGTTACGGGCATCCGGTTTACTCAGCCGGTCCTGGATACCATGTTTTTATCCGCGGTGCTTCATCCCGCTCACCGCTATCACAGTCTGGAGGCCATTGCGGAACGATTGGGACTTTGCATCCGGGGCAGGCATACCGCGCTTGGCGATTCAATGGCCACTGCGGAAATCTTTTTGAAATTTGTGCCGCTGTTGGCCCGAAAAAATATTCTGACCCTGAGAGACGCGATTCTGGCGTCCCAGAAAACCGATTATGCCAGAATTCGATATTAGGACACGTTATGGGCACACCCTTTTTTTCGACTACGACCGATTCCGGCGCATCTCTCACGATGGATGATCAGACCATTGCCTGGCTGAGAAAGATTCAGCCGTTTGATACGCTGCCGGAATCCGAACTGGGAAAGATCATTCATGACATTCATGTCGAGGTGATCCCCAAAGGAACCATTTTGTTCCTGCAGGGCCGCTCAAAGGTGGAGAACATTTACGTTGTCAAAAGCGGAACCCTGGAACTGTACGAGGAGCAGCAGGGTCAAAAACCTCAGAAAAACGTACTGAAGGAGGGCGACATTTTTGGCGGCATTTCCATTCTGATGAATGCCGGCATATCGGTCAAAACCGCCAAAGCGACACAGGACACAACATTTTATGTCCTTTCCGGCCAGGATTTTCTGGATATCTGCAACCGCTATCCGGTCGTCTCCAAATATTTTGTCGATACCTTCAGCCAGAAGATGGTGGATTCGTCCTATGCCGCCCTGATTTCATCGGATCAGGCCGGGGAGTTTTTGTCACACATCATTCCCTTTTCATTTTTGCCGGAGTCCGAGATTGACAGAATTGCCTCACAACTATCCGTCATCTCTCACCCAAAAGGGCATGTGGTGTTTACCCAGGGCATTTCCCGTATCGATGCCCTGTATATCATTCAAAAAGGTGCGGCAGAACGCTATTTTGAGGAAAACGGCCAGATCACCCTGAAAGATGAAGTCAGCGAAGGCAGTCTCTTTGGCGGCATTTCCATGTTGCTGAACAATTCAATCTCCATCCGGTCTCTCAAAACCACAGAAGATACCTTTTTTTATACATGGCCCAGACAACGTTTTCTGGATGTCTGCAGTCAGTTTGAATCATTCAGCGAGTATTTTACCGATACATTCGGGAAACGGATGCTGGACCGGTCCTATGCATCCATTGTGGCCCAGTCGATTCAACCCCATGAGCAATCCCTTCAGTTTCTCAATCAGGCCATCGATGGTGTTTATGAGCCGAATATCGTTTACTGTCTGGCAGACATGACCATTCAATCGGCTGCCGAACTGATGACCCGTCATCATTGCAGCAGTATCCTGGTACGGGATATCGGGGGAAATTATGTCGGCATCGTAACAGACAACGACTTTCGGCAAAAGGTGATTGCCAAAGGGCTGAGCATTTTGACGCCGGTTTCAGGCATCATGTCTGCGCCGCTGAAATGCATTTCCCAAAAGGCCCTGGTATTTGAGGCATTGATGACCATGATGCAGGAAAACATGAAACATCTGGCTGTAACCGACCCGAACGAAAAGGTTGTGGGAATTATTACAGACAAGGATATTCTGGCATCCCAGGGGCAGTCACCACTCTTTTTGATTCGGGAAATTCAGTCGTCTGATAATCTGGATGAACTGACCCATCTGCATGAACAGTTGCCAGGTGTCATCGGGAATCTGATCCGAAACGGAGCAAAAGCCAAAAACCTGACCCGGCTGATCACAACCATTTCAGACGCCATTCTGGTGAAGCTGCTGGATATGGCCATCGAGCAGGTGGGGCAGCCCCCCTGCCGGTTTGCCTTTATGGTTATGGGCAGTGAAGGCCGTAAGGAACAGACCCTGAAAACCGATCAGGACAATGCCATCATTTATGAAGATCCGGCTGAATCTGATGCAGAAGATATTCGAACCTATTTCATGGAACTGGGCGAAACGGTCTGCACCTGGCTGGATCAGGTTGGCTATGAATTCTGCAAAGGGGATGTCATGGCCAAAAATCCCCGATGGTGCCAACCCATATCGGTCTGGAAAGAGTATTTTTCAACCTGGACCCATCAGGCAGAGGCAAAGGATCTGCTTCAGGCCAGTATTTTTTTTGACTTCCGGGGCGCATATGGCGACATGACCCTTGTGGATGATCTGCGTCATTTTTTGATGAATACACTTTTGGGATGGGCCGGATTTTTTCGACACATGACGGAAAACGCCCTGTATTTCAAACCGCCGCTGGGGTTTTTTCGCAATTTCATTGTCGAATCCAAAGGGGAGCACCGGGATGCCTTTGACATCAAGAGTGCCATGATGCCCATTATCGATATCATCCGAATTTATTCTCTGAAAAATGGGATTGTAGAAACCAATACGCCAGAGCGGATGCTGCAGTTGTATTACAGGAAAATACTGAACTGGAACACCTACAGCGAGCTGGAACACGCCTATGGATTTTTGATGCAACTCCGGTTTTCCCGTCAGGTGAATGCGGTCATGATTGACCGGACACGCCCGGACAACTATATCAACCCCAAGAAACTGACCAAAATCGAGCAGACGATGCTGAAAGAAATTTTTGCCAGAATTGACAAGTTTCAAAAGCATATCAGTTTTGAATTTACAGGATCATAGAAAATGGGGTAATGAGTATGTCAACCCGATTGCTGATTTTGGATTTTTGATTTCAGATTTTTGCCTCAAATCAACAATCCAGAATCAACAATAGAAAATCAAGAAACAATAATTTTTCCATATCAGGAGGTAGGTTCATGGCGGTAGTTACCATATCCAGACAGTACGGCGCTGGCGGCAAATCATTGGGAATCCTGTTATCCAAAGAACTGGGATATGCCCTTTATGACGAGGAACTCATCCAGATGATTGCCCAAAAAGCCAAGGTATCGACCAGTTGGGTTGAAAACATGGAAAAGGAGGCAGGCGGAAAATTTTCAAAGTTCATTTCCGGGCTGATTCCGAGCAGCTTTATGGACCGGCTCCTGGATGACAACAAAGGATATCTGGATGAAGAAATTTATGTCGATATTCTGCAGAAACTGATGCGAAAGATTGGTGATGAAGGAAATTCGGTCATTGTCGGCAGAGGCGGCCAGTATGTTCTGAGAGACGATGCCAATGCGTTTCATATTCTGATGGTCGCCGATCTCGAGGACCGGGTGCAGTTCATGGAACAGAACTACGACCTGTCCCCCAAGCAAGCTCTTCAGATTGTCAATCGTCAGGACAAACGCCGTATGAATCTCTACCGGAAGTTTGGGAAAGAGGACTATGATCAGCCTGATCTGTATCATATCGTTTTGAATATGAGCAAGCTGAACCTGGAAAAGGCCTGTGCGTTGGTCAAAACCCTGATTTCTGACACAAAGGCATGATTCGCTCTTGAAAATCCGAAATTTGTTTGTGCACCGGGATGTTTCGGACTCTGACATTGTCAGGGACATGACATCCCGGCTGGATATTTCCGCCACCATTGTGGACAGATCGGCAGATGTGTATCACTTTGTTTCCCGGGCGGATGACCCGGTTCAAAGAGGCAAGGAAACCCTGTTTTTAACCACAAACCAGGGCCCGTTTGTCCGGGAATGCCCGGGAACCCGTTTTTATACCTGCTGTGGTTATCATATTTTGCATATCGGCACGTTTTGCAACATGGACTGTGCCTATTGCATTCTCCAGGCCTATTTTCACCCCCCGGTTCTGCAATTTTTTGTCAACCATGATGATCTGTTTGCTCAACTGAATGCGGTTCTGGCCCAACCCGGCATCAGGCGCATTGGCACCGGGGAATTCACGGACAGCCTGATATGGGAGCCCTTGACCCATCTGTCCGGCAGTCTGATTCAAAAATTTTCAGAACAATCCCGATCCATTCTGGAACTGAAAACCAAAACGGTTGCCATTCAGGGATTGAAAGCACTCAATCACCAGAGAAAAACCATTCTGGCCTGGTCACTGAACACGGATCGGGTGATCGCGGAACAGGAACGGCATACCACCCCTCTGAAAGCCAGGCTGCGGGCCGCAGCAGAATGTGAATCCCGGGGCTATCCGCTGGCCTTTCATTTTGATCCGATTGTGATTTACGATGGATGCGAGGCAGAATACCGGCAGGTGATTCAAAGCCTGTTTTTGCATGTTTCACCCCAAAATATTGTCTGGATCAGTCTGGGTACATTTCGATTCATGCCGGATCTCAAGGCCATCATTCAAAACCGGTTTCCGGAATCCAATATGATTTACGGGGAGTTTATAACCGGCCTGGATGGCAAAATGCGGTATTTCAAACCCATCCGTCTGAACATATATCAAAAACTGGCTGGCTGGATCAAAGAGATTGCCCCGAATGTGCTGGTGTATTTTTGCATGGAGGATGATGAAATCTGGGAAAAAACCCTGGGGATTATCCCGTCTGCTGTCGGGGGGGTGAGCAGGATGCTGGATGACAGTGCGGCAAGACATTGCGGATTGACTGCTGGCGATGAAAGACAAATCCAAAAACAAAATTGACAGTGACAGCCCCTGGAAAGATATGCTGATGGCATATTTTCAGGAGTTTATGGAATTTTTCTTTCCAAAGGCGCATGCCGGTATTGACTGGCAGAAGGGCTTTGTCTTTCTGGATAAGGAATTTCAAAAGATCGTCCGGGATGCTGAACTGGGTCGCAGGCTGACAGATAAGCTGGTAAGCGTCACCTGTCTTGATGGCCACGAACAGTGGGTACTGGTCCATATCGAAATACAGGGATATAAGGATACCGGTTTTGAAGAACGGATGTATGTTTACAATTATCGTATCTTTGACCGCTTCAGGCGTACGGTGGTAAGTTTGGCTGTTCTGGCTGACAGCAGTCTTCTATGGCGACCACAGCACTATGGCTATACGTTATGGGATTGCAGTCTGGATTTTCATTTCCCCATTGTAAAGCTGCAGGACTATCAATCCGGTTGGGAACATCTGGAAAAACATCCCAATCTGTTTGCCATTGTGGTAATGTCACATTTGAAGTCCGGAGAAACCCGGAAAGATGTGCCAGCGCGATATGTCTGGAAGCTCCGTTTAATCCGTATGCTGTATGAACGGAATTATTCCAGACAATTTATTCTGGATATATTTCGGTTTATTGACTGGATCATGCAACTGCCAAAAGAGTTGGAGACACAACTGTTGCAGGAGATGGTTCGTTATGAAAGAGAGGTGTCTATGCCATATATTTCCAGTATGGAAAGATTAGCAATCGAAAAAGGTATTGAAAAAGGTATCGAAAAAGGTATCGAAAAAGGAAAAGTTGAGACATTTCAGAGCAATATTCAAAAAATACTGCAAACCCGATTCAATGTCATCAACCCAAATATGATCCGGTCCATTCAGGAGATCGATGATATCTTGATCCTTCAGGAGTTGTTTGAACAGGCACTGAGTACAGAAAGCCTCGAATCCATCGAACACCGATTGATGCTGATGATAAAGGACAAGGATTGGGTCAAACCTTAAAAAGGCTGGTAACCATGAACAGGATGCATATCGGTTGCAGAAATGTGATCATGGTCTTTATGATGGTGTGGCTGATATTCCCGGCCATATCGATGGCGGACGAGTTTCTGCCGGTCCGGCATGTCAGCGACGGCGATAGCATTACATTAGAGGATGGCCGGTCAATACGATATATTGGAATCAATGCTCCGGAAATTGCACATAAAGACCGTTCGGCAGACCCATATGGACCGGATGCACAAAAATTCAATCAGGAAAAGGTATTATCGAAACAGGTCCGGCTGGAATGGGATGTTGAAAAAAACGATCAGTATGGCAGAAATCTGGCCTATGTGTTTCTGGCTGACGGCACATTCATCAATCAGGCGATGGTGGAAGCCGGACTGGCCTTTTTCATGCCGACTCATCCCAATACCCGGTACAACGAATTGCTTCTGAAGGCACAAAGACAGGCCATGCAGGCCAAACAGGGAATATGGCAGGGATGGCGGGAAGAATCCGGCCGGTATGTCGGCCACAGACAGTCCAAACGGTTTCATGTGTCATCCTGTCCCCTGGGGCAGAAAATTGCCAGGAAGAACCAGATATCGTTTCATCGAAAGTGGGATGCGTATTGGGAAGGGTATTTTCCGTGTAAAAAATGTCTGGGAAGTCAGAAGTGAATGAGAGGTCAGTCGTCAGGCATCAGTAGCCAGCAGGTGTATTTTCAGCTATAGTTTTTCAGATAAATAGTGCCTGAACGAAAACCCCGTTTATGTTTGAAAATGTGCGTTATGACAGATTCACAAAAAGCTGAAATTGCTGTTTACCGTCATTCCGGCGAACGCCGGACACGCAGTGAAGCGTCAGCGCTATCCAGTTTTATCAAATGGTTATGGACCCCGGCTTCCGCCGGGGTGACCTTTTTAAAATCTGAAATACGATGATGACCATCATTCCGGAATTGATCCGGAATGATGGTCATGATACCGGTGTACTACGCTTCCCGGTTTTTGTTCAGTTCCACAATCAGCTTCTCGGCAATCTGGGCCGGTACTTCATCATAATGTGAAAACTCCATGGTGTACATTCCCCGTCCGCCGGTCATGGATGTCAGATCCGGTGCATAGGACAGAAACTCGGACATCGGTACCTGTGCTTTGATGACCTGATATTTTCCACGGGCTTCCATGCCCAGAACCCTTCCCCGCCGACTGTTCAGATCCCCCATGATATCACCCATATATTCATCGGGTGTGGTGACCTCAACGCCCAGAATCGGTTCCAGAAGGACCGGTTTGGCGTCGGTAACCGCTTTCTTGAAGGCCAGGGACCCCGCAATTTTGAAGGCCATTTCCGACGAATCCACATCATGATACGATCCGTCATCCAGCGTGACCCGGAAGTCCACGCAGGGATATCCGGCCAGAACACCTTTCTGGGATGCCTCGATAATGCCTTTTTCAACCGCCGGAATATAGTTTCTGGGGATGGACCCGCCGACAATGGCATCCACAAATTCAAATCCGCTGCTTCGGGGAAGCGGCTCCATTTGAATCCAGCAATCTCCATACTGGCCGTGACCGCCTGACTGTTTTTTATGTTTGCCCTGAACCCGAACTTTTTTCTTGATGGTTTCCCGATACGGAACCTTGGGCGTATTGAGATTGACCTCGACGTTGAATTTGCGTTTCAGCTTTTCAATTGTGGCCTCGATATGGACCTGTCCTCTCCCGGACAGCAGAATTTCTTTAGTTTCAACCGTTCGTTCCAGTTTGAGAGCCGGATCTTCTTCAATTATCTTGGTCATGGAAATGAAAATTTTGTCTTCATCACCCGTGGCTTTGGACGTAATGGCAAACGTGATCAACTGGGGCATGGGAGCCGGAAAATCATATTGAATCTTGTTGGCCTCATCACAAAGCGTATCACCCGTACCGGTTTCCTTTAATTTTGCAACGGCCACGATCGATCCCGGACCAGCGCCTTTGGCGGGTTTCTGTTCTTTTCCGGCCAGTGTCAATAACTGATTATACCGTTCTTTTGTTTTTTTGTTGACGTTATAAAAAGTTCCATCAGAACCCAATTGTCCGGAAACCACCTTGAACAGGGATAATCTGCCGGCATAGGGGTCTGCGACGGTCTTGAATACAAAGCCGGAAAACGGTGCATCAGGGGATGGCAACCGCTCGATCTCGTTTCCGACAACCGGATCGATTCCGGTTTTGGCCGGTTTATCCGCAGGAGAGGGCATGCTGTTGATGAGAAAATCCATTAACAGATCAATACCGATGTTGTTGGTTGCAGAACAGCACAAAACCGGTGCAAACAGTCTGGAACGAATTCCCTGCTTCAAAGCCACGGTCAGTTCCTCATCCGAAATGGTCTCCCCTTCCAGATAGCGCTCAAGCAGGGTGTCATCGGCCTCGGCAAGAACCTCGATCATTTTTTCCCGCTCTTCAGAAACAACCGGCTGAAGATCAGATGGAATTTCCACAGCAGTGGCTTTACCCGTGCTGTCATATGTAAAGGCTTTCAGGCTCAGAAGATCGACAACCCCCTTGAATTTGGATTCTGCCCCAATGGGTATCTGGATTTTAACCAGACGAAGCGGATCCAGGGAAGAGGTCGCATCCTGAAATGTTCGAAAAAAATCAGCCCGCTCCCGGTCCATCTTGTTGATGACAACCGCACACGGCAGCATGAAATCTTCGGCAAAGGTACATGCCTGTTCAGTCTGAACCTTGACGCCGTCCACTGCATCGATCAGAACCAGAGCGGCATCCGCAGCCATCATACAGTTTTTGGTGTCATTGAAGAAATTCTGGTCGCCGGGTGTATCGATCAGGGTCACCTGGTTTTTTTTCCAGTTAAACTGATGAAATCCTGAACTGATACTGATATTGCGCTTGAGCTCTTCCGGCTCAAAATCCATGGCCGTGTTTCCATCTTCCACCCGCCCCTGGCGCGTGATGGTTCCAGTATCGAACAGCATGACTTCGGCCAATGACGTTTTTCCGGAATTGCCGTGTCCCACCAGCGCAATATTTCTAATTTTGTCCATCGTTTCAGTCATTTAAACTCCTCTCTGAAAGATATTTCCATAAATGCGAATAAAAGCGTCATAATACATTTAAATTCATATAGTTTCGGCTGAAAAAAATCAAGTCAAATTCCGGATTCAACACCAGGCGGCCGGTTTGTAATAGATGGATGCTTAGCATGAAAATATCGATTCAGGGACATAGGGGCAGAGGAGCAAAGTTTAATGTGAAAATAGCACTCGGCGAAATGCTTTCCTCTGTTCGTAGTGGGCCCGTAAGGGCATTTAAACAACGCTTGACGGCGTCACTACAAACAGGCCTGAATCATCACAAATAATTCAGGCACATTTACCGTGAAAGCAGATTAATTATTGAGATATGAGTATTGTGTATTGAGAAGCCGCCTGACCATCCGGCCGCTGCTCTGCCTGAATACTGGTTGCAGCAGCTCAGCCTTCATTCTTCAATTTTCAGCCCCACCTGATTCAGAAACTGCGTTCGCATCATCATCGCCTGTTTTGAATCCGGTTGGGACTCAATGAGCTGTTGGATGGTGCTGAGTGCATCATACCAGATTCCGGTATCCGCATAGATCGAAATCTGATCCGGCAAAGTGGCCTTTTTTAATCGGTCCTCCAGGGACTCAGACACCAAAATGCGCTCGATCGCCCCGCCTGCAACGATATCCCGTGATCGGTGTTCCGGATCAGCCACAATGGCAACAAACCATTTATACACTTTTCCGGATTCCAGTCTGTATCCGCCATCTTTCATGCAGAAGTTATGGATTCCGGCTGACACAGGGGGTGCAATCAGAGTCTGCCATAGCGGTTCAACCGCATTGTCATCGATGATCGTAACTTCAACCGGTGCGTCAACCGATTGTGACAGGTGGTAAAAAAGACAAGGCTGGCTTTGGGTTGTCAAAGCGGTATGTTCCGGAACAAGAGCCGTAATTTTGATGGATTTTGAGTCGAGACCACGAGTAGCGCCACCTTCCCGGCTGAACGGCATCCCCCTCAGCGGTGGCCGATACACCGGTGGGGCGGGAGAAGCTGACGCAGAAGCGGTAATGGCTGATGAGCCGGCAGAAGGAAGAGAAGGTGGATTCTGGCTCTGACCCCAGACTGTTGACGGAAGCCCTGTCGCCAATATGATCAGACCGCTTATGAGAATATTCACATGCCGCTTTTTCATAAAAATTCATTCCTTTCCCTGTTTATCTGTCATTTCGGTTCAGTTTCGACCCATCACGCGATAGACCACAATGGGCTGAAGTTTGCCTTTCAGGAGAAGTTCTCCCAGATTTTGAGTGGCGAATTCGTTTTGTGTCAATTGCCAGGTCGATTCTCCGATGCAGATTCGACAGGGCGAGACAAGCGGGTCCAGCAGAAACCGGTTTTTCTGAAAGCTTTCCAGCCGGGCCGCAATATTGACCGGATCGCCGATCAGGGTGTATTCCATTCTGCTGGCACTGCCCATGCTTCCGGCAGTGACTGATCCGGTGTGTATCCCGATCCGGATGCTGATGACCGGCAGATCCTCCGCTTTGAATTGATGATTCAACTGGAGCAGGCTGTACTGCATGGCCAGTGCACAGTCAACGGCATGAATGGCATCCTGCCGGATTGCCTCCATACTCTTTCGTGGCACAGGCGCACCAAATGCCGCCATGATTGCATCTCCCATGAATTTGCAGACAACGCCCTGATGTCGGGAAACCTGGTCTGCCATATCATTCATAAACCGGTTCAGCCAGGGGAGCAGAACTTCCGGAGGCATGCTTTCGGCAACCGTTGTAAATCCGACAATATCGAGAAACAGAATGGTCGCATCCAACTGCTGGGGCACTGCCCGTCCCTGATCGATAAACTGATTGGCCTGGCTGCAGATGGCGTCGGCGAACTCTCTGGATACATGGGCTGCAAACAAACCCATTATCTGAGTCCGCTGACGTTTAACCATACCCAGGATAAACGTCGGTGCAATGATGGCAGACAGGGCCCAGGCCAGAGCCGGCGGCACAACGGGTATCCACCAGCTTTGCACAAATGAAATATGGGCGGTAAACCCGATGCACAATAATCCGGATATGGCGATTGTCAAAAGCATTTTTGCAGATTCTGACCGGGCTCCGATCAGTCCGCCAGCCAGACTCCAGAAAAAAATCCAGACGATTTCCTGCCAATTCGTCAGAATGTGAAGCGGCTTGCGTTCTCCCATCCCCAGGCTGATCAGTTGACCCGTAATCAGGGCATGCAGTTCTACACCGGACATCTGATGATCGGTCTGTCGATTTTTGCTGATGGGTGTGTAGAAATAGTCTTTTACGCTTTCTGCAGTAACGCCGATCAAAATCAGACGTCCTTTTATTTTGTCCGGATCGATGGCGCCGGTCAGCAGTTTTGAAAGGCTGATATGGGAAACCCGGTCCCTGTCATCCCGATAATCCAGCAGCATCTGGTATCCGGCTGCATCTGCCCCTATGTATCCGCCATCAGTGGATTCAAATGGAACCACTGGGGTTTTGCCCAACCGGAGAATGCGTGGATCTGTTAAATCCGGTTCCGAAAAAAAACCCTCTGATTTCAGGAAAATCAACGCCAGTTGCATTGCAAAAGAAGAAAATGTTTCCCGGCCATTATCCATATAAAGAATGCCGCGACGCACCACGCCATCAACATCCACAATCATGTCCACAAACCCGACCTGATCGGTCCCCTGGAGAATTTTGGGGGCGCGAACACCATCCGACAGGCTTGATCCGCATTTCATGACGGCAATAATGTTGGAATTGTCGGAAAACACAGATGTCAAAGCCTCATGACCCGGCGGCATGGGCGTATCCCGGTACATATCGATACCAATGGCCCGGGGTTGATGGCGAAGCAGGATGGTCAGGGCCCGGGCGAGGGTTTCATCCGGAACCGGCCATTGCCCGAGTTCCCGGATATCGTCTTCGTTGATGGTGATCAGGGTAATCCGGTTTTCAATTGCGGTTAGCCGGGATTGCATGGGGATAAAAAAATCATATGCAGCCAGTTCCAAAAACTGCATCATTCCGGCCTGCCGAATTCCGGCTGTAAAAATAAAGACGGAAAGGCCAATGATCAGACCGGTTCTGCCGGCATGTCCCCAGATGTAATCCAAATATTTCAATGGCGTTATCAGCGTTTCGACCTTCATCAAAGCCAGTTATTGATCAGAAGAAACGGCGCCCAATAAACCGGATGCACATAACGGGGGTCGGCCATCAGCATTTTCTGGGCAGACTGAAGGGCCTGCGCCCGGGTCATTTCCGGCTGCAACAATTGTCGGTAAAATTCGGCAACCAGAAGTGACGATGCCTGATCATTGATCGACCACAGGGATGCCAGGGCACTGCGGGCCCCGGCTTTGACGGCAACACCGGCCAGTCCCAGCGCAGCCCGGTCATCCCCCACGGCTGTTTCGCACGCGCTCAGTGTCAGGATATCCAGAGGGAACTGACGAAACCGGAAAACCCCCAGACACTGATCCATCTGCTCCAGCGTCAGCCGGTCATCATAGGTGAGAATGTAGCTGTGATCCTTGTCTCCGGAAAAATGGCTGTGTGACGCAATATGAACGATGCTGTAGGTATCATCGGTCATGCGCTGCTGAATATCTGTCATCAGAAAGTCCTGATTCAAAAAGGCGCGTCCGCCGATCATGGCCGTGATCTCTTTCACTTCTTCGGCCACATAGGGCAGGGCTGGAAAGCCCTGGGTGGCTTCGGTCAGACCCAGAGACAGAACCTTTATGTTCTGACGGTTGATCGGCTGCGGATCACTGAGATAAAGGCCCGGAGTCACGGCGATGGCATACCGGTGTATCAAAAACTCTTTGCCGTCATGGAGGGCAGCCAGGGGAATGGTGCGTAGCGGGCCGTCGGGAATAATGACCAGAATTTGTGCATTGGCCATATTCAGTTCCGCCTCAATCGGCGCAATCAGCCACTGATACAGTTTTTGGGAATGGGGCAGGTATTGCCGGCTAATCCGTTTTTCCAGCATGATCCGAAACTGGCGTACTTCTTTTTCAAGGGTTTTGTAATCCACGGACAGCGGAATGCGCACCAGCTTGCCGGGAAGGCTGACCAGCATGTCCGTCCGATCCGGCAGAAGGATGGGATAAATAACTACGGCTCCCTGAGCGATTGTGTCCAGACGGGTGGCCTGGAGCCGGTAGGCCACGACACATTCATCCTGAAAATAATCCTGAAGTTCTGCCACCTTGAGCTGTTCCATCCGATCCCGGGCCTCTGACAAAAGCTGCTGCGGACCCGGATCTGTTCCGGTTTCGGATCGTCTTAACAACAGATCCACCAATTCCAGATACAGACTGCCAAATCGGGTCCGGAATGTGCCGCTTGGGTGATTGGTCTGTGCCGTCAGTTCCGAGCGGATGGATTCCAGCAGGTCAACGGCGCGCCGGTAAGCCGATATGGCGCCATCCATATCCCCCTGACGGGCCAGCAGCCGACCGGTTTGCCACATCCAGAGATACAGGGATTCGGATGATCCGGTTTGCTGTGCGGACCAGACAGCAGAACGGGTCAGACTCAGGGCCTCTTCATACCGGTTATCCAGCTCATACAACCGGCCCAGATACCCGTCTGCATAGGACAGCATCAAAGGATTGTTCAGGTTTTTTGAAATGGTTTGAGCCGCTTTGAACAGGGCATAGGCAGGCGGGAAGGCTGTGTTTCGGTTGATTTTTTCCTGTGTCCAGAGTTGCAGATATCCCTGTCCGACAGAAATCATCGCAAATACCTGATCGCGGGAGCCTGCTTCTGATAAAAGTTTTTTTCCGGCCTGATCCATCAGAGACAACGTCAGTTCAAGGTTGTCCTGTTGAAGGGATGCCGTTGCGGCATGCGCCAGAAAAAAGGCCGCATTGGGGGAACCGTCAAACAGTTCGGCGCTGCTCCGGTAGGCGTCCAGGGCTTCCGCATATTTTTTTTGCGACATGAACCAGTGGCCGACATGATTCATGGCAACGGCCTGAAGCGGACGTTCATCGATTTGCTTTGCGGTTGCGACACAAAATTCCAGCATCGGATACACATTCTCCAGACGACCTGTCGAGGTAAACAGGTTTGCCAGATACGCAGAAACCCATGCGGTCATTCGCGTGTTTCCCGCGCTTTTGGCAACCGACATGGCCGAATCCAGAGTCGCCTCCGCCTGCCCGTACCAGCCGTTAAGCTGATAGATCCGGGCGGCCTCGATCAATGCCTGTACCTGTTTCTCCCGCTGCCCCTGTTTCTGAAAGGCTTCGGATGCCCGGATCAGCTTCTCGATGGCCTGATCGTTGTCGCCCTGATGATAACTGGAAATCGCTTGGGACATCATGGAATTGGTATCCGGATCGGAAGCGACGCCGGATGAAGAAAACAGGGACAGGCACAGAATTATTATGACACCGAAAACGATGCTTCCTGAATGCCGAAATCGTGTGTATCGGGGCAAATTCATGGAACAAATCCTTCCAAAATGTGCTCTGAAAAAATGGGGAATGCGGCGCATTGATATCCGGGAGAAACAATTTGCCAATCTTTATATCCTGTGTTACAGAACCCGTCAATCCATAAAGATGCGTTAGGTGATTGTGCATCCGTTCAACATCTGATATTTATTTAATCGGACCATTATGAGCCCAGGATATCACACCATTCCCATCCGACCACCACCTGGATAATTCCCTTTTTGATCATCTTTTTTCCGTTCTTTTCGGCCGTGAAACCGTAAATGCCTCAATTCCTGCTGGTTATCGTGACAATGCATTCAGTATTGAAATATGAGTTATGAAAGGCCGCATCAGGCGGCCTGCTCTGCATGAATGCTGTAAGCGGCGCCTTCAGTCTTCAGCCTTCTGCCTTTTTCATCTATACGGAAGAACCTCGTTTAATGCGCAAATATCCACCCCCGTTCAAAATTAGAATTGCTGGTGAAAGGTGTAATTCATGACAAACCATGTATTTCAAAAATCCGGCAGGCATTGTTTCCAAAAAATCGTTTTCAGTACACTTCTATTCATTACAACAATTGCCAACACCGCATTTACCCAGCCAGCCGGATTTGACCCCACCGGCCGCTCCGGAGACGCCCCCCGTCAGATTGAACCCGCAGAGCCGTCCAAACCGCCGGAATTTGTCCTGCCGCCACTGGATACACCTCCGGAAACCGGACCTCGCGTCACCCCGGCTGTCCGTGTCTGGATTCGGGACATTCAAATTATCGGCAACACGGTCTTTTCCAATGAAGAACTGGCTGCAATCGTCGCGCCATACATCAACCGGGAACTGGCCGCAGAAGACATCGAAGCCCTGCGCCAGGCCCTGACCGTATATTATGTCGAGCGGGGATTTATCAATTCCGGGGCGATCATTCCGGATCAGACGCTTGCGGATGGCCGCCTGACATTTCAGATCATTGAAGGGGAACTGACCCGGATTCATGTTGAGTCATCCGGAAGACTCTGGCCCGGCTATGTAAAAAACCGTCTGCAGCTCGATGCCGGGCCACCCCTGAATATTCTGGAACTTCAGAAGCGGATGCAACTGTTGCAGACCGATCCGCGCATCGAGAGGCTGAATGCCGAACTCAAACCCGGCCTGAGCCGGGGTCAGGCCGAGCTGGATGTCACGGTCGAAGAGGCGGTTCCGTATCAGCTCTGGTTCCGCTTCAACAACTACCAGTCGCCTTCGGTGGGTGCGGAACGGGGGGAAGTCAGCGGGGTTCACAACAACCTGCTGGGTATCGGGGACACCCTGAGCATGACCCTAGGAAGATCCGAAGGGGTCGATCCCAAGATCGAACTGGGATATCTCATTCCCCTGAATGCCCATGAAACCACTCTGAATTTTCAATTCCGCAAAAACGATTTCGATTCCGTGGAAGAGCGGTTTGAACCGCTTGACATCGAAAGTCAGTCCGACATCTATACGGTTTCTCTCAGACATCCCCTCATCCGCAATCTGACCCGGGAATTTGCACTGAGTCTGGGTGTCGAGCATCTCGAAAACAGTACAACCCTGTTGGACGAGCCGTTTTCCTTTTCATATGGGGCTGTGGATGGCGAGTCTCAGGTCACCGCTCTCCGGTTTTCCCAAGAATATGTGCAGCGATCCCCGATTCAGGTGTTTGCCCTGACATCGCGTTTCAGTTATGGGCTGGATTTGTGGGATGCCACGATCCACGACAACAGCGACATTCCGGATGGCGAGTTTTTTGCCTGGCTCGGACAGTTTCAATGGATACGAAAGCTGCCGCTGTGGGACAGCCAGACCATTTTCAGAACCGATGTTCAGTTGTCCAACGAGCCGCTTCTGTCCCTGGAACAGATGGCGGTCGGCGGACGGTACAGCGTTCGGGGGTATCGGGAAAACCAGATGGTCCG
>JBFXFK010000072.1:0-24144 GCA_050179135.1 Desulfatirhabdiaceae bacterium | reverse complement strand
CCGGGCCAGTCCCCGGGCTGTCACCTGATGGGGCCGCAATCCGGCAATGGGTTTTCCCTGAAACAGAATGTCCCCTTCGGTCGGTCTGTAAAAGCCGGACACCAGATTGAATATGGTTGTTTTTCCGGCCCCGTTGGGTCCAATCAGGCCCCGAAGCTCCCCTTCCTCAATATTCAGGTTGAAATGCCGGACAGCCTGAAGCCCGCCAAAAAAATGGTTGATTTCCCGCATTTGGAGTACCGGCATATCACACCTCCCGCGATGGAAACAGCCGGCGCAGTTTCGGAAACATATCAGGCAATTCCCGATGTCCCATGATACCCTCTGGTCGAAACATCATCAGGATAATCAGAAGCAGCGGAATCAAAACCCATTTGAAGAGCTGAAGCGGACGCAGGAATTCCATTAAAACCGTAAACAGGATCGCGCTCATGACCGATCCGCTGAGTGATCCCATGCCGCCCAAATAAACCATGACCATGATTTCAGTCGATTTCATGATGGTAAACGATCCCGGATTGATGTATCCCAGAACATGGGCAAACAGACCTCCCGCAATTCCGGCCAGGCCGCTTGACAACATGAAGGCAATCAGCTTCATCCGCTGGGTATTCACACTCATGATTTCCGCAGCGATTTCATCATCCCGAACCGCAACCACACCCTTGCCGAATGTGGATGACACAAACCGGTGCAGTACCACCACAGTCAATCCGGTAAACACCAGAATCCAGATCATGAGCCAGGGAAGTGGTACCGTATCGGACATGGCATTCACCACCTTGCGCATGCCCATGAATCCTCTGGCGCCGCCAATGGTCTGAATGTTTTCAATGGAGCTTTTGATGATATAATTGACCGCCAGGGTAATGATGGCCAGATAGTCACCCCGGGTCTTGAAACTGGGTATGGCCACCAGAAGCCCGATCAGGGCTGCACAAATGCCACCGATCAGCAGGGTGACGGGAAACAGGATCACGGACAGGGACGGACTGAACAGCGCATCCCCGAACAGATTGCCTTTGGTGAAAAACCACATGTTCAGAATGGATGTCACATAGGCGCCAACCGCCATGAAACCGGCATGGCCACAGGAAAACTCACCCATGTATCCGTTAACCAGGTTCAGGGAGGAGCTCAACATGATGTTGATGCCGATAAACATGATGACAATCTGAATATAGGCGTTGATCCATTCAGCCTTGACCAGAAAAATGATCAGGCCGCATATCGCGATATAAAGCATTAAAGCCAGATGGCGCTGCATGATGGGTTCCTTGATAATAAATCAGATTTTTTGCGCCCGGGCCACGCCAAAGATGCCCGTTGGCTTGATGCTTAAAAACAGCAGCAGAATACCGAATGCAATCAGATCCCGAAACGTTGACGGAAAGACCGCTGCCACAAATATCTCGATGAATCCCAAAACGAATCCGCCGATAAACGCGCCCCGAATCTCGCCAATACCGCCGACAACCGCCGCGATAAACGCCTTCCAGCCGATCATGGCCCCCATGTACGGTTCCAAAACCGGATAGGCCGATACAAACAGCACGCCGGCCAAAGCCGCCATGCTGGATCCGAGAATAAACGTAAACACGATGACCGTATCGATGGGAATACCCATCAGCGGAACCGCAACCCGATCATAGGATATGGCGCGCATGGCCATGCCGATTTTGGTTTTTCGCACAATGGTTTCCAGAAGAAAAAAAACTCCCAGGGCTGCCAGAATGACAATGATCTTGACATTGGTAAAGGTAACACCACCAATCGTATAAACCACTTTTTCAATCAGATCCGGAAAGGCCCGCCGACTGGCGCCCAACAGCGCCAGATTTCCGTTCTCCAGAATCAGGCCGGCCATCAGCGCGGTAATGACAATATACAGCCTGCCCGCACCCCTGCGCCTCAGGGGACGATACGCCACCCGCTCCAGGGTCACACCAACCCCTGCTGTCAGAATCATGGTGATCAACAGGGTCAGCACAAACACGACATTGGGCGACAGGATCATTGGCAGATGAAAGGCATAACTGCCCAACAAAAATGTGGCCACAAAAAAGCCGATATAGGCCCCGACCATGAAGATGTCGCCATGAGCGAAATTGATCAGCAGCAGAACGCCATAGACCAGGGTATATCCCAGGGCAATCAGGGCATAAAAACTTCCCCATTGCATGGCATTGATCAGATTCTGAAAAAATGATTGAATATCCACAGACGACTCCTTAAAAAAGCGGTTGGTTATGAGCGACGATATTTTGGCTCACAGCCAACCGCCAACGGCCAATGGTCAACAGCGAAACCACATATTACGGACAGACAGACTGATAGAATTCAAATTCTCCGGCCTGGTTGATTTTGACCACCACCGCACATTTGCTGGGGTCACCTTCGGGTGTGAATGTCATTTTTCCGGTGATACCGTCAAAATCCTTGATCTTGGCCAGTTGATCCTTGACTGCGTCCCGGTCCTTGTCGATGTTTCCGGTCAGACCGCCAGTGTTCTGGATGGCCTTCAGCATCAGCCAGATGGAATCCCAGGTCAAAGCCGCGACATCATCGGGAATGTAGCCGTATTTTTTATTGTATTTGTCAATGAATTCTTTGGTGGCGCCCTTGGCTCCGGCTGCCGCATAATGGGTGGTGAAAAACAGTCCCTTGCAGTCGTCGCCGCACAGATTCATCAATTCTGCAGATCCCCAACTGTCGCTTCCCATGATGGGTTTTTTCCATCCCAGCTCATGGGCCTGTTTGGCGATCAGGGGCACTTCATCATAATATTGGGGGGTAAACAGGAAATCGGCATCCGTTTTGATGATCTTGGTCAACTGGGCACTGAAATCCCGGTCCTTGGTGGTGAATGTTTCAAATGCGACAACCGAGCCCGGTCCATGCAGTTTTTCAAAAGCTTCCTTGAAAAATTCGGCCAGTCCCTTGGGATAGTCGCTGGCAATGTCATACAGCACCGCGGCTTTTTTGGCTTTGAACTCTTTGGTGGCGAAATTGGCCGCAACCGGTCCCTGAAATGGATCCAGAAAACAGCCCCGGAATACATAGGGGCGATCCAGGGTGGTTTTGGGGTTGGTTGACCAGGGAGAAATCATGGGTGTTTTATAGGAGTTGTTGATTTCGCCGGCCGGAATGGCCTGTTTGCTGGACTGGGGTCCGACGATGCCCAGCACCATATCCTGGGTGATCAGCTTGATGGCGGCTGCGGTTGCGGATTCAGCCTTGGATTCATTGTCTTCATACAAAAATTCGACATCATACGTCTTGGCCCCGACCTTGATGCCGCCCTGAGCCTTGATCTGCTCCTTGACCATTTCCGCAGCATATTTCGAGCCTTCACCCACTTTGGGAATGTCTCCGGTCAGCGGAATGTTCAGACCAATCTTGATGGAATCGGTTTTCGCCCAGACACCCGGAGTCAGCATGAAGCTGAGTACCAGGCACAGCCCAATGATCACCATGATTTTTCGCATTTCTTTCTCCTTTTTTAACGTGTTGATTTATCATCCTTTCCATTTGACTCAAACAGCGTATGACAGATAACAGAGAGTGAATCAGAATTCAAGCACTATAGCTTTCCAGATAAAGATTTTGGACAAGCATCGGTCCCATCCTGCCGCGCCTTTCCAAAATCATTTTCCTGAAAGCGACAACCGGGATACTGGCTTACCGGGGTTTTCCTTCAGATACTCTTTCCTGGATCACACAGGTGACAACCACTTTTTCCCGGAATCCCGGGCCCACCTTCAGGGAAGCCGGGCGAAGCGCAAGGTTGACTGTCAGGGATCGCGAACTGGTGAGACTATCCAGTGGAATTTTTTCTGTATAAACGGTTTCTATTGTTTTCAATATCTGGCTGCCGCCAACCACCGTAATTTTTTCCGGATCCACCGTAACCTGCTCGATTCTCATATTTTCAGGCAACTTACCGGTCCAGTCCACCTGAACGGGGATATCTTTGACGGTGGGGGTATCCAGAAAAACATCAACTGAAGAAGGTTGAAAACTTTTGATAAATACGCCGGGCGGAAGCGATATGTTTTCATTGGTGATCGTAAATGTATTGCTTCCGACAACGGACCTGCCCAGATCGATCCGGACCCGAACCTGATCTGAACGGATTGCTCTGATCAGGGCTCCCGAACCTCCCAACTGTATTCGAACCGAACTGACCGATGCATCCAGAATCTCGACTTCCGGGTTTCTGTTCATATATTCAATGGGGATTTCAAGTGTCACCAGCGTATCAAACCCCCTGGCGACGATCAGCCAGATTCCGGTAATCACCATCAAGGAAACCAGTGCCGCGGCGCCGGTTTCAATTCGATCCCGCCGGGAAGATTTTTTCTCCTTATCCCGGGTGCCGGTATGTTCCTGCAAAACGGCGGCCAACTCTTCAACTTTAAGCACCCGCTGAATTCGTGATCCCTTTATCGCCAGAATGGTCCCGCGCTCTTCTGACACCACAATGACCAATGCATCCGTCATTTCTGCGATACCCGCCGCAGCCCGATGGCGGGTTCCATAATAGGATGGCAGATCCTGACGATATGAAAGTGGCAGAATGGCTCCCACTTCCGTAATCTGATTGCCTTCGATCAGCATGGCGCCGTCATGAACCGGGTTGTTCGGCCAGAATATGCTGCTTATCATTTCTCTGGAGATTTCACCATGCAATGGAATGCCGTTCTGGATTGCCTCGTTGATGTCCTCCTTGCCCGGAATGACGATCAGGGCGCCAATCCGTTTTTTTGCCAGATCAAACGCACTTTCGGCAATGATCTGGGCCGGCGCATCAGCCGATTTTTGGGAAAACCCCCAAAGAATTGCCTTAAGGTTCCGGGTTTGCAGAACACTGCGGATTTCATTCCGAAACACCACAATAATAATCAACGCGGCCACGGTTGTGATGGCCTGAACCACCCAACTGGTGACAATCAGACCGACTGAAACCGCAATCTGTTGAAAAATCCACAGTGCGGCAATTCCTATCAGAATTTTAAACACATTGGTTTTGCGGAAAAGGGCATAAAACCGGAACAGAATGTAACTGTTCAGTGTGACATCGATCACATCCTGCCAGCGTATGCTCTTTAAAAAATAGAAAATGGCATCCATAGGGTCAATCCGTTATGCTGAATCGAAGCGTTTTGAAAACCTGTCCGTCTTCACCGGTAATTTCGACCCGCCACGGCCCCTTGTCGGCCTCCCGCAGTTGAATTGTGCTGACGGTTGACCATCGGGGAGGAATCAACAGGAGCTTGATTTTTGTGCTCAATTCATCCCGGTAATACCAGTTGTGGTAAATTGGAATTTTTGCGGGGATCAGGTCAAACGCGGAGTGGCAACTGATTTTTCCGATTGCAATCGGAAAAACCACGCCTGCATTGATTATCACCTGATTCTGAACATCCTCGCACATGACGGCATTCAGCAGAACGGGATTAGGGGATATTTCTGATTTCAACTCCATGGGAGTGGCCGCGATCACATTTGGCAGCATACCGATAACCACGGTCATTGCCAAAAGCCATATTCGAATTTTGCGCAGGGATAGAATCGGGTAACACATTATTTAAAACGCCTCCGAAGCCATATCGGTTTTCAGGTATCCTGTTTCAGCAGATGATTGTGAGTATCTGATCAGGGTGTATCCTGTGTTGAATATTTTTCCTATACCGAATAACTCTTCAAAATCAATAAATTTATATTTATTATTTATGACCCCGCGATCGTTTTTGGCTTAAAAACAGGTGGAGCCACCCGTAATCAATGATCGAGATCTTCATGGCCTTCAGGGTTAACCGGACAGGTTCAAACATTGGGGCGTGCGATGGGCCGATCCGGCCCTTCAGGTTTTTGGCTGGATCTGATTTTCCGTAACAGCAGTCGATTCGGCGAGCATTGGCATTTCCATCACGGGAGGGGCTGGAAGCTGTTTTTCAATTCGAAATTTTTCAAGCGCCAACTGATTTTCAAGATGCAACCGGGATAGCCGGTATCGAAGATGGATGATCCAGACAACGATTCCGGCCAAAACCATGGATGCACCCAGAAAAAACCATTTGAATTCCCGTATCACATCCATGCTGATGCGGGCGGCGTCACGCAACAGGCCGGGAACCAGCCAGAGAATCAGCACACCCAGCACAATGATGAACCCCAGAGAGAAAATGGAAAACCGTTGAAGGGAATGAAATAATGAGATGAAATTGAAGCCGGCAAGCCCGGCTTCGTTCCGGGAATCCGACAGTGGGAAAATGGTTTCCTCTTCCCCGTACATCAGTGCCATATAAACGCGCACCAGAAACGATAATAGCAGGATCAATCCCACTGGAACGCCGATGGCGGCAGCCAGCCATGCCCGGAAAGGAAACGGACGGACATCGACATGAACACCAACCGTATAGTTGTTCAGGGAGCCGAAGGTGTTTTCAAACGACTGCCTGTCATAACTCGAAAGAACCTGCCCCCGGGTTTCATAGACCACATGTCCGGTTTTGTCGGAGATGATAATTTTTGATTTGTTGCCGGTATGATTGACCGCTGCAATACAGATGAACAGTTCAAGAGCCAGAAATGCGATGATTGCGGCAATGAGAATGGTTTTCTGATATGGGCTTTTTTCGATGATATCAAAAAGCCGTATTTTTTGATGAGATGACATAACGGATTCAGGGTTATGGGTTCAGGGTTTTCATGCTCAGGGTTAGCCTGTTTATCGGGGTAACGGGCCAACCCCCTGAACAGATACCCGCTTATCGCTCCAGGTCCCTCAGGACATCTTCATACCAGTCGGCCCGCTCCTTCAATTTGATCAGCAACTGATTTTTTTCCAGCGCAATCCCGGCCTGATGGGCCAGATGCTCCATCCACATAATATAATCGGAATCCGGTTCAAACTCAAACGGATAATAGAGGCGGAGTACACCGGCAATTTCGTCTCCGATTCTGACCGGCAGGCCGATAATAGCCAGAACGTTTTCCGCCGCCGCCGCCTCTTTGTACTGAACCCGCGGATCAGTGTCTGCCCTGGAGATGATGACCGGCTGGCCTGTCGCCGCTTCTCCCAGGCTCTGTCCGATAAAAATCGGTCCTTTGGACAGATAGCGTTCGCTAAGACCATAACGAACAACGTTTGACAACGTGCCGGTTTTTCGGTCAATAAGCAGAAGCGCACTTGCTTTGGCCATGCCATATATGGCGACACTTTTCAACAGGGAAGTGAGGGCCTCTTTGGAATTGGTAGCGGGCATTCGCTGAATGTCGGAAACAGCCGCTTTCATGGATGCAAAATAAAATGCTTTCTTCAACGCCAGACCCGCCTGAATACTGTACGCTTTCAGCCAGTTGATTTCATCCAGGCTGAAATCCCTGGACTGGCCGAAATAGATGCGAAGCGCACCCACCAGTGCACTGCCGGCAGCAAGCGGAAGACCCACAATGCTGCGAATGCCTTCAGACAGAGCGGCATCCCGAAACTGAATTCGGGAATCCGTGCTGACATCCCGAACGATGACCGGCGTTTTGTCGATGGTTTCTCCCAAACTTTTACTGGGGCTGACAACACCTTTGGACCGGTACATCTCGCTGAGTCCAAAGCTGGCCGACACCATCAGATTTTCCTCATTTGGATTATACAGCAACAGGCTTGCGCCGCGTCCGTCAAACAAAAGGGCTGCGTGACGAACCACTGAATTTTCGGTTTTCTGAAGATCGAACGATTCGTGGATATCGGCAAGCGCATACAGATACCGGTGGAAAAATTCTGAATGAGTCATACGTTTTCTCCTTTCTTTTCAGAAGGAAAACAGTGTCAAAAAATGATGCGGCAACATCACTCCCTGCCGATTAATCGGGATTTGGCATATAACTGACGGGATTTGCGGGCGGTTTCATTGGGTCTGGAAAATGTCAGTGCATGGGTTGTGCACGCGCTCACACATGCCGGAAGTTGCCCCGCATCCACCCGGTTGCTGCAACCATCGCACTTGACCATTTTTCCGGTCATTTCATTCAATTGCGGCACATGCCAGGGACAGGCCGTGATGCAGGCCCGGCATCCCACACACAGTTCCCGATTGACCACAACCAGGCCATCTTTTTTCCGTTTGACAATGGCGCCGGTTGGACATATGGCCACACACCATGGTTTTTCGCAATGAAAGCAGGGTCGAAAAGCGGAAATCACCTGAACGGTTTTATCCACTTTATCCGGCCCGATGGTGATCAGAACTCCCGGCAAAACTGCTGCAGGTGTTTGATTGATGATCTGGCAGTGCAGCTCACAGGCCTTGCAACTGATACATCGCCCGGGATCATGCCGGATGGTATAATGACTCATGTTTTCTCCAACATCCTGTTTTTCAACCCATTTTGGTGACGGTCACCACATGTTCCTGAAACGCCAGGCCGCCGCCATCCGGGTCCCGGATATCCAGCCCGCCGGCCATGAGACGGTTGGCAGCCAAGCCTTTTCCCATGGCCCGGGATTCGACCGGCAGGGTGCGACCAAAACCGGGAACCATGAAAACGGCTTCGGGATGAATGAATTCCGTCAGCCGTGCTTTAATCGATCCGGAAAAATCCGATGAAGATACGGTGACAACAGATCCGTTTTCAATACCCAGTTCAGCCGCTTTGAGCCGATTCATCCACAGAACGTTTTCCGGCATCCGACTGTACAGCAGGGAATTGTTGATGGTGCGTCCACCGCTTTCAAGTCCGCATCCGCCAACCGTCAGCCGGAATGATCCAGCCGGCAGGCGTGGTTTTGGTGCATAGTCCTTCAGGTGCATCAGTCCGTGACGCTGCCACTGGATGCTGGCCATCTCAATTTTTCCGGATTCTGTCGCAAAGCGAAAATCATCCGGTAGTCCGTCATGCGGCATTTTTCCGCCAAATTCAACCTGGCCTTTCCGGTCAAAATCCCCTACCCGTACACCCGTGCCTGCCAGTTGACACGCCCAAATCGCATCGATGGAACCAAAAACCAGTGCGTCAATTCCCATTTTTTTGGACAGACCCGACACGATTTCCCAGTCTGACCGCGTGTCAAAACAGGGATCAACACATCGATTTCGTATCAAAAATGATGGATGGATACCATCTATCTGACCGATAATGCTCTCCCGTTCCAGATAGGGCGACAGGGGCAGAATCAGATCAGCCTGCCAGGCGGTTTCTGACCACGCATCCGTGATACAGGCCAGAAAGTCGAGTCCGCCGAGCCATGTTTTGAGAACTGTTGGGTCCGGAAGCTCGCCCAGCGGATCGGACTGAAAGGTTAAACAGGCTTTGACCGGATAGGGGTCATGGGTCTTGATGGCCCGGAATGCCTCATGCAGAATTCCCGGTCCGCCATTGAAAACCGGATATTTCCAGCCAACCCCGTCTGCCCGTTTTTCTGTAACCGCCGGGAACAGGTCGGTCAGACGTTTCAGGCCGTTTTGTCCAACATCCCCGGGAGCTCGTGCCAGCGATAGACCGCCTTTTGCGCCAATTGATCCAAGAAGGGAATTGATGATAAAAATGGACCGGTGAACATGGAATGAATCCACATACCGGGAGGATTCACATCCCGGATGCCAGATGACATGCGGTGCGGCTTTGGCCAGATCATGGACCAGGGCCGTGATATCTGCAGCCCGAATCCCGGTCTCTTTTTCGGCAAACTCCGGGGTATGATGATGGATCATCTGTTCAAGCGCGTCGATATCCGCGATCCAGGCTTTGACAAATGTCGTATCGTATTGTTTTTCTTTCAGCAGGACATGAATGATGGCCAGATTAAGCGCATAATCCGTGCCCGGCCGGATCATGAAAAACCGGTCGGCCTTTCCGGATGTCACGGTTGAGCGGACATCGATCACCGACAGTTTACAGCCATTTTCCAGGCTGTCCAACAGGTCGTTGGCCTGCTGAACATGAACCGAATCCATCAGATTCCTTGCCTGCAGAACCACATGACGGGCGTTTTTCAAATCCGGTACCAGCCGATGGTCGGTAAAGCCGAACAGGGACAGGGCCGCATGGTTCCGGTTGACGGCATGCAACGCGTCTTCAGTGAAAAAATTGGGAGAACCCAGACTCCGGACAAACGCCTCCCGCAAATCGCAGAAAGGCCCGCCGGTGTCACACCAGAGAATGCTCTTTCCACCATCGGTGCTGCAAACCGCTTTCAGATGATCTGCTGCAATTTTATACCCATCTTCCCAGGATATCCGTCGCCATTTACCTTCTCCCCGCTCTCCGATCCGCAGCATGGGAAACTGTGGTCTTTCGTCATCGCGGACAAACGGAATGCCCGCTGCCCCGCGCGTGCACAATGCCCCCCGGATTCCGGGCACGTGCCGATTGCCGTGGATAAACCGGCACTGGCCGTTTTCCACCTCCACTTCAATCGGACAGCGAACCGGGCACATGCCGCAGACGCTGAAGACGGTTTGTTTGGTCATGCGTTCCTCCTAATGTATCGAAAACATACGGCATTGGGACGATACAGATTTGAAAAGGTATTTTTACGGTAAACGATCATGAATCATTCCGGAAGGTTCACCCCCAGGAATGAAAATGTACCGGCTATTGAAGCCCGGCTTTCCAAAGCCGGGATAGGACATTTACCGATTAAGCTTTGTCCCTTTGGCCCTCTGCCCCTTTGCACCTGAATAATCATTTTCACGGTAAAAGCTGTTGTCCCGCCGCCTCTGCCCACTGATACACCGGGGATGGGACTATTCCCAGAATCAGGATCAGGCCGGCCAGGACACCACCCCACACCACACCCATGGCGGACTGAGGCAAAATTGCAGCCGAATCATCCGCTTCCTGGGTATATGCATGCCGAATGAAGTTGAGATAATAATAAATGGATATGGCTGTATTGAGAGCGGCAACCACAACCAGCCAGTCATATCCCCGACCCCAGGCAGCACTCAGCAGAAACAGCTTGCCCATGAATCCGGCTGTAGGCGGCAGCCCAACCAGAGACAGGGCAGCCACAGCCAGAACAAAGGCCAGAAACGGGGCCCGGTTATACAGTCCATTCAGATCGGCCAGTCGCAGGTTGCGGCCATCTGTGGACAATCGACAGATCACCCAGAAGCAGGTCAGATTCATCAGGACATAAATCAGACTGTAAAAACCCGCAGCGGCCAGTCCGTTGGCCGAACCGGCAACCAGGCCAATCATGATGTATCCGGCATGAGCCACACTGGAATATCCCAGCATCCGCTTGACATCCTGCTGGGTCAGTGCAGCCAGATTGCCAAATGTCATGGAACACGCCCCCAGAACCGCCAGAACCGTTGTAATCTGAAGGCCGGGTTTCAGCATGGCCGCCAGCCGGATCAAAATCACCACAGCGCCCAGCTTGGGCAGGGTTGCGGCATACGCAGCCGTTTCATTGCTGGTTCCGTCATACACATCCGGCGCCCAGAAATGAAACGGAAACAGGGCCAGTTTGAAAAAAAATCCGGCCATAAACAGCGTCAGTCCCACAACACCCAGGGGAGCGGTATTCCAGGCCCAGGATTTGGCCGATAACACGGTCAGATAGCTGGAATGCTGATCCATCAGGATATAGGCCAGCCCGAACAGGGACAAGGCGGTGGCTGCAGCGCCAAACAGGATGTATTTGATGCCGGCTTCAGACGCCCGGGGATCGCTGTCCCGCAGGGGAATCAGGGCATACAGGCTGTATGAAGACAGCTCCAGTGCCAGGAAAATGGTGATCATTTCCACAGAACTGGCCAGACACATCAGGCCCAGCGCGCTTAACGAGAGCAGCAGAAAATAATCGGTCTGTTTTTCAGGCGACAGGGTCGGCTGCCCCCCGGCATTCAGCACTGCAATGACAAACCCCAGGGCCACGGCAAATTTGAAAAACTGGGACAATCCGTCAATCTGATAGGCTTCCCACAATATGATTCCGCGTGATTCCAGGCTGAATCCCGCAACAACCAGATTGATCGCGGCAGCCAGGGGCAACCAGGCGCCACCATTTTTTGCATGACCGGGTTTCAGAACACTTTGCAGAAAGAGCGCCAGAACAATGGCAATCTGAAAGAGTTCCGGCAGAAACAGGGTGATATCAACGGTCACGGGATGTCTCCTTTAATGAAATCATCTCTTCCGGGTTGCCAGGGCTGATGATGGGGAATCCGCCGCAACCGTGAGAGCCGTTTCCGATGGCATGCGTTCTGAAATGGCTATCCGTGAATGGAATTCCTTCAGGACCCGGTTCAGCGTCGGATCCATGGCCTTCAGTGTCAGTCCGGGCGACAGACCGATATAAATGACCAGTATCGCCAGGGGAATAAAATATCCCCATTCCCGAAAATTGAGATCCGGCCAGTTCGCGGCCCGGGCGGGTGATCCCCATGCCAGCTTCTGACCCAGTCGCAGCATGTAGGCTGCTCCCAGAAGAACTCCGGGAACAACCGCCGCACCAATCCACGGTTTATCCGAGAACACACCGATCAACACCAGAAGTTCACCGACAAAACTGTTGGTTCCAGGAAACCCCAAAGATGATAATGCGAACAGGCCAAAAAACCCCATATAGGCCGGCAGATATTTTCCCAGTCCCAGATTGTCTTTGATCTGTCGGCTGTGGCTCCGTTCATAAATGCACCCTACCAGCATGAAGAGTGCGCCGGTCGTGATGCCGTGATTCAGCATGACCATCAGGGCGCCTTCCAGGCCCCGGATGGAAAACAGAAAAATGCCCAGCGTCACAAACCCCATATGGGCAACCGATGAATAGGCGATCAGTTTTTTCATGTCCTGCTGCCCCAGCGCGACAAATCCGCCATATAAAATGGATGCAACCGATATGGCGATCATCATGGGCGCAAAATACAGACTGGCATCCGGCGCCAAGGGGAGACAAAACCGCAAAAAACCATAGGCGCCCATTTTCAGCAGAACCGATGCCAGCAGCACACTGCCGGCTGTCGGGGCCTCCACATGGGCCGCCGGAAGCCAGGTGTGAAACGGAAACATGGGCACCTTGATGGCAAAGGCAACGGCCATGGCCAGAAAGGTCCAGCACTGAAAGGAAAACGAAAACGGTTTGGTTGACAGCTCGGGTATGGAAAATGATCCGCCTTCCAGATAAAATGCCACCATGGCAATCAGAAGCAGCGTGCTGCCCGCAAGCGTATAGATAAAAAACTTGAGTGATGCATACTTCCGGTCCGGTCCGCCCCAGACCGCAATCAGCAGAAACATGGGAACCAGCATGGCTTCCCAGAAAATATAGAACAGAACAAAATCCAGGGCCACAAACACCCCCACACAGGCGGATGTCATCAGCATGAG
This sequence comes from Desulfatirhabdiaceae bacterium, assembly GCA_050179135.1. Classification (GTDB taxonomy): domain Bacteria; phylum Desulfobacterota; class Desulfobacteria; order Desulfobacterales; family Desulfatirhabdiaceae; genus UBA4064. The sequence goes on along the minus strand of JBFXFK010000072.1, from coordinate 10,806 downwards.
GCTGACATGAAATTCCCTGACCCGCTTGTGAATATAGGTCCAGGAACACAGTACACAAAGCGGCAGCAGGAGAACGGTCAGGAGCACCATCAACAGGCTGATGCCGTCCATGCCCAGATGGTAATGAAGCCCCCACTGCGGAACCCATGCCGCCTTTTCCTGAAACTGATACCCGGAATATGACAAGTCAAATCCGGACAGGGGGAGCGCCAGCAGAATCTCGATGAATCCAACGCCAAGAGAAAAAAACCGGACGGTTTTTTCTCCCCGTAGGAAGGGTAGCGCAAGGCATGCCGCTACCGGAAAAAAGATAAGCGTTGTCAGGACCGGCCACTGGCTCATGCAGATTGTTTCTCCATTTCACAAAAAAAACCACACCATCCCGAATACGGACAGCCCGATGATGATGGCACCGGCCAGGTAATCCTGAAGCCTGCCGGTCTGAACACCGGTTGTTCCCTGACCCACATGCCGGACACCCATGGCCGTGCCGTCCACCACACCATCAATGATCCGTTTGTCAAACCATGAGCTTAAGGATGCAATTTTCAAAAAACCGGCCAGCCCCACGCGGGCATAGAATTCACTCCACCAGAGATCGATCCGTTCCACCACGCCTCGTGCAAATGCCAGAACCATCCGGCCCACGAGTCGATAGAGATAATCGAAATCCAGGTTGATTTTGGCCTCTGGAACCAGTTTATGCCGAAGCAGATAAAACCCCAGACCCGTAAAGCCCAGAAGCAGCAATGTCTGCAGAACATGCCAGGCCGTATAGGGAACATATTCGACCGGATTGGGCAGCAGCCGGTACAGAAAATCCGGATACACGCCAATGACAAAACACAGAATTCCGCCAATGGCCATGGCCGCATACATGTTGATGGGGACCGGCTTTAACGGGATGCCGCAATCGGATTTTGAAAACCAGGCAAAATACGGCAGCTTGATACCCACAGACAGAAAAGTGCCCACAGCGGCAATTTCCATGCCCAAAGCCAGCCAGGTATGATGGGCCTCTGCCGCGCCGGTAATGGTCATGGTCTTGCTGACAAATCCCGAAAACAGCGGAAATCCCGAAATGCTCACAGCCGCCACCATATACCAGGCAAAGGCCCAGGGCAGGCGTTTGAACAGACCGCCCAACTCCGAGAGTTTGGCGGTGCCTGCCGCGTACAGAAGTGTTCCGGCCCCCATAAACAGCAGCCCCTTGTACAGTATGTGGGCATAGGCATGGGCGCAGGCCCCGTTGACCGTCATGGCCGTGCCGATCCCCACGCCGGCAACCATGTAACCGACCTGGGATACGATATGGTAAGCCAGAATGCGGCGGGCATTGTTTTCAATGGTCGCGTAGATGACCCCGTAGATGGTCATCAGGGTTCCCATGATTGCCAGAATCTCAAATCCGGCAAACCCGCGCAGCAGCACATAGACCGCAGTCTTGGTGGTAAAGGCGCTCATGAATACGGCCCCGGTCACGGTGGCCTCGGGATAGGCATCAGGAAGCCAGGCATGAAGGGGAATGACCGCGGCGTTGACACAAAATCCCAGCATGATCAGAATGTCATACAACCTGGCATTGGCCGGATCTGCGGCATCAAAGGCAAAGGTTCCAGTGGCCTGATGGCGGAGCAACAGGCCGGCCAGGAGAAAAAGCCCGCCCAGAACATGAAACAGGAAATACCGGTAACCGGCCCGGGTCGAGGCAGGCGCGCGCCTGAGCCAGATCAGAAAGGTGGACGCCACGCTCATGGTCTCCCAGAAAATGAACAGGGTGACATAGTCCCGGGCAAACACACAGCCGAATGCACCGGCAATATACATACAAGCCGCCACATGCTGAAACCGGTCTTCCACATGCCAGGCAAAAATGAATCCGATCAGGGCCTGAATGGCAAACACATGGGCAAACACCGTTGACAATGCATCCACCCGGCCCAGTCCCAGGGAATGGTTCAGCCAGTGAAACTGCGCATAATCACCGGGCTGCATGGCAAGGACGCTGACAATGGCCAGAATGGCCGCAACCGGCGGAAACCATCGCCCGATCCGGCCCGGCGTCATCCAGACAACAAGGGCACAGACCACAAAAAAGCTGGATGGATGAAAAAACGGGCTCACGGTGTCACCTTTTTTGGGCATCAATTGGGTTTGTCATAAAAGTCCTCGTCTTTTCCCAAAATCGTATGGGCCAGACCTTTCGCCCCCCTGCCCAGAAGAATCGCGCCGGCCAAACCAAAAAGCGCCCAGAAACCGGGAAATGCATCCAGGCCGAAATGGGGATCATGTGGCCTGATGAACACATTGAGAGCAACCAGCAATCCAAGACTGACAAAAAACAGGCGCCGAAGTTTTTGGACAGAAACCGCCTCCGATTCCGGCGGTTTTTTCGATGACACTTGGTCTTGGGTCATGTTTACAGGCCTTTCAGGGCATGAATGAACTGAAGGAATATATCCGGATAAAGCCCCAGAACCACACTGGCCATGGCGGTAACGCACAGGGGAATGACCATGAAAAGCGGGGCTTCATGGTAGTGGTTCAGGTCGATGCCAGGTGCCGGGGCCTCGAAAAACGCACGGATAATAACCGGTGTAAAATAAGCCGCGTTCAGAATGGTGCTGGACAGAAGGGCTGCCAGCAGGGCGTAGTGCCCGGCGGACACCGCGCCGTTGACCATGAACCATTTGCTGACAAATCCGCAGACGGGTGGCACGCCGATCATGGACAGCGATGCAACGGCAAAGGCGCCGAATGTCCAGGGCAGCCGCCGGCCCATTCCCCCCATCAGGCTGATTTTCTTCTGGTGTGTGGCCACGTAAATCGCACCGGCCGTGAAAAACAACGTGATCTTGCTGAAGGCATGATTGGCGATATGCAGAACGCCACCGGTCACCGCCAGCGGAGTCAGCATGGAAACCCCCAGAACCACATAGGAAAGCTGGCTGACCGTGGAATAGGCCAGCCTGGCCTTGAGATCGTCCTTGGTCAGGGCAATGACAGACGCCAGAACAATGGTCACTGCGGCAAACACGGCGGTGATATCGCCCAGACCCAGTGTATCCATCAGGTTGACCCCAAAACCGGACAAAAGCACCCGGCAAATGGAAAACACACCGGCCTTGACCACCGCCACAGCATGTAGCAAAGCCGAAACAGGCGTGGGCGCCACCATGGCAGACGGCAGCCAGTTGTGAAGCGGCATGATCGCGGCTTTGGCCAGACCCGCAACATACAGTCCGTAAGTGATCCGGACCAGCCAGGGATCAGCGTCCGGAGGAAAAATGCCGGTGACAATGTCGCCCAGCTTAAAATCCAGTGTGCCGCACAGCACATAGGTTAAAATCATGGCCGGCAGCAGGAACAGTTTGGAGGTTCCCATCAGATACACCAGGTATTTTCGGGCGCCGTGATAGGCCTCTTCATCCTGATGATGGGCGACCAGGGGATAGGTGAAAACCGTGATGACTTCATAAAACAGATACAGGGTAAAGACATTGGCCGACATGGCCACACCGACCGCGCCGAAGATGGCAATGGCAAAACAGAAATAATACCGGGTCTGGGCATGCTCCTTCAGGGATCGCATGTAACCGATGTTGTAGGCCGTGGCCAGAATCCACAAAAATGATGCAACCAGCGCAAAGATAAGGGTCAGTCCGTCAACCCCCAGCTTGACCTCGACACCGGGCAGAATCACGAACAGGGAACAGGTCAGAACATCGCCCCGAAGCACCGGCGGGATAAACGTCAGAATGGTAAAAAACGTCAAAATGCCGGCGCCAAAAGACACCCCTTCCCGTACATTGATGTTGTGCCGGAACAGCCAAATGGCAGCCGGTGATACACCGGTAAAGAGAAGCGGCCAGATCAGGGCGCTGGTTTCCATCATCATGTTCTAACCCCGCAGCATGGTCAACCGGTCACTTTCGGACGTACCGGATCGTTTTGCAATCACCAGAATCATGGCCAGAACCAGGGTGGCTTCCGCGGCCGCAAGCCCCATGACCAGAAGCGCTCCCAGTTGTCCCAGTTCATCGGCTGCAGGCGTCAGCCGGCTGGATGCAACCAGCGCAAGACCCGCACCGTTTAACATCAGCTCCACCGAGATCAGCATACCGATCAGGGTTTTTCGGCTGATCAGGCCAAAGAGGCCGACACCCAGCAAAATCAGGGCAGCCAGATGAAACAATACCAGAGGACTCATCCGCTTTTTCTCCTCTCAAACCCCAGCAGCACCGCGCCGACCATTGCGGCCAGAAGCACCACGGAAATCAGTTCAAACGCCAGGGCATAGGGCCCGACAAGCTGCTGACCCAAACGATCCAGCGGCGCTTCCGGCTTCAGGGCCATGACGGCCGGTGCGCGCCTGACAATCATTCCGGCCAGAATTCCCGCCGGCAGCAAACCGCTCAAAACCGCCATGAAGGACCGGTATCGGGAGCATATGCCATCGCCTTCTGATCCGGCTTCGCCACCAGGCGCCCGGGTCAGCATGATCGCAAAGAAAATCAGGACGCTGACCGCGCCGACATAGATCAGGATCTGCATCAGGGCCATAAATGGGGCAGCCATCAGCAGATACATACCGGCCACACCAAACAGGGTTATAATCAGGCCCAGAAGGGACCGCACCAGATTCTGACATCGAACCGCAGCAACTGCCCCGGCAATGATCAGCGTGAGATACAGCCCGTATGCAACAATGGCGAGATTTTCCATGATTCCCCAATGTGATATTTCAGATTTGAAATTTGAAATTTCAGAGCAATAAACGACGAATTCCTTTGATTCTCTGTAGAGACGTAATGCATTGTGTCTCTACTCCCGAAACCGCTGGAGCAGATCCATCTGAAACACCTTCCGGTCCGTTCCAATCAGATAAACATTCTGCGAAAACCGGATGGCCTCCACCGGACAATTCTGAACGCACAGGCCGCACAGGCTGCACAGGCTGTAATTCAGATCAAAACTGTCCAGAATCCGGTCAATCTTATCCGGCGGCGGACCCTGGTGAATGGAATGTGGAGACTGGATTTCCGGTGACAGAAAAAGCCCTTCATCCAGCGGGTCCGCATCATAACCGGTCACATGCATGCCAATGGAAATACATCCGGATGGACACATGTCCCGGCAGCGCATGCACAGGATACATTTGGGGATATCCGGATGAACATCATTGGGTGTCAGCTCGATATGACCCCGGTAGGTTGCCAGGTTGTCAACCGTTTGCCGCGGATAATGGACCGTCAGCCAGGGTTTGCACAGCTCGACTCCGGTTATTTTCAGGCCGACAACCAGGCTCCACAGGCCTTTCAGGGTTTTTGCAACATGCTTCATGTCAGCTCACCACCTTGATGACCAGCGCTGTGATGACCAGGTTGATCAATCCCAGAGGAATCAGCCATTTCCAGCAGATATTCAGCAATTGATCAAACCGGACCCGGGGGAATGTCCAGCGAAACCAGACCATGACAAACAGCAGTCCGGACAGTTTGGCCATGAACCACCAGTGACCCGGAAAAAACGGCGCCCCCCATCCGCCCAGAAACAGTGCGGTGGCCACGGCACAGATCACGGCCATATAGGAATACTCCGCCAGGAAAAACAGGCCGAATCCCATGCCCGAATATTCGGTGTGAAACCCGGCAGTCAGCTCACTTTCGGCTTCCGGAAGGTCAAACGGAGCCCGGTTGGTTTCCGCAATTCCGGAAATGAAAAAGATGAAAAATGCCAGGGGCTGACAAAACACGTTCCAGGACAGAAGACTCTGTGCCTGGGATTCGACAATGGTCGAGAGATTGAGTGATCCGGTCTGAAACGCAATGGCCAGAACCGCCAGAAGCAACGGAATTTCATAGGCAACCGACTGGGACACGGCGCGCGCCGATCCCAGAAGGCTGTATTTGTTGTTGGAACCCCATCCGGCAAGGCACAGGGCCAGGGTGTTCAGGCCGGAAAAGGTCAGGACCAGCACCAGCCCCAGATTCACTTCCATGCCGGTGAGAATGGGACCAAACGGGATGGGAAGAAAACAGACCACCACAGAACCCAAAGACAGAATGGGCGCCAGCCAGAACAGGAGTTTGTCTGCACCCATTGGCGAAACCAGTTGTTTGCTGATCAGCTTGCCCGCATCGGCAAATGACTGGAGAATGCCATGGGGTCCAACCTCGAACGGCCCGGGCCTGCGCTGAATGAACCCGGCCACCTTTCGTTCCACATACACCATGACCAGCCCCAATGCGCCCACAAAGGCCATGGTCAACACCATTGCCGCAACCAGACGACCCAATGGATGGGCCAGTATCGCCATTACCGCCGCTGTCATCGGTCGATCTCCGGAATCACCAGATCCAGACTGCCCAGAATGGACAGGGCATCCGCCAGAATTGTCCCCTGCGCCAGTTCCGCAAATACATGCAGGTTGGAAAATCCGGGTGCACGCAGCTTGATCCGGTAGGGTTTGGGTGTGCCGTCACTCAGGACATACATGCCGATCTTGCCGCGGGCGCCTTCCACGGCAAAATAGACCTCGCCTTTTGGGGGAATAATCCGTTCCGGAAGATCCGGGCTGATATGAGGGCCATCCGGAAGCCCGTCCAGCGCCTGTTCGATAATCCGGATGCTTTGGGACATTTCCGCCATCCGCACGTCATACCGGTCCATGGCATCCCCGTTTTTGCCGGTTGGAATATCGAAATCAAAGCGGTCATAAACCGAATAAGGCTCTGTTTTCCGGACATCACTGGCCATGCCGGATCCCCGAAGAACCGGTCCAGTGGCCCCGTACCGCCGGGCCATCTCCACGGACATTACCCCGATATCCTCGCACCGGCCCCGCAAAATCATGTTGCCGGTCACCAGATCATGATACATGGGCAGCCGCTTTTTGAAGTCGGCCAGAAACTCCCGGGTTTGCCGGATGAAGGCGGCATCAATATCGGCCGATACCCCGCCAAACCGGTAATAACAATAGGTCAGGCGGGAGCCGGTCACAATCTGGAGAATATCCATCAGACGCTCGCGGTCGGCAAACGCATACACAATAGGGGTAAACGCACCCAGATCCAGAAGATAGGCCCCCCACCACAGCAGATGGGACGATATCCGGTTCAGCTCGCAGGTGATGACCCGAATATATTCGGCCCGGGTGGGAACCGCCAGGCCCATCAGTTTTTCCACGGCCCCCACATAGGCCCAGTTCCAGGCCAGGGCGTGCAGATAATCCACCCGGCCCATGTTGGGCAGGTATTGCTGCCAGGTCTTGACCTCTCCCATCTTTTCGTGCATGCGATGGATATAGCCCAGTACCGGCTCGCACCGTTTGATGTATTCGCCATCCATTTCCACAATCAGCCGGAGAACCCCATGGGTTGCCGGATGCTGGGGCCCGATATTCAAAATCAGGGTATCCCCGTCAGCAACGGATTCCACCGGTGTGGGTGCAAAACCGGATGTATAATAATCCCCGGTCAGTCTGGATGGTGTTCCGGATGTCATGGCATCAACTTTCCACAGATGCTTCAGCAGCAATGGTTTCATACTGCTCGAAATGTCGTTCCAGGAGCCTTTTGGCCAAGTTCCTTCGGGAACAGGCCGGGCAGACATTGATATTGGGGACCGGAACACCGGATTCGCCGGCCCGGTCCATGACCAGGTTCAGATCGATGACCGGCCCGAAATAAATGCCGCAACCCGTACATCGCCGCAATGGAATCCGGGATGTTTCCTTTCCCTTGACCAGCACGCGGCGGAATCCATCCACATCTTCGATTCGAATGGCATTGACCGGGCATATCTGCGCGCAGGCCCCGCATCCGATACAATCGGATGACAAACGGCCCATAAATGTATCCACCGTGATTTCGACACCCCGTCCGGAAAGGGACAAAACATTGCCGCCAACCCGTTCACAAACCCGGGCGCAAAGACCGCACATGATGCACCCTTTGTCATCCGCCGGAAACCGGTTCACATCCGCACCATACCGCTCTGCCAGTTCCTGCACCACCGTTGAGCCCGGACACCGGGATGCCAGCAGTTCGATGGCCATTTTTCGACCCTGTCTCAGCCGGGGGGTATCGGTATGGATTTCCGCATCGTTTCGAAGGGGATAGTTGCAGGATGTAACCAGGCGTGTGCGGCGATGCTCGGTCAATTCAACGGCGCAGACCCGGCACATGCCGGCCGGTTCCAGGCCCGGAACATGGCAAAGCGTCGGGATATAAATCCCATTGCGGCGGGCGACCTCCACAATGGTTTGCCCCTTTTCCGCCATGACCTCTTTTCCGTCCATGATGATTTTCATGCGTCGGATCCTTTTACATGATTCTTATCGCATCGAACTTGCATCCCCGGTAGCATTCCATACACTTGATGCACAAATCCTGATGAATGACATGGGGTTTCTTTTTTTCGCCGGAAATGGCCTTTGCCGGGCAACGTTTCCCGCACAGGCCGCAACCCGTGCATATCTCCGGAATAATTTCATAATAGAACAGGGTTTTGCAGACACCAGCCGGGCATTTTTTATCCCGAATGTGGGATTCGTACTCTTCCCGAAAGTATTTGATGGTGGAAAGGACCGGGTTTGCCGCAGATGTTCCCAGTCCACACAGGGAAAAACTGTTGGTGTATGTGCCGATCTCTTCCAGCAGCTCGATATCCCCTTCCCGGCCATTTCCTTCGGTGATCCGGGTCAGGATTTGACGCATGTGCGTCAGCCCTTCCCGGCAGGGGGTGCACTGGCCACAGGATTCCTCGACCAGAAAATTGATGAAATACCGGGAGACCTCGACCATGCAGGTGTTTTCATCCATGACAATCATGCCGCCCGATCCCATCATGGACCCGATTTCAGCCAGCTTGCCAAATCCCACATTGATGTCGATAAAGCGCCCGGGTATGGGAATGCATCCACCCGATGGGCCACCGGTCTGAACCGCCTTGAGCTGTTTTTTATTGGGAATACCGCCGCCGATGTTGAACACGATTTCCCGCAGGGAGGTCCCCATCGGTACTTCCACCAAGCCCACGTTATTGACATTGCCGGTCAGTGAAAAGACCTTGGTTCCGGCAGAGCGTTCGGTTCCCAGGGTGGTGTACCAGGGGCCGCCACGAAGAATGATTTCCGGAATGTTGGCATAGGTTTCCACATTGTTCAGATTGGACGGGCTGTCCCGAAATCCCTTTTCCGTGGACCGGATGTACTTGGCCCGGGGGCGTCCCACTTTTCCTTCCAGGGAAGACATCAGGGCAGACGATTCGCCACAGACAAAGGCCCCGGCGCCTGTCGAGACCGACACGCGGAAATTGAAACCGGTTCCCAGAATATTCTGACCCAGAAGGCCCATGTCCTCGGCCTGACGAATGGCATTGGACAGGGTCTGAACAGCCAGCGGATATTCCATGCGGACATACAGAAACCCCCGATCCGAGCCAATGGCCCAGGCGGCGATGGCCATGCCTTCCAGAACCGCATGCGGATCACCTTCCATGACCGATGCATCCATAAAGGCGCCCGGATCTCCCTCATCGCCGTTGCAGATGACATAATGCCGGCCCGACTGCCTGGCGCAGGATTCCCATTTGAGGCCGGTTGGAAACCCGGCGCCGCCCCGGCCCCGAAGCTTGGACACCTTGATCTCTTCTATCACCTGCTGAGGGGTCATCTGCCCCAGAACCTGCGCCATCGCCGTATAGGCCCCGTTGGCGATCGCATCCTGAATGTCAAATGGATCGATTTTTCCAACCCGTTTCAGGACCAGCTTGGTCTGTCTGGCAAAAAAGGGGATGTCATCGACCCTTTCGATGGCTTCTTTCGAGTTCTGGGCTTTAAACAGAAATCGGGGGATGATTTCACCACCCAGAACGGTTTTCTGCACGATTTCTTCGGCATCTTCCGGCTTGACCCGCTGATAAAACAGGTTTTGGGGAAGAATGGTCAAAAGCGGGCCACGGGAGCAAAATCCGTGGCAGCCGGTCCGTTTGATTTCCGGCATGACACGAATGTCTGCTCCAGCCTTTTCCACAGCCGCCTTCATGGATGCCAGCAGCTTCAGACTGCCGATGGCCTTGCACCCGGTGCCGCAACAGACCAGAATCCGGGGTGCAGTGGAATCCAGCGAATCGACAAGGGTCTGACGGTACCGGACAAACGCCTCGATACTGTCCAGTTTGGCTGTCCGGGGAGATGTTGGGGCCATATCCGATGCGGTATTGGGTTCTATCGCCATGGTATCTCCGCTATTCGGCGTTGATGTTCTCGATCAGTTCATTCAAAAGTCCCACGGTTGCCTTGGGATGGTATGTCTCATCCATCACAACGACCGGCGCCACGGCACAGGCTCCCAGACAGTTGACGGTTTCCATGGTAATTTCCCTGTCCGGGGTTGTCATGCCCGGCTCGATTCCCAGTTTTCCGGCAACATGCCGAACCATGCCGCCGCTGCCTTTCAAATGACAGGCCGTGCCGGTACAGATATGGAGAATATGTTTGCCTTTGGGAACCAGACTGAAGGACGCATAAAATGTGGCGACTTCGTATATCCGGATGACCGGTACGCCAAGGACCTGTCCCAGATAGACCAGCGCCGGTTCCGGCAGAAAATGATAATGTCGCTGAATGGCCTGCATCATCATGATCATTTTTTCCCGCATTCCGCCATATTCTTCCTGGATGATCCGGTCCAGAACCACAAAGTCCACCTCGGGTTCCTGACAGATCACATGTGTTTCTGACATGCTGTCCTCCAAAATAGATATTTCAAATTTGAAATTTCAGATTTGAAATATCAAATT